>DATMNV010000118.1:0-86653 GCA_035568535.1 Bradyrhizobium sp.
GGCGGTCGAGGAGGCCTTTCTCCAGGAACTTCAGCGCGGTCGGCAGCAGCGCCGAGAGGATGCTGGTGATGAGCACCCGCGCGCCCGAGTCCGAAAGCTTGTGCGACAGTGCAATCTCGCCGTCGAGCGGCGACAGATGCACGATGCGCGCGCCTGCCTTCAGCGCGCCGAAGAAATTGACCGGATGGTCCGGCGTGTTGCCGAGGAACAGCGCGACGGAAGTGTCCTTGCCATAGCCGGCGCGGAGGTAGGCGGAAGCCGCGACCTCGACCAGGGATTCAAGTTCAGCATAGGTGATCGGGCGGTCGCGGAATTCGATCACCGGCCGCGTGGCGTAGTCGGAGGCCGCTTGCGATAAGAGGTCGGGCAGCGTGCCGCTCGCGATCGGATCGTTCCAGTGCACGCCTTGCGGATAAAACTGTTCGCCGGGATGAGTCATTTGGTTTCAGATCGACGTGAGGTGAGCAGCGCTGCGCGGGCTCTCCTCCCCCGCAAGGGGGGAGGGAACGGAGAGAGCGTGCTCACGCGACAAAAGTTAGCGTGAAGAACCATCACGCCGCTTTCGACTTCTCGGTCGCCAGCGACGCAAACGTCTTGCCTTCGGCCGCCAAGCGCTTGAGCAGCGGGGCGGGCTCGAGCGAGGGATCGTTGGTCTCCCTGGCGTAATAGGAGAGACGATCGGCGATGTGCTTCAGACCCACGCTGTCGGCCCAGAACATCGGACCGCCGCGATAGATCGGCCAGCCGTAGCCATAGAGCCAGACCACGTCGATGTCGCTCGGACGCGCCGCGATGCCCTCCTCCAGGATGCGCGCACCCTCGTTGATCATCGGGTACATCATCCGCTCGAGGATCTCGTCGTCGCTGACCTGGCGGCGCTTGCGGCCGAGCCGGGTCAGCGTCTCGTCGATCAGCTTCTCGACGTCGGGGTCGGGCAGCGGCGCGCGCGAGCCGCCTTCATATTTGTAGTAGCCCTTGCCGGTCTTCTGGCCGAAGCGGCCGGCTTCGCAGAGCGCATCGGCGATTTCCGACTTGATGCCGCGGTCCTTGCGCGAGCGCCAGCCGATGTCGAGGCCGGCGAGATCGCCCATCGCGAACGGGCCCATCGGCATGCCGAATTTTGTCACCACGGCGTCGACCTGCTGCGGCAGCGCGCCTTCGAACAACAGCTTCTCCGACTGCTTGCCGCGCTGCGCCAGCATGCGGTTGCCGACAAAGCCGTCGCAGACGCCGACCACGGCCGGCACCTTGGCGATCTTGCGCGCGGTCGATACCGCGGTCACCAGCGCATCCGGCGCGGTCTTCGCGCCACGCACGATCTCGCACAGCTTCATGACGTTGGCCGGCGAGAAGAAGTGCATGCCGAGCACGTCCTGCGGACGTTTCGTGGATTTCGCGATCTCGTCGATGTTGAGATAGGAGGTGTTGGAAGCAAGCACGGCGCCGGGCTTGGCATATTCGTCGAGCTTGCCGAACACTTCCTTCTTCACCGCCATGGTCTCGAACACGGCCTCGATCACGAGGTCGGCGTCCTTGACATTCTCAAGCCCGACAACGCCGTTGATCAGCGCCATGCGCTTGGCCGGTGCATCCGCCGGGATGCCGCCACGCGCCGCGGTCGCCTCGTAGTTCTTCTGCATCACGCTCATGCCGCGCTTGAGCTGTTCCTCGCCGGTCTCGATCAGCGTGACGGGGATGCCGGCATTGGCAAAGGACATCGCGATGCCGCCCCCCATGGTGCCGGCGCCGATGATGGCGACGCGCTCGACGTTGCGCGGCTTGGTGCCTTCGGGCACACCCGCGATCTTGTTGGCCTCGCGCTCGGCGAAGAAGGCGTAACGCTGCGCCTTGGACTGGTCGCCATTCATGAGCTTGAGGAAGCCCTCGCGCTCCTTCTTCAACCCCTCGTCGAACGGCAGATCGATCGCGGCGCCGACCGCGTCAGCCGCGGCGAAAGGGGCTTCCAGCCCCCGCGAACGTTTGGTCATGGCGGCGACCGCATTGGTGAAGATCGAGCGGTCGGCCTTCGCGGCCGCGAGTTTTGAATCATCGTCGCGCAGCTTGCGCAGCGGACGCTTCTCCGCGATCACCTTGCGGCAGAACGCCTCACCGCCGGAGGCCGGGCCGTCGACGATCTCCTCGATCAGGCCGTTCTTCAAGGCCTCGGCAGCCGAGATCGGATCGCCGCCGACGATCATCTTGACCGCGAGTTCGGGACCCACCGCGCGCGGCAGGCGCTGCGTGCCGCCGGCGCCCGGCAACAGACCGAGCTTCACTTCGGGCAGGCCAAGCCGCGCGTCCTTGACGGCGACGCGGAAATGACAGGCGAGCGTGACCTCCAGCCCGCCGCCGAGCGCGGTGCCGTGGATCGCGGCCACGATCGGCTTCGGCGAGTTCTCCATCAGGGTCAGCACCTCGGCGAGGCCGGGCGGCTTCGCCGGCTTGCCGAACTCGGTGATGTCGGCGCCGGCAATGAAGGTGCGGCCACCGCAGGTCAGGACGATGCCCTTGATCTCGGGATCGGCGATGGCGGCCTTCATGCATTCCAGAATACCGCCGCGGACCGTGGCGCTCAGTGCGTTGACGGGGGGATTGTTGACGGTGACGACGCCGATGACGTCGCGATGTTCGAGCTTGACCACTTCGTTCACGCTACGCTCCTTGGATGTTCGTTCTTGGGATGTTTGTTCTTCGTTGCTTGTTGATTTGCGTTGAGGCGCTGTCCGGCTTGCGTTTACCGGCTGCGCCTTCGACCAATTTCGCACTGCGAAACTAAATTCCACATCTTGACAGCGAGGGTTATTTTGAAGCACGTCGGTTGTCAACGAGCACGATCCGCAAAAGCATGGTCCGCAAGCAAGGCATGAAACGTTCAGGCAAGAAAAGCGCGACCGATCGCAACTTCGTCGTGGCGCTTTCCCGTGGCCTGGATGTGCTGCGCGCCTTCCAGCCCAATGACGGACTGCTCGGCAACCAGGAGATCGCGGCCCGAACCAACCTGCCGAAGCCAACGGTGTCGCGGCTGACCTACACGCTGACCAAGCTCGGCTATCTTACGCCGGTTCCGCGGTTTGAGAAGTATCAGCTCGCGCCTTCGGCCATGGCGCTCGGCTATGCGGCACTCGCCAATCTCGGTGTTCGTCATTTGTCCGAGCCGTTCCGCGAGGAAGTAATGCGCGAGACCGGCGGCGCGGTCGCAGTCGGCGGGCGCGACCGGCACAGCATGATATACTTTGGCCAAAGCCGGAACGGCCTGACGCTCGGCGTTCAACTGGATGTCGGCTCCCGCATCCCGATCGCGACCACGGCCATGGGCCGAGCCTATATCTGGGCCCTGCCGCCGGACGACCGTGCCGCTTTATTGCGCGAGCTGCGCGAACATTACGGCAGCCGCTGGTCCAAGCTGCGCGACGGCATCGAGCGCGCCGGTGAAACCGCGGCCAAACACGGCTTTACGATGTCGACGGGCGACTGGCAGGACGACGTCGCGGCGGTCGGCGTAGCACTAAAGTTAAATGACGGAACGGGTCCCTATGCGTTCAACTGTGGCGCGCCGGCATTCCGCTTCACGGAAGATCGGCTGCGCAACGATATTGGACCTCGTCTCGTGGCGATGGTAAGGAACATTGAAGCGGCCCTTGGCGGGACGGCGCCGCTGTCGACACAATCAAAAAAAGAAGAAAGCAAGAAATTCAGATCAGGAGGGAAAGTTGCACGTGTGGCCGAGGGGATCCGATAGCCTCAGATGTCGCGACCAGCGACTTGCATCGCACGGTGTCACCTGTGCGCTCATTGAGCTGGGCGAGACGACATGACGCAGGCTCAGCTTGCGCAGGGACGCGATCCCCTGCTCGCGGTTCGCGACGTCAGCGTCGTGTTTGGCGGCATCGTCGCATTGAACGGTGTTTCCTTTGACATGCATCAAGGCCAGATCCTGGGCCTGATCGGTCCGAACGGTGCCGGCAAGACGACCCTCTTCAATTGCCTGAGCCGGCTCTATCAGCCGAGTTCCGGCGACATCCTGATGGAAGGCGAGAGCATCCTGAAGAGGCCGCCGCACCGGATCGCGGAGATCGGCATCGGCCGCACCTTCCAGAATGTAGCCCTGTTTCCCAATCTCTCGGTGCTCGACAATGTCCGTGTCGGCACCCACTCGCGCACGTCGAGCGACATCATCTCGGACTCGCTGAAGCTCGCCTGGATCCGCCGCGGCGAAGCAGCCATGAACGAGAAGATTCACGGGATCCTCGGATATCTCAACCTGGAAAGCGTGGCCCACACCACGGTCTCGGGCCTGCCCTTCGGCACGCAGAAGCGCGTCGAGCTCGCGCGTGCGCTCGCCGCCGAACCGAAGATCCTGCTGCTCGACGAGCCAGCCGGCGGCCTCAATCACGAAGAGGTCCATGTGCTCGGCGACCTCATCCGGAAAATCCGCGACGACCGCAAGATCACCGTGCTGCTGGTCGAGCATCACATGGGTCTCGTGATGTCGATCGCCGACCACGTGGTCGCGCTGAATTTCGGCCGCAAGCTCGCGGAAGGCACGCCCGCCGAGGTGCAGGCCGATCCCGACGTCATCAAGGCCTATCTGGGGAGCAAGGACCAATGACGGCGATGCTCAACGTCAAGGACCTGCGCGCCTATTACGGCCAGGTGCAGGCGCTGCATGGCCTGAGCTTCTCGCTGAACGAAGGCTCGCTCACGACGCTGTTGGGCGCCAACGGCGCCGGCAAGACCACGACGCTGCGCGCGATCTGCAACATGGTGCGCTCGACCGGCGCGATCGAGTTCGAGGGCGCACCGCTCTCCGGCCGTTCCACTGAAAACGTCGTGCGGCTCGGGATTGCCCATGTGCCGCAGGGCCGCGGCACTTTCACCGCCATGACGGTGGAAGAAAATCTCCAGCTCGGCGCCATCAGTCGCCGCGACAAGGCCGGCATCGTCTCCGATATCGAGCGGATGTATCAGCATTTCCCGGTGCTGAAGGAGCGCCACACCCAGCAGGCCGGCACGCTTTCGGGCGGCGAGCAGCAGATGCTCGCGGTCGCACGCGCGCTGATGCTGCGGCCGCGGCTGATGCTGCTGGACGAGCCGTCGTTCGGCCTCGCGCCGCTGATCGTGCGCGACCTCTTCAAGATCCTCGGCAAGATCAACCGCGAGGACAAGGTGACCATCCTGGTGGTCGAGCAGAACGCGCAGCTTGCGCTCGAGCTCGCCGACCAGGCCTATGTGATCGAGACCGGCCGTATCGTGATGTCCGGTGGCGCGAAGGAAATCGCCGCCAACGAAGACGTCCGCAAATCCTATCTGGGTTACTGACGATGATGGAATCGATCTGTCCGCGCATTCGGTCCACCTCTCCCCGTTGGGAAGAGGTGGATTTGCGCAGCAAATCGGGTGAGGGGCCGCAGCTCCAGCGAGAGACCGTAACCCCTCACCCGCGCCTTCGGCGCGACCTCTCCCAAAGGGAGAGGTGGACCTTCGACGCCGTTGCAGTTCAAGCTGAACTCATAGTGCTTTAGGGAGCGCGAGGCCGATGGAGCTTTTCACCAACCAAATCCTGGCCGGCATCTCGACCGGCGCGATCTATGCCTGCATGGCGCTCGCCGTTGTCATGATCTACCAGGCGATCGACCATCTGAACTTCGCCCAGGGCGAAATGGCGATGTTCTCGACCTTCATCTCCTGGCAGCTGATGCAGTGGGGTGCTCCCTACTGGATCGCCTTCATCCTGACGCTGGCGTTGTCGTTCGCCGGGGGCATTGCGATCGAACGAGCCTTGTTCAAGCCGCTCACGAAGGCGCCGATCCTGACACAGGTCGCCGGGTTCATCGCGCTGTATTCGATCATCAACAGCTGCGCCGGCCTGATCTGGGACTTCACCATCAAACAATATCCGACGCCGTTCGGTTCCTCGCCGTTCCTTGGCAGCCAGCTGATTTCGACCCACCAGGCGGGCATGATCGGCATCACCCTGCTGATGCTGGTCGGCCTCTACTTCTTCTTTCGTTACACAAGGATGGGTCTGGCGATGCGGGCGGCCGCCTCGCTGCCCGAGTCCGCACGGCTGGTCGGGATCAACACCTCCTGGATGATCGCGCTCGGCTGGGGCATGGCGGCCGCCATCGGCGCCGTCGCCGGCATGATGATCGCGCCGGTGGTATTCCTTGAACCGAACATGATGCTGGGCGTGCTGATCTACGGCTTCGCCGCGGCCGTGCTCGGCGGGTTGACCAGTCCGTTCGGCGCCGTCGTCGGCGGCTTCCTGGTCGGCATCTTCGAGAATCTGGTCGGGACCTACATTCCGGGCGTCGGCAATGAGCTGAAGCTGCCGATCGCGTTGGCGCTGATCGTCACCGTGCTGGTCGTCAAACCCGCCGGCCTGTTCGGCCGGCCCATCGTCAAGCGAGTCTGATCATGAGCGCTGCCGTCGAAGAAGTCGTCACCGAAGGTCAGGCGGTCGAGGCCGTTCCGAAGCGGGCCATGACGCTGGGCGCAGGCACCTCGCTGGTGGTGCTGGCGCTCCTGGTCTTCACGCCGTTCGTCGTCAAAAACTTCATCATCTTTCAGATGACGCAGGTCCTGATCTACGCGCTGGCCGTGCTGGCGCTGAACATCCTGACCGGCGGCAGCGGGCAATTCTCGCTCGGCCAGAGCGCGTTCTACGCCATCGGCGCCTACACCTCCGCGATCCTGATGGAGCATTTCAACGTCAACTATGCGCTGACCCTGCCGATCGCCGGCGTCCTGTGCTTCGGCGCCGGCTTCCTGTTCGGCCAGCCCGCGCTGCGGCTGTCGGGCGTCTATCTGGCGCTGGCGACGTTTGCGCTCGCCACCGCCATGCCGCAACTGTTGAAGCTCGGCTACTTCGAGCACTGGACCGGCGGCGTACAGGGCCTGGTGGTGACCAAGCCGGATGCGCCGTTCGGCCTGCCGATGTCGCAGGACGTGTGGCTCTATTACTTCACGCTGGTGATCTCGATCGCGATCTACGTCTTCTCGGTCAACCTTTTGCGCTCGCGCTCGGGGCGCGCCTTCATGGCGATCCGCGACAACGAGATCGCGGCCTCCGCCATGGGCGTCAACGTCTCGCTGTACAAGACGCTGGCATTCGGCGTTTCCGCCGGGATCACCGGCGTCGCCGGGGGCCTGGGCGCCATCGCGGTGCAGTTCGTGGCGCCCGACAGCTACACCATCAACTTCGCGATCGCGCTGTTCCTCGGCATGGTGGTCGGCGGCGTCGGCTGGCTGCCCGGCTCGATCGTCGGCGCGGCGTTCATCATCTTCGTCCCGAACATCGCGGAGAGCATCTCCAAGGGTCTCTCCGGTGCCGTGTTCGGCGTACTGCTCTTCCTGGTCATCTTCCTGATCCCGCATGGCGCAAGGCAGATTGCCATCGTCGGCCAGCAGCTGGCGGCCCGGGTCAGGAGGTAGGCCGGAAGACCCAAGAGCAACAACCAGGAGATACTATGCTTTCGAAAGGTCTACGTACCGCCGCGCTCGCGGCGGCCGCCATCGTTTGCGCATCCTCGGGCGCAATTGCCCAGAAGAAATACGACACCGGCGCCAGCGATACCGAGATCAGGATCGGCAACATCATGCCCTATAGCGGCCCCGCTTCGGCCTATGGCGTGATCGGAAAGACCGAGCAGGCCTATTTCGACAAGATCAACGCCGAAGGCGGCATCAACGGCCGCAAGATCAAGTTCGTCTCCTATGACGACGGCTACTCGCCGCCCAAGGCAGTGGAACAGGCGCGCAAGCTCGTCGAAAGCGACGAGGTGCTGGTGGTCTTCAACTCGCTCGGCACGCCCTCGAACTCGGCGATCCAGAAATACCTCAACGCCAAGAAGGTGCCGCAGCTATTTGTCGCGACCGGCGCCACCAAGTGGAACGACCCGAAGGACTTTCCCTGGACCATGGGCTGGCAGCCCTCCTATCAGAGCGAAGCGCACATCTATGCGAAGTACCTCTTGAAGGAGAAGCCGGACGCCAAGATCGGCGTGCTTTTCCAGAACGACGATTTCGGCAAGGACTATCTCAAGGGCCTCAAGGACGGGCTCGGCGCCAAGGCGTCGATGATCGTTTCGGAGGAGAGCTACGAGACCTCGGAGCCTTCGATCGACGGCCATATCGTCAAGCTGAAGGCGACCGGCGCCGACGTGTTCATCTCGATCACGACGCCGAAATTCGCGGCGCAAGCGATCAAGAAGCTCGCCGAGATCGACTGGCATCCCCTGCACATCGTCTCCAACGTGTCGGCCTCCGTCGGCGGCGTGATCAAGCCCGCCGGCTTCGAGAACTCGCAAGGCATTCTTTCGGCGGCCTATGCCAAGGACGGCGCCGATCCGCAGTGGGACAATGATCCCGGCATGAAGAAGTTTCTCGACTTCCTCGCCAAGTATTATCCGGAAGGCAACCGGCTCGACGGCTCCGTGGTCTTCGGTTATGGCGTGGCGCAGACGCTGGTGAAGGTGCTGCAGATGAGCGGCGACGACCTCACCCGCGAGAACGTCATGAAGCAGGCGGCGAGCCTGAAGGACTTCGAGCCCGACACGCTGTTGCCGGGAATCAAGATCAACACTTCGCCGACAGACTTCGCTCCGATCGAGCAATTGCAGATGATGCGATTTAAAGGTGAAAAATGGGACCTGTTCGGCGACATCATCTCGGGTGAGCTGAGCAACTAACGCTCGCAGCCGTTCGACTAAATAACGCCCTCCGCGAGTGCCTCGCGGAGGGCTTTTTCTTGCCGGGAATCCCGGACAGGTATTCAATGCTGCGAGGAGCCGCGAAGTGCTCCCAATCCAAAAACATTGACACATTCAACCAGGTCCAGGGAGATCACGATGCCTGCCATCCATTTGCGATTGGGGCTGTTCTCGGCTGCCCTCGCGATACTTGCGTCGACAAGCGTCAATGCCGCTGACCAAAACAGATACGATATCGGCGCGACCGACACCGAGATCAAGCTCGGCAATATCATGCCGTATAGCGGGCCCGCGTCCAACTACAGCGTGATCGGCAAGACCGAAGCCGCCTACTTCAACAAGATCAACGCCGAAGGCGGCATCAACGGGAGGAAGATCAACTTCATCTCCTATGACGACGGCTACTCGCCGCCGAAGACGGTGGAGCAGGCGCGCAAGCTGGTGGAAAGCGACGAGGTGCTGCTCATCTTCAATTCGCTTGGCACGCCGCCGAACTCGGCAATCCACAAATACATGAACTCCAAGAAGGTGCCGCAGCTGTTCGTGGCGACCGGTGCCACCAAGTGGAACGACCCCAGGGATTTCCCCTGGACCATGGGCTACCAGCCCAACTATCAGAGCGAAGGCCAGATCTACGCCAAGTACATTCTCAAGAACATGCCCGATGCCAAGATCGCCGTGCTGTACCAGAACGACGACTACGGCAAGGATTATGTGAAGGGCATGAAGGACGGATTGGGCGCCAAGGCGGCCTCGATGATCATCGCCGAGGAAAGCTATGAAACCACCGAGCCGACAATCGATTCGCACATCGTCAATCTGAAGGCGAGCGGCGCTGACGTGTTCTTCGATGTGGCGATACCGAAGTTCGCGGCCCAGGCCATCAAGAAGGCGGCCGAGATCGGGTGGAAGCCGGAGCACTTCCTCAACAACGTCAGTTCATCGATCAGCGCCACCATCAGGCCGGCTGGCGTCGAGAATTCGCAGGGCATCATTTCCTCGGCCTGGATCAAGGACCCGACCGATCCGCAATGGAAGGACGATGCTGATATCAAGGGATGGAACGCATTTCTGGACAAATACTATCCCGAAGCCAATCGCGCCGACGCAAACGTGATCTATGGTTATGCGGTTGCCCAGACCATGGTCCACGTCCTGAAGCAATGCGGGAACAATCTGACACGCGACAACGTGATGAAGCAGGCGGCAAGCCTGCGTGATTTCACGGTCGCGGGACTGCTGCCGGGCGTGAAGATCAACACCAGCGCCTCGGATTTCGCGCCGGTTTCGCAGATGCAGCTGATGCGGCTGAAGGGCGACACCTGGGAGCGGTTCGGCGACGTCGTCAGTTCGGACGTTGGTGGTTAACACCGAAGGCCGCTAACTATTCAACGCTGCTGACTACTAAAGATGCAGCCCTTGCGGCTTTGCCGCAGGGGCTTTTTGTTGAGCCGGTTCCGGCGAAATGGTAGTTTCCGCGTCAAATCGAAGAGCTTTCCATTCAAGAAGGCCGCGACACATGACCGTCGACATTTATTTAAGGGAGAACGTAATGCCCGTTATCGCCACCCGTTTGGCCATAGCTTCCACTGCACTTGCCCTGTTTGCCGCGTCCTCGACCGGCGCGCTCGCGCAGAAGAAATACGACACCGGCGCCACCGACACCGAAATAAAGATCGGCAATATCATGCCTTATAGCGGGCCCGCGTCGGCCTATGGCGTGATCGGCAAGACCGAGGCCGCCTATTTCAAGAAGATCAACGATGCCGGCGGCATCAACGGCCGCAAGATCAACTTCATCTCCTATGACGACGGCTACTCGCCGCCGAAGACCGTCGAGCAGGCCCGCAAGCTGGTCGAGAGCGACGAGGTGTTGCTCATCTTCAATTCGCTGGGCACGCCGCCGAACTCGGCGATCCACAAATACATGAACTCGAAGAAGGTGCCGCAATTGTTCGTCGCGACCGGCGCCACCAAGTGGAACGACCCGAAGGACTTCCCCTGGACCATGGGCTGGCAGCCCAACTACCAGAGTGAATCGCGCATCTACGCCAAGTGGCTCCTGAAGGAGAAGCCGGACGCCAAGATCGTCATCCTCTATCAGAACGACGATTACGGCAAAGACTATGTGAAGGGCCTGAAGGACGGACTTGGCGCCAAGGCCGCCACGATGATCGTTGCCGAAGAAAGCTACGAAACCACCGAGCCCTCGATCGACAACCACCTGGTCAAGCTGAAGGCGACCGGCGCCGACGTGTTCTTCGACGTCACCACACCGAAATTCGCCGCGCAGGCGATCAAGAAGGCGGCCGAGATCGAATGGAAGGCGCTGCATATCCTCAACAACGTCTCGGCCTCGGTCGGCAGCGTGATCAAGCCGGCGGGCTACGACAAGTCGCAGGGAATCATCTCGGCGCAATATCTGAAGGACACCACCGATCCGCAATGGGTGAACGATCCCGGCATGAAGCAATATCTCGACTTCATGACCAAGGACTTCCCGGAAGGCGACAAGCTCGATAACGGCACCGTGGTCGGCTATGGCGTCGCGCAGACCCTGGTGCAGGTGCTGAAGCAGTGCGGCGACGACCTGACCCGCGAGAATGTCATGAAGCAGGCGGCGAACCTCAAGGACTTCCGCACCGAGGTGCTGCTCCCGGGCGTCATGATCAATACTTCGCCGACCGATTTCGCGCCCATCAGCCAGTTGCAGCTGATGCGTTTCAAGGGCGAGAAGTGGGAGCTGTTCGGCGACGTCATCTCCGGCGACGTCGGCGGCTGATAGCGCGTTCCGATCGCCGATAGGGCATCGATCCCCCGCGAGCGCGCTCGCGGGGGTTTTCTTTTGGCGGAATAGGAGGGATAACCGGCCTCCCATGGTTCTCATCTCTCCTTCCGTAAACCAATGACCGACCGACGCCCCCTCCTGCGCGCGATCTTCGACGCCGCTGTTGCCGCCGCGCATCCCGATGTCGTGCTGGCGCAGCATCTGCGCCCCGTGCCACGCGGCCGCGTGATCTGCCTTGCCGCCGGCAAGGGCGCCGCCGCGATGGCTGCCGCCGCGGAAAAGCACTATCTCGACGCGCTGGAGCTCGACCCCGCGCGTCTTGTGGGCATCGCCACCACGCGCCATGGCCATGGCGTGCCGACGCGGCGCATCCGCGTGGTCGAAGCGGGCCATCCGATGCCGGACGAAGCGGGCCTGAAGGGCGCCGAGGACACATTGAGGCTGGCACAAGCCGCCGAGGCCGATGATCTGCTGCTGGTGCTGCTCTCCGGCGGTGGTTCCGCGAACTGGATCGCGCCGGCCGCGGGCATCAGCTTCGAACAGAAGCAGAAGCTGACCCGCGCGCTGCTGCGCTCCGGCGCGCCGATCGGCGAGGTCAACACGGTGCGAAAACATCTGTCGCGGATCAAGGGCGGGCGGCTCGCGCGCGCAGGGCAACGCGCGGAGATCGTGACGCTCGCGATCTCCGACGTGCCGCATGATGACGCTTCCGCAATCGCCTCGGGTCCCACCGTGCCCGATCCGACCACGCTGGCGGATGCGCGCGCCATCGTCGCGAAATACAAGCTCGAGGTCGACGACGCGATCCGCGGCGCGCTGGAGAATCCCGCCAATGAAAGCTGCAAGGAAGGCGATCCCGCCTTCGCCCGCGCCACCTTCGAGCTGATCGCGCGTCCCCGGCAATCGCTGGACGCGGCGATCAAACTGGCAAGGGACGCGGGCTACGAGATAACAGATCTCGGCGCCGACCTCGAAGGCGAGGCGCGCGAGGTGGCCGCCGATCATGCGCGGCTGGCGCTCGATGCGCGAGCCAAGGGAAGGCGCGTCGCGATCCTGTCCGGCGGCGAGCTCACCGTGACCGTGCGCGGCAATGGCCGCGGCGGCCCGAACCAGGAATATGCGCTGGCGCTCGCCGACCTGCTCAATGACACGCCCGACATTTCCGCGCTCGCCGGCGATACCGACGGCGCCGATGGCGGCGCGGGCTCGGCATCCGATCCCGCCGGCGCGCTGATCGATGCCGCCACATTCGCGAAGATGAAGGCGCAAAAGCTCGATGCCCGCGCCACCCTCGACAACAACGACGCCACCGCCTTCTTCACCGCCACCGGCGATCTCTTGCAGACCGGCCCGACGCTGACGAATGTCAACGACATCAGGGTGATTCTGGTGGACTAGACGCGGACATCGGGCGTCGCATTAACGCTTTGTTCAGCGCGTTTCAAACAAACGATCAGGAAAACGGCATCTCAGCCGGCGATTCACCAGCTTGGCGCTTTAATGGCCGCCCCCGCATGACGGGGTGCCGCGAGACGCGGCGGGGAAACGCCAATGACGGACTCAAGCCAGGTTGTCATGCCGTCCGCGCCGGCCGATCAGGCCCGGCTGCTCAAGGATGCCATCGACAAGCTCTCGCTGGGGATCGTGATCTTCGACCACAAGCGCGAAGTCGTCTTCTGCAACAAGCGTTATATGGAAATCTACGGGCTCACTCCCGAACAGGTGAAGCCCGGGACCCCCACCAGCCATCTCATCCAGCACCGGTTGAATCTCGGCCTGAAGGTTCAAGAGACGCCCGAGGATTACATTCGCCAACGCGTCGCGACGCCGGTCGCTCCCTTCAACGCGATACAGGAATTCGTCGATGGCCGGATCATCCGCTACACGGTCCATCCGATGGCCGACGGCGGTGGCCTCGCCACCCACGAGGACATCACTGAACGCGAGGAGATCAGCACGCGGCTGCAGCGGCAATACGAGCTCGGCCGCGAGCAGGAAGAGAATTTGCGGGTGCGAAACCTGCAGTTCGATACAGCGATCAACAACATGTCGCAGGGGTTGTGCTTCTTCGATGCCGACCACCGGCTGATCGTCTGCAACGAGCGCTATATCGAGATGTACGACCTGCCGCCGGGCCGCGTCGGCCCCGGCACGCCGCTGTCGGAGGTGGTCGACCTGCGCTTCGAGGCCGGCAGCTTTCCCGCGATGACCCGCGAGGAATATCTGCATTGGCGGTCGAATGTCGCGATCTCGGCCGAGCCGACCGACAGCGTCGTCGAACTGCGCAACGGCCGCACCTTCCTGATCCGCCACCGGCCGATGCCCGATCTCGGCTGGGTCGCGACCCATGAGGACATCACCGCGAAGCGCCAGGCCGAGCTCAAGATCGAGCACATGGCCCATCACGACGCGCTCACCGATCTCGCCAACCGCGCGCTCTTGAACACGCGCCTGGACCAGGCGCTCGGTCAGCCCGGCGACGGCAGGATGGTGGCTGTGCATCACATCGATCTCGACCGCTTCAAGGCCGTCAACGATACGTTCGGCCATCACGCCGGCGACAAGCTCCTGAAGATCGTGGCAAGCCGGCTGCGCGGACTGGTGCGCGGGTCCGACACCATCGCGCGAATGGGCGGCGATGAATTCGTCATCGTGCAGGCGCCGGTCGCCGGTCCCACCGACGCGACTTCGCTGGCGCAGCGCGTGATCATTGCTGTCGGCGAGCCCTTCGACATCGATGGCCATCTGGCCGCGGTCGGCGCCAGCATCGGCATTGCCGTCAGCCCTGGCGACGGATCGACGCCGGAGAAACTGCTGCGCAACGCGGACCTCGCGCTCTACCGCGCCAAGGACGATGGTCGCGGCACCTTCCACTTCTTCGAGCCGGCGATGGACGAGCACATGCAGGCGCGCCGGACCATGGAGCAGGATCTGCGCAAGGCACTGCCGTCCGGCGAGTTCGAACTCTACTATCAGCCCGTAGTCAACCTGCGATCGGGCACCGTCAGCGGCTTCGAGGCGCTGATCCGCTGGAACCATCCGCGGCGCGGACTGATCTCGCCGGCGGCGTTCATTCCGCTCGCGGAGGAAACCGGCTTCATCGTTCCGATGGGAGAATGGGTAATCCGGCAGGCCTGCCTCACCGCCGCGCGATGGCCCCAGCATCTGCACGTCGCCGTCAACATCTCCGCCTCGCAGTTTCGCAGCACCGGCCTGATGCAAATCATCGTCGGCGCACTGGCGGCTTCCGGCCTGAAGGCGACCCGGCTCGAGATCGAAATTACCGAGACGGTACTGCTGCAGGACAGGGAGGCCACGCTTGGCATCCTTCACCAGCTGCGCGCGCTTGGTGTGCGCATCGCCATGGACGATTTCGGCACCGGCTATTCCTCGCTGACTTATCTGCAGAGCTTTCCCTTCGACAAGATCAAGATCGACCGCTCTTTCGTGAAGGACATCACCGAAAATGCCGGGTCGCTCAACATTGTCCGCGCCGTCGCGGCGCTCGCGAACGGCATGGGCATGACGGCCACCGCCGAGGGTGTGGAGACGACCGAGCAGCTCGACCGGATCACGGCCGAAGGCTGCACGGAGATGCAGGGCTATCTGTTCAGCCGGCCCCTGCCCGCCGCCGACATCGAACGCCTGTTCGTGTCGCGGCAGAAGACGGAAGCCGCGTCCGGGCAGAGCGCGGTGGCCTGAGGCGCCGCGTCCTCCGTTTACCCGTCATTCCGGGGCGCGCGTCAGCGAGCCCGGAATCACGAGGATCAAAATTCCTGCGCGATCTTGGTCAGCATCGACAAGAGCGCGGCGCGGTTGGCAGGACCGAGCAATTCGTTCAGCCGCGCCTCGTGCTTGGTCGCCACCAGCTTCTTGGCCCGCGCCAGCACCGCCCGGCCCTTGTCGGTGAGCTCAACGATATGCGAGCGGCGGTCATTGGTGGAACGGACGCGCGCGCAAAGGTCGCGGCTCTCGAGCCCGTCCAGCATCGCCACGAAATTCGGCCTGAGGATGCCGAGCGTGCTCGCGATTTCGGTCTGGTTGCGGCCAGGATTCTTGTCGAGCAAGAGCAGCACGGAGAACTGCGCCGGCGTCAGCTGCAGCGGCGCGACGCAGCGCAGGAAGTCGTCGAAAATCCTGAGCTGCGCGCGCTTCAGCGAATAGCCGAGCAGCTCGGACAATTCGCCGAGCTGAAGCGCCGAACCCTCGATCGCCCCATCGGCCGGCTCCTTGCGGGCCTTGCCGCTTTCCGCCGTGGCGGTCCTGGAAACAGTCATCGCGCGTGGCCCGCAATCCCGCTAGTTTCAAAGCCCCGGCCCCATCGCCGCCGGCCTTGAGATTATATTTGATAATTGTTATCCATCATATCAAATATTGCCGGCCCATTTCAACTGCGGCGACCGGACCGTCCCCAGCGGTCCGTACCTTGAGGGGGAGCGTCCCGTCTTGAATTCGACGATCCTGCTGTTCCTGGTCCAGGACGGCATCACCAACGGCGCGATCTATGCGCTGCTCGGGCTCGCGCTCGTGCTGGTGTTCGCCGTGACGCGGGTGATCCTCATTCCCCAGGGAGAATTCGTCACCTATGGCGCGCTGACCTATGCCTCGCTGGCCTCGGGCCAGATGCCGGGCACGGCGAAGCTCGCTGTCGCGATGGGCGTCGCCGCCTTCGGGCTTGATCTGTTCGCCGCGCGCCGTGCGCTGCATGGGCGCAGGATCGCCCGGGCCTTCGCGGTCAATATCGTGCTGCCGGTGGTCGTGCTGGCGCTGACCTTCTGGGCCGCCAGCCATCGCGCGCCGATCCCGGTCGCGATCGCGCTGTCGCTCATCATCGTGGCCTCGATCGGCCTGTTCCTCTATCGTCTCGCCTTCCAGCCGCTGGCGCACACGTCGGTGCTGGTGCTGCTGATCGCTTCCGTCGGCTGTCATCTGGCGATGCAGGGTCTGGGCCTGCTCTTCTTCGGCGCCGAAGGCCAGCGCGGTCCGGTGCTGGCGGACGCCGCGCTCACCGTTGGTCCCCTGCGCTTCACCGGCCAGAGCCTTGCGGTCTACGGCATCACCATCGCCTTCATCGTCGCACTGTGGCTGTTCTTCGGGCTCACGCTCTATGGCAAGGCGCTGCGCGCCACCGCCGTCAACCGCCTCGGCGCGCGGCTGGTCGGCATCCGCTCCACGTTGTCGGGCCAGATCGCGTTCCTGCTCGCATCCGTGATCGGCGCAGTGTCGGGCATTTTGATCGTACCGATCACCACGCTCTATTACGATACCGGTTTTTTGATCGGCCTGAAGGGATTCATCGCCGCGATCATCGGCGGGCTCGTCAGCTATCCCCTCACCGCCATCGCCGCGCTGATGGTCGGCATCGTCGAGGCGTTCTCCTCCTTCTACGCCTCCAACTTCAAGGAAGTGATCGTCTTCACGCTCATCATTCCCGTCCTGCTGCTGCGCTCGCTCGCCGCGCCCGCGGCGGTCGAGGAAGAGAAGGACTGAGGCGATGCGCGAGCGCTGGCCCGTCCTTCTGTTCGCATGCGTGATGGCTGCGATCCCGTTCATCCCGGGCATGCCGCCGTTCTGGATCGTACTGCTCGACAATATCGGCCTCTCCGCGCTGGTCGCGATGGGGCTGGTGCTGCTCACCGGCGTCGGCGGCCTCACCTCGTTCGGGCAGGCGGCGTTCTGCGGCTTCGGCGCCTACACCACGGCGGTGCTGACCACAGCCTATGGCGTGTCGCCGTGGCTGGCGCTGCCGGCGTCGCTAATCGTGAGCGGCGTCGCTGCGGTGCTGCTCGGCCTCGTCACCGTGCGTCTGTCCGGCCATTATCTGCCGCTTGGCACCATCGCCTGGGGCCTCGGCCTGTTCTATCTCTTCAGCAAGCTGGAATTTCTGGGCCGTAACGACGGCATTTCCGGCATCCCACCGCTCTCGATCGGCGCGCTGAAAATGATCGATCCCGGCACGATCTATTTCGCGATCTGGATCGCGGTCCTGATCTCGGCGCTCTTGACCATGAACCTGCTCGACTCCCGCACCGGGCGCGCCATCCGTGCGCTGCGGCGCGGGCACATCGCGGCCGAAGCCTTTGGCGTGCACACGCCGCGCACCAAGCTTCTCGTGTTCATTTATGCCGCGGTGCTGGCCGGCCTCTCGGGCTGGCTCTACGCGCATTTCCAGCGTGCCACCAATCCGACCCCGTTCGGCGCACAGGCCGGCATCGAATATCTGTTCATCGCGGTCGTCGGCGGCGCCGGCTACGTCTGGGGCGGCGTGCTGGGCGCGGCGATCGTGGTGATCCTGAAGGAGGTGCTGCAGAGCTATCTGCCCATGCTGCTGCATGGCGAGGGCCAGCTCGAGACCATCGTGTTCGGCATCCTGCTCGTGATCCTCTTGCAGCTTGCGCCGTCGGGCGTCTGGCCATTGCTGATGTCCTGGTGGCCGTTCAAGCAGGCCTGCAAGCGTCCTGATATTTCGATCGCGCTCCCGCCACGCCCGCGCGCAGCCGGCGCGCCGAGCGCGCTGCTCGAGATCGACAGAGCGCGCAAGCAATTTGGCGGTGTGATCGCGGTCAATGACGTCTCCTTCGACGTGCAGGCGCGCGAGATCGTCGCCCTGATCGGCCCGAATGGCGCGGGCAAGAGCACCACCTTCAACCTCATCACCGGCGTGCTGCGCGCGAGCGGCGGCACGCTTTCGGTGCTGGGCAGGAACATCCACAATGCGCCGCCGCAGGAGATCGTAGGCCTCGGCGTCTCCCGGACGTTCCAGCATGTGAAACTGGTGCCCGACATGACCGTGCTGGAAAATGTCGCGATCGGCGCGCATCAGCGCGGCCACGCCGGCCCGCTCGCCAGCATGTTCCGCTTCGACCGCGCCGATGAAGCGAGCCTGCTCGCGGAAGCCGCACGCCAGATCGAGCGCGTCGGCCTTGCCGACCAGATCGACCAGCCAGCCGGCTCGCTCTCGCTTGGCCAGCAGCGCATTGTCGAGATTGCGCGCGCGCTCTGCGCCGATCCGATGCTGCTGCTGCTCGACGAGCCCGCAGCGGGTTTGCGGCATCTGGAGAAACAGCGGCTCGCCGCGCTGCTGCGTCAGCTCCGCGACGGCGGCATGTCGGTGCTGCTGGTCGAGCACGACATGGGCTTTGTGATGGATCTGGCCGACCGCGTCGTGGTGCTCGATTTCGGCACCAAGATCGCCGAGGGCACCCCGGCGGCGATCAAAAGCAATCCGGAAGTGATCAAGGCCTATCTCGGAGCAGCCGCATGAGCGCACTGCTCTCCGTCTCCGACGTACATATCGCCTACGGCAAGGTCGAAGCCGTGCGCGGCGTATCGCTGGAGGTGGGCCACAACGAGATCGTCACCATTATCGGCGCCAATGGCGCCGGCAAGACCACGCTGCTCAACGCCGTCATGGGCGTGCTGCCGCTGAGGGGCCGCGTTGCCTTCGGCGGTGAAGATCTCGCCCGGCTCGAGATCGAGGACCGCGTCGCGCTCGGGCTCAGTCTGGTCGCAGAGCACCGCGAGCTGTTTTCCAGCATGAATGTCGAGGACAATCTCGAGCTCGGCGCGTTTCGCGTAGCGAAGGCGCAAGCGGCGTCCGCGTTCGAGCGGGTCTACACGCTGTTCCCGCGCCTGAAGGAGCGGCGCAAGCAGCTCGCCGGCACGCTCTCCGGCGGCGAGCAGCAGATGCTGGCGATGGGCCGCGCGCTGATGGGCGCGCCAAAGCTGTTGATGCTGGACGAGCCGAGCCTGGGGCTCGCGCCGATCATCGTCGCCGACATCTTCCGCACCATCGGCGAGCTGCGCGCGGCCGGCGTCTCGGTGCTGCTGGTCGAGCAGAACGCGCAGGCCGCGCTGAAGATCGCCGACCGCGCCTATGTGATGGAGCTCGGCGAGTTCGTGCTGAACGGACCGGCGAACGAGATCGCGTCAAACGCCCGCGTCGCCGCGAGCTATCTCGGCTTCCAGCACGAAGGCGAAAGCGCGGTTTAAGTCGCCGGCTGCGGCGCCGGCCCCCGACGTTCTACGTGGGATACCAGGGAAAAAAGCGGACGGATTGTGCCGGGCCTGAGGCAAGCACGTTGATTTCTCGGCTTTCTGGTTCCTGCGGCCTGGACTTGATGAACGAAACGAAAGAGCGCAGTGTCATCACGGTCTCTATGTCAGTGTTCTTTCGAGCTGAAGCTTTGCAGACGAATGAGTGTCCTCAGCGCCATATCGATGAGCCGAATAGTCGTACCCGTGGCGGTCGTTGCTGCCGCGGGCCTGGCTCTGGTTGTCTTCGTCAACCGGCCGGTCCTCCAGGAGTCACCAACCGATTCCGGGATGTCGGACCATACCAAGGCTCCGGCCACGGCTTCCGCGGCCTCGAAGCAGGCGTCGGACGCGCCCGTTCAGCGTGAGGCCGCGCTCGCTGCGGCACAACGGCAAGCAAATGACCTGACGGCCTCGCTGACACCACCGTCTCCACAGCCAGCTACCGGCGGTGGTGTTCCAGAGTTCGACATCGTGCACATTGAGCCGACCGGCGAGGCAGTAATTGCAGGTCGAGCGGCGCCGGGCACGACGGTGGAACTGCTACGCAATGGCGAGCCGCATGATCGCGTCGTCGTCGATCAATCCGGGCAGTTCGCAATGATCCCGCGGCCGCTGCCCCCAGGCACCTACGACCTGACATTGCGCTCGAGGCAGCCGGACGGCAAGGAGGTCGCTTCCAAACAAAGCGTAGCGGTGATGCTTGAGCCCACGAACGACCGGCCGACGGTCGCATTGATGACGCCGGATAAACCCACGGTCGTATTGTCGCAGCCCTCAGCGCCTGCATCCGTCGCGGAGACGACGATCGTGGAGGCGGTCGATATTGAGCCGGGCGGCAAGCTCCATGTGAGTGGCCGTGCACGCCCCGGCGCTGTGGTGAGGCTCTATCTCAATGACAGCTTTGTTGCGTCGGTGACAGCCGGCGCCGATGGACATCTTGCCGTCACGATCAATGAAGGAGTGGCGCCCGGCAAATACCGTGTCAGGCTCGACGAGCTGGCATCGAACTCCGGAGCTGTCCGAACTCGTGCCGAAGTGCCGTTCAACGTGCCCGACACGACGGCCACCGTATCGATGCGGGCCCAGACTGCGGTGTCCACACCGGCAGAGGCCGCCGCGACACAGCAGCCGCGGCTGGCCGCTGCCGCCAGCGCCGTTCTGCCGGACAAAGATTCACCGTCGGCCTTGGTTATACCGAAGATCACGACGGCGACGGTCGTCCGGGGCGATAGCCTGTGGCGCTTAAGCCAGCGCGCCCTCGGCGGTGGCGCACGCTACGCCGTCATCTACAAGGCGAACCGGGAGCAGATCCGTAATCCGAATCTTATTTATCCCGGCCAGGTCCTTGTTCTTCCGACCAGCGAAACACGGCGATAGAATCGCGCCGCGCCCACCCTTGTCATCGTGATTCTCATGGTGGGCACGCTTCCATCTTCGCTCGTGACGAGCTGCGGCGGACGTAGTCGCTTTGCCCACTCTACGCCGGAGGCGCAGAAAACATCTCCACAAACGTCTTGATCGTGCCGGCCACCTTTTCCTCGGAAACATGCCACGCGGCGCCATCGTCTGCGGCGTAATAGTTGCTGGCGTTCGAGCCCGCCCATCTGAAAACCTCGAAGGACGGCCAGTAGAGGATATTTTCGATGTTCGAATTGTTCACCACCTCATGCGCCACCAGCCGCATGGTGCTCTTCGACAGACAGTCGGCCTGAACGGCCGACTCATATTCGAAAGATGCGACCAGCGGCACCGGCGAAACGGTGACGACGATCTTGATATCCGGCGAAATGCTCCTGATGAAATTGATCAGATAGAGTACGTTGTCGACGTTTTCCTGGACGCTCGTCGTCCGGAACAGATATTTCTCCGCCAGCACCCTGGAGTTCAACGCGCTTGGCCGCGGCAGGACGAAATCGCCGGTCGCCCTGTCGAAAAAGGCCGGCGCTACGCCGAGGGTCAGAATGAAGACACCGCTGGTTCTGATGATTTCAAGGGTGTTTTCCTTGCTCCACTGCGGCGGCAACAGCTCGGCGATCCTGTCGCGAATGGCGGCATCGATGTCCGCGCCACTGAGCCAATCGACGAACACCTTGTTTGCGAACGTAGTGTTGATGTATTCGGAGATCTCCATGTGAAAGGCGGCGTAGCCGCGATCGCGCAGGCTCTTGGCCAGGTTTCTCGCGAAGCAGGAACCCATCGTGAAAAACCGGGTATTTCGGTCCAGGAATTTGGACTCGCTGTTCAGATTGACGGCGATATGGTCTCTCACCAGGCTCTGAAGATCGCCGAGGAAATCCTTCGTTTCCGGGTAACGGCCGATCTTCTTCCTGGCTATCGCCCCCTTCGAAGTCGTCTGGGTCACGCGCGATCTGGCGATTTCCAGCGTCTCTCGATTGCCCGGCGTATCGTAAGTCGCGGCGTCAAGCGCGATGGCCTTTTCAAGGCTGGAAACGGATTCTTCAAGGAAGTTGCCCTGAACCAGGATTTCGCTGAGCAGGAAATAGTCGCCGGCCTTGTTCGAGGCCCGGGCCAATTTGCGGAAAAGTTCGATGCTCCTGGCGAAGGGGCCGACGTGGCTGCATCGCACGGCCGCGTTTCTGATCAGGTTCAGGTTGCCGTCGGTCGGATGGTCGAATATCTCGGGATGCTCATCCAGGATCGACAACATCAAATCGCGCGCCTCGGCGCGCGTCTTGTGCGAGCCGTTGTCGATCAGTTGCGCGTAGACAAATCGCGCATTGATGTCCTTGCCGTCGAGCTCAACTATTTTTTTGAAAGCCAATAGAGCGTTGGCGAAGTCCTTGTCCTCGATGCATTGGTAGGCGGCTGTCTTGAGTTGATCGAGAAGCGACCCGAGCGTCTCGGGAGCAACAAGTTCGGTGGTCATGTCCGGGATGCGCCTTTTGCGTTCACGCTCGATTTCGTTCCATCAATGGCGCTCTCGCGTGCGCCGGACCGCTCGCGAGTTGAGGCTTCGTCGATGGGATTCCCTGGATTGCCAGACCTCTACGCCTACTCAGGCAACGGAGTGCACCCGCTCGCGAGCCACCAACCCTCGCTGATTCGGTCCGACATGGACGTTAGCTTGGATTGCCGGCTGGTGCCAGCGCGAAGGCCCCCGGCATAAGGCAAGGAAAAAGCCGGCCCGTTTGACGGGGCCGGCTTGAATCAATTGCTGCAGTTCGACTCACTTGGCGAGGACGTACTTCCCGTCCTTCACCGTGAGCAGGATGCGCGAGCGGTCGTCGAGGCCGTAGCGATCCTTCTCGGTGAAGTTATAGACGCCCTGGCTTGCCGCGATGTCGCGCTCGGTCAGCAACGCCTGGCGGATAGCCTCGCGGAACTCCGGCGTGCCGGGCTTGGCCGTCTTCAGCGCGGTCGGGACAATGCGCTGGAGCACGAGGAACGCGTCGTAGGAGTGGCCGGCGAACTGGCTGCGGCTGTTCGGGCCATATTTGGCTTCGTAGGCGGTGACGAGCGCGAGGCCGGGCTTCTTGGTCAGCGCGCTGTCCGGCTGATCTTCGGGATCCATCACGGGGCCCGAGGCCATCAGCACGCCCTCCGCGGCCTTGCCGGCAATGCGGATGAAATCCATGCTGGCGGCGCCGTGGGTCTGGTAGATCAGGCCCTTGTAGCCGCGGTCGCGCAGCTCGCTCTGCGGCAGGCCGGCCGCCGTGCCGGAGGCGCCGACCAGGATCGCGTCCGGATTGGCGGCAACGAGCTTCAGCACCTGACCGGTGACGGACGTATCGGGACGAGCAAAACGTTCTTCATCGACCAGCGTCAGGCCCATCGGTGTGCCCTGGCTCTTGAAGTCGTTGAACCAGAGGTCGCCGTAGGAATCGGAGTAGCCGATATAGCCGACGGTTTTGACGTTGTGCGCCTTCATGTGCTCGTACAGCACCTTGCCCATGATCGGGATCGGCTGCGGCATCGTCACCGACCACTTCATGCGCTCGGGTGTGATGGGAAATGGCGCAAGACCGATATGCGGGATGCCGGCTTCGTTGGCGACGTTCGACACCGCGATGGTCGCCGGCGTGTTCGACGAGCCCATGATGATGTCGGCCTTCTGTTCCGTGACGAAGCGCCGCGCATTGGTGGTCGCGTTGGTCGGATCGCCGCCGTCGTCGAGCACGGTCACCTTCAGCGGCACGCCGGCAATTTCCTTCGGCACGAAATCAAGCGAGTTGCGCTCGGGGATGCCGAGCGCGGCGGCCGGTCCCGTCGTCGTGATGGTGATGCCGATGGTGATTTCGTTGGTCTGCGCCTGCGCCGGCAGGCCCGGCAGCGCCAACGCCGCGGCGAGCGCCGCAGCCGCGAGATAAGCCTTTTTCATATATTCCTCCCTGGAAGCCTTTATTGAGTGCAGATCAAACTTCTATCGTTAATTCAACCCTTTCTTTAGGCGAGGGCCTTGCGTGGCGGTCTTTCTTTAGGAGCATGACCGGTATCCACCTTTCCGGATCATGCTCTAACCGCGCGTAAACTTCTCAATAATCTCCTGCGGCATCGGCGCCGATTTCAACCGGTCCGGATCGTTCGGATCGCGGCCAACCAGCACGCGTTTCTCGAACGCCTCGATCGCGAGCTGCTCACCCTTGTAGACCTTGTGGGTGACCTCGAAGCTGGAGCGCCCAAAGCTTGCGATCCGGCTCTCGATGGTGATCCAGTCGCCATGGGTCGAGGGAATGTAGAATTTCGCCCGCGTGTCGACCATGGGAATGCCGACCAGGCCGTATTTGTGGACGATGTCCTGCTTGGAGAAGCCTGCCGTCTCGAACATGATCGAGGTCGAGTCGTCGAACATCGCGAAATAGCGCGGGTAATAAACGATGTTGGCGGGGTCGCAATCGCCCCACTGGATCTGGACATCGCGCCGGTGCACGAACATCGGCACCCCTATTTCGGCGCCATGCGCAGCGAGGCGTCAAGCCGCACCACTTCGCCGTTGAGATAGGGATTGTCGATCATGTGCAGCGCGAGCGAGGCGAACTCCTCAGGCTGGCCGAGCCGGTGCGGGAACGGGATCGCGGCCGCAAGCGAATCCTGCGCTTCCTGCGGCAGACCGCCGAGCAGCGGCGTCAGGAACAGCCCGGGCGCGATGGTGAGCACGCGGATGCCGAACTGCGCGAGCTCGCGCGCGATCGGCAGGGTCATGCCGACAATGCCGCCCTTCGAGGCCGAATAGGCGGCCTGTCCGATCTGGCCGTCATAGGCGGCCACTGAAGCCGTGTTGACGACAACGCCGCGCTCGCCGCCCGCCAGCGGCTCCAGCTTCGACATGTCGGCGGTCGCAAGCCGCAGCATGTTGAAGGAGCCGATCAGGTTGATCTTGATGACCCTCTCGAAATCGGCAAGCGGGTGCGGCCCGTCGCGGCCGACCACGCGCCTGGCGATGCCAATGCCGGCGCAATTGACCAGCACACGTGCGGGGCCATGCGCCTTGGCGGCTTGCGCGATCGCGGCTTCCGCGGAGGCGGAATCGGAGACGTCGCAGACCACGGCCACGCCCTTGATCTCGGCGGCGACGCTTTCGGCGAGTTTTGCGTTGAGATCGCACACCGCGACCTTCGCGCCCTGTGCTGCCAGCTTTCGCGCGGTCGCCGCCCCCAACCCCGACGCGCCGCCGGTGACGATTGCGGCCTGATCCTTCAACTGCATGATGTCCTCCCTGAACTTTTCTTAAGCAAGCATAATGACCCGCGACGACGGAGTCGCTGCATAAAGCTCTTCCACCAGCGCGTTGCGATGCTCCAGCACCGCGCGCTGATTGATCGAGCCCTTGTCGGTGACTTCGCCGCGATCGATCGAGAGCGGCGTATCGAGCAAAATAGCGCGAGTGATCCTCGTCGAGGAGCCCGTCGCGGTTGCGAGCAGCTTCTCAAGCCGCTCGCGGAAGGCGGAGCGGACCGCGGCGTCATTCGCAGCCGCCGCGATATCGTCGGCGGCAAGTTCCGGATTGATCAGGCGGCAGCCGTCGAGATCGATGATCACCAGCGCCGAGATTTCGTCGCGGTTGATGCCTGCGATCACGACGTCGCGCGCCAGCGGCGCGCTGGCGGCGATGAACCGCGCACGCAACGGGCCGACACTGACCCAGGTGCCGCTCGCGAGCTTGAAATCTTCCGCGATGCGGCCGTCGAAATCGAAACCGATATCGAAATTGTTTGCATCGGCCGGCTTGACGGCGTCGCCGAACTTGTAAAAGCCCTCTTCGTCGAAAGCGGCGTTGGTCAGTTCCGGCTGGCGCCAATAGCCCGGCGTGACGTTCGGTCCCTTGGCGCGCACTTCCAGCTTGCCGTTGTTCGGCACCAGCTTGGCGTCGTTGCCGGAAACCGGCAATCCGATATGCCCGGATCGACTCGTCAGCGGATTGACCGACATGAAGAACGGCGCGGTTTCGGTGGCACCCAGCCCCGTCAGCATCGGAACGCGTGTGCCGGTGGCCCGCACCGACAATTCGTCGAGGCTGTTCCAGACAAACGGCGACAGCGCCGCGCCGGAGAAGAACATCGCATGCAGGCGCGCGAAGAATTTGTCGCGCAACGCCGCGTCGTCGCGGAGATAAGGCAGCAGTGACTCGTAGCCCTTGGGCACGTTGAAATAGACCGTCGGCGAAACCTCGCGCAGGTTCGTGACGGTCTCCTCGATGCCGCCGGGCATCGGCTTGCCCTGGTCGAGATACATCGAGCCGCCGTTGTAGAGCGTGAGCCCGATATTGTGGTTGCCGCCAAAGGTGTGATTCCACGGCAGCCAGTCGACGATGACCGGCGGCTCATCCTTGAG
This sequence comes from Bradyrhizobium sp., assembly GCA_035568535.1. GTDB lineage: Bacteria > Pseudomonadota > Alphaproteobacteria > Rhizobiales > Xanthobacteraceae > Bradyrhizobium. The sequence goes on from DATMNV010000118.1 coordinate 26,326, forward strand.
GAACGCCATGGTCTCGCGGATCATCACCTGGTTGGCGCAGATCATGCGCTGGGTGTTGATGACCGCCTTGGGATTGCCGGTCGAGCCCGAGGTGAGCAGGAATTTGGCGATCGTGTCGGGACCGATGGTTTCGTGCGCGGCGTCGAGGTTTTGATGCAGCGGCGTGTTCAGGAGATCGACCAGCTTGGTCACCTCACGGCCAGGCACGGTACCCGAGGTCGCCGCGATTTCGACATCAGGGGGAACATTGGCCGCGAGCGCGTTGCCGAATTTGTCCGCGTCGTCCGCGAAGACGAGACCGGGCGTCAGCAGCTTGATGACATAGGAGAGCTTGCCAAAATCTTTCGAGATCAGCGAATAGGCCGACGACACCGGGCAGAACGGAATGCCCGCATAAAGCGCGCCAAAGGCGACCAGCGCGTGATCGATCGAATTGCCGGAGAGGATCATCACCGGCTTTTCGGCAGAGAGCCCACGGTTGAGAAGAGCCGACGCGACGTGACGGCTCGCGGCGAGGAGTTCGGCATAGGTGAGCTTGCGCCAGCCGCCGCTCCCGACGCGCTCGGCCATGAAGACGTTGTCGGGCGTTGCTTTGGCCCAATGATGCAGGCGATCGGTGATACGGCGTGGATAATCGCCAAGCGGCGTTTTGGGGCGAAGATAGATCGTGCCGTCGCTCCTGCGCTCGATCGCGACCGCGGGACCGCTGAACGAGATGTTGCGCAGCGGATGCGCGGCAGCCGCACGCGCGGTGCTAGCCTGCGCGCTCATGCCGGCTTCACCTTCGCGGTTTTGCGGTCGAGGAAGGCGCGGATGCGGCGTTTGGCTTCCTTGTCGCTCTGCGCCACCGTCGCCATCAGCGATTCCATCAAAAGGCCGGTCTGCGGATTGGCTTCCGCGATCATCGGCAGCGCCTGCAGCACCGCGAAATTGGTCAGCGGCGCGTTGGCGGCGATGCGCTCGGCAAGCTCCAGCGCCTTCGGCAGCGCGCCGCCGGCTTCGGTGAGATATTGCGCAAAGCCGTAGGACGAACCTTCGGTCGCGGAATAGACCCGGCCCGTCAGCATCATGTCGGTCATACGTGCGACGCCAATGAGCCGCGGCAGCCGCACCGAGCCGCCGCCGCCGACAAAGATGCCGCGCTGGCCTTCGGGCAGCGCAAAATAGGCTGATGGCTCGGCGACGCGGATATGTGCGGCGCAGGCGAGTTCCAGCCCGCCGCCGATCACCGCGCCCTTCAGCGCCGCGATCACGGGTACGCGGCTGTACTGGATGCGGTCGAACACGCGGTGCCACATCTGCGAGTGGATGAGGCCACCGGTGGCGTCATGATCAGTCAGCTCGGAGAGATCGAGACCGGAAGAAAAATGATCGCCGATGCCGTGAATGACGACCGCGCCGATGTCGTCGGGCAGGTTTGCAAAGCACTCGCCGATTTCGAGAATGATGCCGTCATTGAGCGCGTTGCGCTTGGCGGGGCGATTGAGGCCCACGGTCAGCACCGCACCCTGCTTCTCGACCTTGAGCAGCGTGGAGTGTTCCTCGACGGCGCCGGCGGCGTTTCCCATGGGCTTATTACGTCCTGTCCAGAATAGTTATGTTTTATAACGATTGGAGCGGGAGTCAATCGTCGCGGGCATCAATAACAGCTGTCGTCCCTGCGAAAGCAGGGACCCACAACCACAGGCCTTGGTTTGGCGAAGGCAGTCGGTACAAGCATCCTGCCCGTTCCATACATCACGCGGTATGGGTCTCGGCTCTGCGCTCACTTCGTTCGCTTGGCCGGGACGACAGGGTTGTCGTCACGGCGCCGCCATGCGTGTCGGCAGCCACAGCGCCAGGATCGGGAACGCGATCAGGATCACAAGCCGCACGAGGTCGGTCAGCACGAACGGGATCACGCCCTTGAAGATGGTGGCAAAGGAGACGTCCTTCACCACGCTCTTGATGACAAAGACGTTCATGCCGACCGGCGGATGGATCAACCCGAGCTCGACCGTCATCACGATGATGACGCCAAACCAGATCGGATCGAAGCCGAGCTGCGTCACCACGGGGAAGATGATCGGCACGGTCAGGATGATCATCGCCATCGCGTCCATCAGGCAGCCGAGCACGAGATACATCACCATGATGACCGCGAGCACGCCGTAGCTTCCGAGCCCGAGGCGGGTGAGGAATTCCGTCACCTTCTGCGGCGTCTGCGTCACCGTGAGGAAATAGCCGAAGATCAAGGCGCCGATCAGCACGGTGAAGACAGCGGCAGCCGTGCGTGTCGCCTGCAACAGCGAAGCGAGGATCTTCTCCCGGTCGAGGCGGCCGGTGGCGAGCCCGATCAGGAACGCGCCGGTGGCGCCGACGCCGCCGGCCTCGGTCGGCGTGAAGCGCGGCAGATAGGGCAAGCCATAGAGGCCGCCGATCACGAAGATGAACAGGATCACCGGCGCCCAGATGTCGCGCAGGCCCGCAAAGCGCTCGCGCCACGGCAGCGCCGGTCCGCGCGGCAGGAAGTCCGGCTTGATCAAGCCGATCAGCGTGATCGTGACCATATACATCGTCATCGCGAGCAGGCCCGGGATGATGCCAGCCATGAACAGCTTGCCGATGTCCTGCTCGGTGATGATGCCGTAGACCGCAAGCACCGTGGACGGCGGCAGCATCGCACCGAGCGTGCCACCGGCGGCGATCACGCCGGTGGCAAAAGATTGCGGATAGCCGAAGCGGCGCATCTCGGGATAGGCGACCGCGGAGAAGGTCGCGGCAGTCGCGACCGACGAGCCCGAGATCGCGGCAAAGCCGCCGCAGGCGGCCACGGTTGCGATGCCGAGCCCGCCGCGCAGATGCCCGACGAAACCGTTGGCGGCGCGGAACAGCTCGCGGCTCATGCCCGAGTTGGACACGAACGTGCCCATCAGCAAAAACATCGGGATCACGCCGAAGGTGTAATCGGTCACCGTGCGCATCGAGGTCTGGCCGACCAGTTTCAGCGCGGCGGAACCGTTGACGAGATAGCCAAAGCCGCAAACGCCGACGAGGCCCATCGCCATGCCGACGGGCACGCGCAGCAGCATCAGACCAAACAGCGAGATGAAGCCGATGACCGCGACGGCGTTGGTGCTCATCGCCAGCTACTCCGTCGCCTTGATCTTGGGATCGTGCATCTCCTCGGGATGGAAGATCAGGCGATAGGTGCGGATCGCAATCAACAGTACCGCGGAAACATCGCCGGCCCAGGCGACCGCGAAGAACGGCCAGGTCGGCATGTGCGTATCGAACGTCAGCACGTTGTCGTTATAGGTGACGCGCACCTTGTCGAACAAGGTGTAGGTCTGCACCGTCACCACGAACAGCAGCACCAGCGTCGCGAACACGTCGATCCAGCGCTGGTAGCGTGGGCCGACATTGGCCCAGACCAGGTCAACGGTGATGTGGGTGCCGCGATAGCTGGTCGCCGCGATGCCCCAAAAGATCAGGATGCCGAGCAGCAAGCGTCCGATGTCGAAGGAATCGGGGATCGCGTAGTTCAGCGTGTTACGCAGCATGACCGAAACGAAGACATCGAGCGCGACGAGGCCGACGAAGCCGGCCGCGATCCATTCGATCGTGTCGATGAAACGGTCCATCGAAGCGCGCTGCATATCATTCCCTGGCGGTGCGGCTTGATAAAACGGCGGCGGGAGATTTTCCCGCCGCCGTGTCGCAACAGATGAATAGGCTCCTTACTGCGTCAAGGCGTTGTATTTGGCGAGCGAGGCTTTCAATTCCTTCATCGCCGCGTCCGGATCGACGTCGGGATACTTTTTCTTCACGCCATCGGCCCAGGTCTTGACCAGCGGCTCGGCGGCCTTCTTCCACTGCGCGAGCTGGTCGGCCGTCAGCGTATAGACTTCGTGGCCGCTTTCGGCCTTCACCTTGTCGACGCCGGCGTCCTCGAACTTGCCCCAGGGTTCGCCGACCCGGCCCGCCGCCTCGGTCGTGCAATTGTCGTCGACCGCCTTCTTCTGGCGATCCGACATCTGGTTGTAGACGTCCTTGTTCATCACGAACACGAAGGTCGTGACATAGAGCGGCGCGTCCATGTGATACTTGGTCACCTTGTCGACGCCGAACAACACCAGCGATCCCCAGGGGAAGGTGACGCCGTCGGCGACACCGCGCTCGATGATGTCGCGCACTTCCGGCGCGGACGACGTCACATTGGTGCCGCCGAGCAGCGTCACGAAATTCCCCATCGTGGCGTGCGCGGGCCGGATCTTCATGCCCTTGACGTCCTCTGGCACCACGATCTTCTTGTTCCAGGTGTGGAACGACGAAGGCGAATGAATGAAGGCGAGGCAGTACTTGACGTCGCTCATCTCCTTCGCCGCATATTTGCGGTACCAGGCGTCGAGCCCTTCCGAGCCGCCCTTGGCGTCCGACATCAGGAACGGCAGCTCGCCGGCGCCGATGATCGGGAAGACGCCCGGATCATAGCCCGGATTGACATAGGTGACATCGGCGATGCCGTCGCGGGCCATGCTGTAGTGGTCTTTGGCCTTGCCGAGTTGCTGCGCCGGGAAGACCTTGTAATGGATGGTGCCGCCGGAGGCCTTCTCCACCGCCGCGCCCCAGTCCTCCATCGCCTTCTGCAGCGGATGCGAGGCCGGGACCCAGTGCGAGATCTTCAGCTCGATGGTTTTTTCCTGCGCGAATGCGGGCGTCACACTGGCGGCCAATAGCAGCGCCAAAAACGTCTTCCTCATCGGCATCGTCTCCCTCGTGGCTTTACCTTGTTCATTGGAGCGTTCACCGCCCTTTGCAGACATTGTTATATGATATAATTATCATTGCAAGCCTGCGACAAAAACGCGGCCCGGCGTTGAAGCCTATAATATCGGGGGGAGCAAGTATTGCGGACAAAAGTAGCAATCATCGGCGCGGGACCGGCGGGATTGCTGCTCGGGCAGCTGCTTCGCGCTTACGGCATCGACAACATCATCCTCGAACGACAGACGCCGGAATATGTGCTCGGCCGGATCCGCGCAGGCCTGCTGGAAGAAGGCACGGTCAAGCTCCTGGATGAGGTCGGCGCGGGAGGTCGCGCGCATGCCGAAGGCCTCGTCCATGACGGCATCGAGCTCGCTTTCGGCGGCCTCCGTCACCGCATCGACATCAAGGCCGCAACCGGCAGGACCATGATGATCTACGGCCAGACCGAGGTGACGCTCGATCTGATGAACGCGCGCAAGGCCGCGGGGCTGACCTCGGTCTACGAGGCCGCCGACGTCAAGCCGCATGATTTCGACACAGATCGTCCGCGCGTCACGTACGTGAAAGATGGCACGACGCATGAAATCCAGTGCGACTTCATCGCCGGCTGCGACGGTTTTCATGGCGTCAGCCGCGCCAGCGTGAAGGCCTCCGCGATCGAGACCTTCGAGCGCGTCTATCCGTTCGGCTGGCTCGGCATTTTGTCGGAGACGCCGCCGGTCTCGCATGAGCTGATCTATTCCAACCATGCCCGTGGGTTCGCGCTCTGCACCATGCGCTCGACGCGCCGCAGCCGCTATTACCTGCAGTGTTCGATGGACGATCACATCGACCAGTGGCCGGACGACCGCTTCTGGGATGAGTTGAAGCAAAGACTTGATCAGGACGCGGCCGATAGCCTCGTCACCGGCCCCTCGATCGAGAAGAGCATCGCCCCTTTGCGCAGCTTCGTCGCCGAGCCGATGCGGTTCGGGAGGATGTTCCTGGCCGGCGACGCCGCCCACATCGTGCCGCCGACCGGCGCCAAGGGATTGAACCTTGCCGCCAGCGACGCGCATTATTTGGCGACGGCGCTACGCGAATATTACGACGAGAAATCCTCCGCCGGGATCGACAACTACTCCGCCAAGGCACTGACGCGAGTCTGGAAGGCCGTACGCTTCTCCTGGTGGATGACCTCGATGCTGCACAAATTCCCGGACACCGGCACGTTCGGCGCGCGCATCCAGCTCGCCGAGCTGGATTATGTGGTCAACTCGAAGGCCGCGATGACGTCGCTGTCGGAGAATTATGTGGGGCTGCCGTTCTAGGCGACAGGAGCCGCTGATGCTCACGCTCTACTTCGCGCCGGGCTCGAGCTCGATGGCGGCGCATATCGCACTGCACGAAGTCGGCGCGGCCTTCGAGGGTCGGCCGATGTCCTTTCGGAAGGACGACATGCACTCGCCCGACTTCCTCAAGATCAACCCCGCGGGCGCGGTTCCGACGCTCCTGATCGACGGGCGCGTGCTCACCGAGGTCGCGGGCATCCTGTTCTATCTCGCCAGGCGCTTTCCGGAGACCGGGTTGCTGCCACACGGCGATATCGAGGCCGAGGCGCAGGCGGTGTCCTGGATGTCGTTCATCGCCTCGACGCTGCATCCGGCGCGGCAGAAGGGCCTTGATCACGCCTTCAAGGTCTATGGCATCGCCGACCGGCGGCTCGGCAATGGCTGGGCGCTCGGGGAGCGCTATTCCATCGCCGACATCCATTTGTTCCGGCTCTATTGGCGGCTGTTCAATTCGTTGAGACCCGAGCCGGGCACCTTTCCGAACCTCGACGCGCATTACGCGCGGATGATGGCGCGACCGGCGGTCGTGCGGACCATCGAGGCGGAGACCGCCGTCGGCTATGAATTGCCGGCGTGAGCCGTCAGCGCATTTCAAACATCAGCGCAAATCACGTTTAAAACTTTGTAGGCGGTGAAATCTTCGCTGATCTCGCGGACAATGGCGCCACGTTTTGCAAGCATGCGAGCCGCCAGTGACCATGACGATCGACATCCCCGCGGGCTTCGAGCCGCATTTCCGCCAGAGCCCGTTCACCGATCCCTGGGAGCCACTTTATTCGAAGCGGACAGAGAAAGCCGTCATCATGGGATTGCGGCTCGCCAAGGCGCACACCAATGCGCGCGGGCTCATTCATGGCGGGCTGATCGCATCGCTCGCGGACAACTCCATGGGCTATAGCTGCGCACAGGTGACGGGCTGGACGACGTCGTACGTGACCGTGTCGCTTGCAGTTGACTACGTCGGAGCCGCGAGAATCGGACAATGGCTTGCGGTCGAGTCCGAGGTGATCAAGACCGGCAGCACGCTCTGCTTTGCGCAAAGCCTGATCAAGGCCGACGACACCGTGATCGCACGCGCCAATGCCACGTTCCGCGTGGTGCCGAAGCCGAAGCAGTGAAGCGCGAGACTAGCCGAAATGCCAATCCGTCGTCTCGGTGACGAGATCGATGAAGGTCCGCACCTTCGCCGACAAGAGCCGCGAGGTCGGATAGACGATGTGGATCGGCAGCGCCGGCAGCTCGAATTTTTCCAGCACGATTTTCAGCCGGCCGGCCTTGAGCGAAGCGGCCGCCTGATAGGCCATCACGCGCGTCAGCCCGCCGCCTGATTCCGCGTACTGGATCGCCGCATCGGAGCTGTTGGTCGAAAGCCGCGGCGTATTGTCAATGCGGACCTCGTGGCCATCTTCGGCAAAGCGCCAGTCAGCAACCCCTGCGGTGGCGCCGAACTGGATGGTGTCGTGGGAGGTGATCTCCGCCAGCGTCCTCGGCTCGCCGCGCGCCTCGAGATATGCGGGTGATGCCACCACGATCCGCCGCATCTCGCCGACATGGCGCGCCACCAGCGAGGAATCGGCGAGCTCGCCGATCCGCACCGCGAGATCGATGCCATCCTCGACCAGGCTCACCATGCGGTCTTCCAGCCGCAATTCGCCGGACACTTCCGGGTAGCGCTTCAGATAGGCCGACATCACGGGGCTGACATGCAGCCGTCCAAAGCCGAGCGGCGCCGAGACCACCAGCCGTCCGCTCGGCTTCGTGCGCTCGCCCTCGGCGGCGCGCTCAGCCTCCTCGACATCGGCGAGAATGCGCCGCGCGCGTTCGAGATAGCGCGTACCGGCATCGGTCAGGGCGACCTGGCGCGTGGTCCGCTGCAACAGCCGCGCGCCCAGCCGCTCCTCCAAGGCCGCGATCAGCCGCGTCACCGCCGACGGCGAGAGCTTCAGTTTGCGCGCCGCCGGCGCAAATCCCTGAAGATCGGCAACGGCGACAAAGGCGTGCATCGCATCGATACGGTCCATCGCATTATTTCATATTGTGCAATTATGAAGTGTCAACAGCAATAATTGTGCCCGAAACCGATTGATACCATGTTCACGGTCATGGCGAGCCGAAACTCGCTTTCACCCAGAGATGAGGAAAACGTCATGTCCCGCATTCCTACCCCTGCTTCGATCGAAACCGCGCCGGAGAAGTCACAGCCGCTGCTGCAGGCCGTGCAAAAGCAGCTCGGCGTCGTGCCCAACATGTTCCGCGCCATCAGCAACAGCCCCGCCGCGCTCGAAGGCTATCTCGGCCTCAACGGCGCGCTGGCGAAGGGCGCGCTGGAGGCGCAGACCCGCGAGCGGATCGCGGTGGCGATGGCCGAGTTCAACGCCTGTGATTACTGCCTCTCGGCTCACACTTATTTAGGCAAGTCGCACAGCAAGCTGTCCGATGCCGAGCTCGCTGCCAATCGCGACGGCGGTTCGACCGACGCCAAGGCCGATGCGGCGGTCCGCTTCGCGATCAAGGTCGCGAAGACGCGTGGTCATCCTTCGGAGCAAGACCTGCAGGCGGTAAAGCAGGCCGGCTACAGCGACGCGCAGGTAGTCGAGATCGTGCTGCATGTCGCGCTGAACACGCTGACCAACTACATCAACGAGACGGTGAAGACCGAGATCGATTGGCCCGTGGTCACCACAAGGGCACACCAGCAGGTCGCGTGACATCAGGTGCGCGGCGCGCCGGACGAGTCGGCGCGCCGCCCGACGGGCAAAAAGAGGAGGGACTTTGATGTCTGATACTCACAGCTATTCCAGCGACGTCGCCTTCACCCCGGCAGTGAAAGCCATCCAGACGCGCAAGGGTTCGCGCGAGGCCTACGCCCGTGTCGAGGAACATGGCGGCTGGCGCACCGAGATCGACGACAAGCTCGCCGGCTTCCTCGCCAATACCAACAGCTTCTACATGGCGACCGCGACCAAAGACGGCCAGCCCTATATCCAGCATCGCGGTGGCCCGAAGGGCTTTATCAAGATCCTGGACAAGAACACGATTGCGTTCACGGACTATGCCGGCAACCAGCAATATCTGACGCAAGGCAACCTGACGGAAAACCCGAAGGCGCATATCTTCATCATGGATTATGCGCACCCCCGCCGCGTGAAAATCTGGGGCGAGGCGCGCGTGGTCGAGGACGATCCGGCACTGACGAAGGCGCTGATGCCGAAAGGCTATCGCGCGCGGCCGGAACAGGTGATCGTGTTCAAGATCGCCGCCTGGGACACCAATTGCCCGCAGCACATCCCGCAAAAGTTCGACGCGGCTGATGTCGCGGCGGCGATGGCCGAAGCCAGCGCGAAGCTCGAGCAGCGTGACGCCAAAATCGCCGAGCTCGAAGCCGAGCTGGCGAAGTTGAAGGGCGAGCCGGCGCACCAATCGTAGAATCGTAGGATCGCAAAGCCAACGGGTCGCGCGAATGCGCGCCCGATGACAGGCTCCGCGTGCCTACCATTCAAAGCGGCGTTCAGGATGGTGGGCACGGCGCAAGTGCGCCTTTGCCCACCCCACGCATTCGAGAGACTCATGCCGCTTCGCGCACGGGCGCCCAGGCGAAGTCCGGATAGTAGTGCTGCATCATGCGGCCGACATAGGCGACAAGATTGTCGAACTTTTCCACCTGCGTGCGCAGCTTCGATGAAAAGAACGGCGTCAGGATGCCCGCCAGCGCACCGAAGGCAGTGGCGTCGACGCCGACCGGTTTCTCGCCCATCAGATAGGACTTGTCGCCGAGCTGGACCGACAGCGCGAGCATCGAGCGCAGCGCGAGCGCAATGTCATCGTCGGGCGCGTGCCGCCCGAGGCCGCTCAACAGATAGTTCTCGGCGACGCGGAACTGCGCGTCCTCGCGCAGCTTTTCACGGCGGTCTTCCGGCGCGCCGTCGAAGAAATGCGAAGGCCCCTTGGCAAAATTCTCTGGATCGACCCAGCGCGCACCGACCAGCGCCCAGTAGACATGGTGCTCGATCATGCGCTCGAACGCCCAGGCCTGCGCGCGCACCTCGCGGTCGAGGCCGGCGTCGAAATCAAAACCGTATCTGCGCTCGATATGAGCGCGGATGAAGGTGGAATCGGCGATCCGCTCGCCGTCATCCTCGATGTAAGGCAGCTGCCCCTTCGGCGAGGCCGGCGGCATCGCCCGCTCCTTGCGGTAGGCGAGCCCCGCCATCTTGAGCTGGACCTCGGTCTTGGTCACGAACGGACTGATCTCCGGCAGACCGAAACCTGCGCCAAAGCCGTAAAGGGTGATCATGCAAGCCTCCGAGTTCTAGGATATTGCGAGGCTAGCGGCCCCCTGCTGCCACCATGCTGTCAGCAGTGCGGAGCGAGCCGGCGAAACGCGCCCCCCGCAGGGCGCGTCCCATGGTATGGCGAGCAAGCAGGACCAGCTGCCTTTCGACGATGGCCTCCAACGCAGCAAGTGCGCGCAGCGCGAAAGCCGCAATCATCAAGCGGGGGTCACCGGAAGGCGAGCTGGCGGCGACGACTTGCTCGAGTGCCCAAGTCTGAATTCGGGTCTGAATTCGGGTCTGGACCCGGCAAAGAGGCCCAAAACCGGCGTGGACAGCGAATGAACGAGAGAACATCATGGGGAATCCCCTTCGATTGAAGTGTTGTCCCCTTATAGAGAGGGCCTGCTGACAACATCCTGTCAGCATCCCTAAGCTACTGCGATAAAAGAGAAAATTCGATGAGACGCGCCGACCGTCTGTTCCAGATCATCCAGGTGCTCCGGCGCACCCGCAAGCCGTTGACGGCAGATGCCATCGCGGCCGAGCTGGAAACCTCGAAACGCACGATCTATCGCGACATTGCGACCCTGATCGGCCAGCGCGTGCCGATTCGCGGCGAGGCCGGCATGGGCTATATCCTGGAAAAGGGCTTCGACCTGCCGCCATTGATGCTGACACCCGACGAGATCGAGGCGGCGGTGCTGGGTGCGCAATGGGTGGCGGGACATGCCGATGCTGTGCTGGCGCGCGCCGCCGAAGACCTGATTGCCAAGATCGCCGACACGGTGCCCGAACGCTTGCGTCCCTTCGTGCTGGAGCCGGCGAGCGGCGCCCGCCCCGGCTGGGGCCGTGAGCCTGACCGCATCGACATGGTGCGGACGCGCTCGCATATCCACGAGGGCAAGAAGATCGCGCTGCATTACCGCGACGAGCATGGCCGCGACACCGAGCGTACGATCTGGCCGATCGCGGTCGGCTATCTCGAAGCGGTGCGGCTGCTCGCGGCCTGGTGCGAGCTGCGCAAGGATTTTCGCAGTTTTCGCACCGACCGCGTGCTCAACGCGGATTATCTCGAGGAGAAATATCCGGAGCGGCGCGACATCCTCCGCGCGCGTTGGCGACAAAGCCTGGTCTGGGAACGGCCGAGGGAAGGCTGACAGGATGGATCGCGCACCGATCACAACTGAAAATCCCTGCCAGGCCTGCGGCGCCTGTTGCGCCTATTCGGCGAACTGGCCGCGCTTCTCGACCGAGGACGATGCCGCGCTCGCACTCATTCCGTCAGAGCTCGTCAACGCGCGCGGCTCGGGCATGCGCTGCGACGCAGACCGCTGCGCGGCCCTGAACGGCAAGATCGGCGAGGCCACTTCGTGCTCGATCTATGCGGTGCGACCCGAAGTCTGCCGCACCTGCATGCCCGGTGATGCCGAATGCGCGATAGCGCGGTGCAAATTCGGACTGCCCGCGCTGGCCTGAACATAACCACTTCGCGCAAGACACGGCTATCGACCGACGCATATCCCGGTTCTAGGAGCTCGATGAGATCAGGATGAATCGTCATCGCGCTCTAGATTCCTGTTTGCGCATGATCTTTTCGGAAAACCGCTACACACTTTTCCGGATCATGCGCTAGCGTCGCGCTGATGGCGAAGGAGTTCTTTCATGGCGGGCATCCTGGACGGCAAAGTTGCATTGGTGACCGGCGGCGCGTCCGGCATCGGGCGGGCGACCGCGGTGGCGATGGCGCGCGAAGGTGCGCGCGTCGCTGTCTCCGATCTCTCAAAGGACGGCATCGAGGCGACGGTGGCCTTGATCAATGCAGGCGGCGGCCAGGGAATCGCGATCGTCGGTGACGTATCGGACGAGGCCGACGTGGCGAACATGGTGGCGCGCACGGTCTCGGCGTTCGGCCGCCTCGACTGCGCGTTCAACAATGCGGGCGTTGCGCCGCGTTCCGTCGGCCCGGCCGGCCAGCGCACCCATGAACTCAGCCAATCGTCCGTCGCCAAAATGCTTTCGATCAATCTGATGGGCGTGTTCCTGTGCCTGAAGCATGAGATTGCGCAGATGCTGGCGCAGGGAGGGGCGGAGCGATCGTCAATACGGCCTCAATCGCAGGTCTGATCGGCCTCGCCACGTCGGCGCACTATGTCGCGGCAAAGCACGGCGTTGTCGGCCTGACCAAAAGCGCTGCGATAGAATATGCCCAGGACGGCATCAGGGTAAACTGCGTCAATCCCGGTTACATCCAGACGCCGATGACCAAGGAGACGATGGAAACACGCCATGACGAGATCATGGCGAAAGTTCCGGTGCGGCGCTTGGGTATCCCGGAAGAAATTGCCGAAGCCGTGGTCTGGATGTGTTCGGAAAGGGCGTCCTTCATGACGGGCGCCTCGCACGTGGTCGACGGCGGATACAGCGCCGCTTAGGCCAACCATCGAGGCGTCATGGACGCGTCAGAATCTGAATGGGGGGCCCACCAAACGCGGCGATCGCGGCTTGTGTTACAACCGTAACGCAATGTGAAAAGTCGCCGCGATGTTTCGTCGCGCGCTACGAAGAACAGAAATCTCGCGATTGGCTGATTTGCATAACGCCATGCCATTCTCCGCCGCGATTTTGGTCAACGTGCATCTTTCGGCGTCAGGAACCGAAACTGAAGGACTGCGTGGCCCAGAGTTGATCGCAAACCATCACAAAACTGCTCTCAAAGAAGTGTGCTGCAGTGCGAGACCGCGCGCCGTATAGCGGTACCGGGTGCGGAGAAGTCCTATGACTGACAATGCAATTTCCGGCGCGCCCGGCCAGCCAGCGCGTGACCAGGCCAACGGTCTCGACAGTCATGCGATCACCTCGCTCGATCCGCTGGCGAGCCATGGCACCGATCGTAAATCACCGATCTGTCTCGTGGTCGAGGATGACGGCACCATGCGGCATCTGGTGACGAATTATCTCGAGGACCACGACATCCGCGCCGTCTCTGCGTCGCGACGCGATGAGGTCGCGGGCCTGCTCGCCCGCAGCCAGCCGGATCTCGTGATCCTCGATCTCAGGCTCGGGCAGGAGGACGGCCTCGATCTCCTGCGCGAGATTCGCGCACAATCCGACATTCCCATCATCATCACCACCGGTCATCGCCGCGACGAGATCGACCGCGTCGTCGGACTGGAATTGGGCGCCGACGATTACATCACCAAGCCGTTCGGCTTGCGGGAGTTGCTGGCGCGTATCCGCGCCGTGCTGCGACGGCGCGAAACCGGCCAGGCCGCGGCCCAGCGCGACAGTGACAAAGGCCGCAGCCGCTTCGGCAACTGGCAGCTGGACCGGCGCAACCGCCGCCTGACCAATTCCCATGGCGATCCGATCGCGCTGACAAAGGGCGAGTATGCGCTGCTGATTGCGTTCCTCGATGCGCCGCAACGGCCGCTCACCCGCGAGCATCTGCTGCAGGCGACCCGTATCCATGAAGACGTTTTCGACCGCAGCATCGACGTTCAGGTGCTGCGGCTTCGGCGCAAGCTGGAGAGCGATCCGGCCTCGCCGTCGATCATCCAGACCGAGCGCGGCGTCGGTTACATCTTCGCGCTTCCCGTCGAAACTCTCTAACGATGGCGTGTCGGAGATGCGGATGAGCGATGGTACGTGTCGACGACGCGCGCCGGCTCCTGCTTCCGGCACGAAGCCGGTCGCGCGTCGTGTTACAATCGTAGCCTTAAGTCCGCAACGCGGCATTTTCCGGAAACACGGACGCGCCAGAACCTCCCAAGCCAACATCCCTTGGGAGAAGTCGATGCATTACTCAACGCAATTGTCCGACCGCCGCCTGCGCTCTTCGCGCGGGATCGCGCGCCGCCCGCTGATTCGTGACCTGCACAGCGGCAACGACAGGACCGCCGTCATCCCGTTCGCCCGAGACGGCGCCCCCGGCCTCAGGACGTCCGCGGTCTCGACGCGGCTGGTCAAAACTGCCGCCGCATTCGCGTACATTGCCACTGAGGCCGTCTGCGATCTGCTGCTCGCGATCACATCCATTATCATTGCGGAAGCGATGGCCGGATGCGCGGCCTATGCTGAGGCGCTGTACCCCATTCCGCCGGCGCTCGGGCCCTCCGAGCCGGTGCCCGCCCCTGTGCCGCGCGCGACCTCTGACGGGCTTTCGGCCCAGAAGCCAAATCTCAGGGTGATTGACAGCAAAGACGGGTTCGGAAGGCGTGCCCCGCACCTCCAAGCCGGCCTGCCCGCCCGAACTGCCGCTATCGCCATCGCGCCGGGCGACCGAGGACGGGTTGCGCGCCCGCGCTGGTATGTCTCGCTCGGCGCCTTGATCGCCGCATGCTGGTCGAGAATCCGAAAAGCACAAGAGCAGCGTCAGGCGATCGCGGAACTGCGCGGGATGGATCAGCGCTCGCTGCGCGACATCGGCCTGTCCGCGGCCGACATCGAATACATCGCACGGCATGGAGACTGGCGCGAATGACGCCGTCGTGGCCGCCGCTCCGGATCCACATCGTTTCGCTATGCATCCTGATCCTGCTGGGAGGGGCCGCGGTCGCGCAGGCCCCTCCGAAATCCGAAGCGCAGGACCATCTCATCGCCGACCAGGAACCCATCGCACCGATTCCACCCCCGCCAGCAGCGGATCCGCGAAAGCTGGCGCTGGGCGAGCGCCTGTTTTCGGACTCGCGCCTGTCGGGAAATGGAAAGCTCAGCTGTTCCTCCTGCCACGACATTCGCAGCAACGGCGCCAATCCCAACAAAGGCTCCGTTTCCCAGCCCTTCGACACCCTGACCATATTCAACGCCGCGCTGAACTTCCGCCTGAACTGGGAAGGCAATTACCGGACGCTGGCCGCGCACATCGAATCCTCGCTCGAGAATCCCCGAAACATGCACACCAGTGCCGACGAGGTGGTCGAGAGGCTGAACGCCGACCCCGAGACGGTCAGGCAATTCCGCGCGGCTTATGGCAGCGCGCCCAATCGCGACAGCTTTCTGGATGCGATGGTGACCTTCGAAAAATCACTGGTTACGCCGGGCGCGCGATTTGACCTCTGGCTTGCCGGCGACAGTTCTGCGCTGTCGGCGCGCGAGCGCGACGGCTACAACCTGTTCAAATGGCTCGGCTGCAGCGCCTGTCACCAGGGCGTCAATGTCGGTGGCAATCTGTTCGAGCGGCAAGGCGTGTTTCATCCGCTGGTGAAGGCTGGCCCCGAGGCCGTGCGCGTCCCAAGCCTGCGCAACGTGGCGGCGACCGCGCCCTATTTTCACGACGGCAGCGCGGCGACGCTCCAGGACGCCGTGCGGCGCATGGCGGCGGCGCAGCTGGACCGCACATTGACCGATGAGCAGATCGAGCTGCTCGTCAGTTTCCTGCAGACGCTCACCGGAAACTATCGCGGCTCGCCCGTGGGCGGAGGCAAGCCATGAAATTTGCACCGGCCGTCTCGATCATCGCCGCTCTCGTCCTGTTGCTGACCTGGCTGTCGCTGCGCGCCGTCAATCCGGAGGCCGAGCTGTTCGACCACGCGCTGGCCGAGATCGATCACTTCGCCATGCTGGAAAACGCGCTGTATCGCGATGTCTTCACCGCGCGCGCGGGCACGCTCCGCAATTACGATCCGCTGGTCCACGAGCTCAAGGCGTTGCACGCTTCGCTCGATCATCTGCGCGAAACCGCGGCCATCGACGCCGAGACCATTGCGGCGGTCGATCGGCTTGCCGCCTCCGTCGACCGGCAGGAGGAGCTGGTCGAGCGCTTCAAGAGCGAGAACGCATTGCTGCACAATTCGCTGGCGTATTTTGTCCGGTTTGGCACCCGCCCGACCTCGCCCGAGCTTGCAGAGGCCATGAGCGCCGCCGCCGCCGCGATGCTGCAGCTCACGCTCGATACGTCGGCGGCGTCCGCGCGCGAAGTCAAGGATCAGCTCGACGAGCTCGAGCGGCAGGGGGGCGAGGCCAATGCCGGCACTTCCACCGAAGTCCTGCTGGCGCATGGCCGGCTGCTCCACGACCTTCTCCCTTCGGTCGACAGCGTCCTGAGGGCCATGCACGCACTGCCGCGCAAGCAATACCAGGACGCGCTGCGCACGATGATCATGACCCGCGAAATCGCCTCGCGGGATTCCGCGCGGCGCTATCGGCGGTTTCTGTACGGAACATCGCTGCTCCTGGTCGCGTTCCTGGTTCAGCTCGGCCTGTGCCTGAAATCGCGCGTCAACGCGCTGCAGCGGCGGGCGGCCTTCGAGCATGTGATCGCCGGCATATCGATGCGCTTTATCAATGTGCGGCCGCAGGACACCTCGGCCGAAATCGACCGCGCGGTGGCAGAGCTGGCGGCCTGTGTCGGCTCGGACCGAGCCTATTTCGCGGTATTCGGCGCGTGCGAGCGGCGGAATCTGTGGTGCAGGCCGGGCATGGAACCGCCGGCCGGCTGGCCCGATCGTGCGGCCGAGCTTGCCGCCCGGCTCGGCCCGACCTCCGACGGCATTGTCCACGTCCCACGCGTCAATTGGATGCCGATCGGCGACGAAAGGGACACGCTCGCGAGCCTTGGCCTTGGCGGCTGGGCCTGCGTGACCAGTCGGACCCAGGGCGGCGCCGTCGTGGCCCTCGGTTTTGACGCGGTCGGCAAGCCGTGCCGCATCACCGGGCCCGGCGAGCTCCATCTGCTGCGGATGGCGCTCGAGACCATCGTCCATGGCGTCACGCGGCAATTCATGGAGAGGGAGCGCACGCGGCTCGAAGCCCATCTGCAGCGCGCCCGGCGGTTGGAGCGGATCGGGACCTTCACCAGCGGCATCGCCCACAACTTCAACAACATATTGGGCGGCATCCTCGGTCATTCCGAGGTGATGGAAGAGCGGCTCGGCACCGACGCCCGTCTCACCCGTCATCTCGCCTCGATCCGCCGCGGGGCCGAGCGCGCGCGCGACCTGGTCGACCAGATCCTGGCCTTCGGACGCCGACGCGACGCGCGACCGAGGGCGCTGAACGCGCATGCCTTGATCACCGAGGCGGCCGCGCTGTTGAACGTCTCGCTGCCGGACGGCATCGAGCTCGTGATCCGCGAACCGGCGGTGGGCGCGATCCTCTCGGGCGAGCCCGCCCAATTGCAGCAGGTGATCCTCAATATCTGCAACAACGCCGTGCAGGCGATGGAAGGAGAAGGGCGCGTCGACATCGACATGGAGGTGCATGATCTCGCAGCCACGCGCCGGTTCGCCAATGACGAGCTGCAGCCGGGCCGCTATGCCTGCATCACCATCAACGATACCGGCCGCGGCATGGACGAAGCGACGCTGTCGCGGATCTTCGAGCCGTTCTTCACCACGCGCTCGTCGGGCAACGGCCTTGGGCTTGCGACGGTGATCGAGATCGTGCGCGAACATAACGGCGCGATCAATGTGCAGAGCGCGCCGGGCAAGGGCAGCCGTTTCGAGGTCTGGCTGCCCTGCGTGGCGACCTCCGAGCCGGCGCCGGAACTGGAGGCGGCGGTTGCGGCCGGACGCGGCGAGACCGTGCTGATGGTCGCAAGCGATGGCACGCGGCTGTTGCGCGACGAGGAGATGCTGGCCGCACTCGGCTATGAGCCGGTCGGCTTCACCGCCGTCGAGGCGGCCCTGGCCGCCTGCCACGCCAAGCCGGAGCGCTTCGATGCCATCATCATCGGCCATCTCGGGTCGTCTGCCACGTCGCTCGAACTTGCGACCGCGTTGCACGCGGCGGCGGCGCATGCGCCGATCGTACTGGCGACGCGATCGATGGAAAGGATCGGCGCAGACACTCTGATCGCCGCCGGCATCTCGGATGTCGTGCGCTGGCCCATTGTCGCCGAGGAAATCGCAGCTGCGCTGGCGCATCGCTCGGCGCCGCGCGGAAGCCTGGCGCGGCGGGTGCCGGCGCTCGCCGCAGCGGTATCAAGGCGCTGAAGGGGGCGCCGCCTTACGCAGTCACGGCTTCGATGATGTCGTCGTCGAGATCGTCCTCGATCGGCGCAAGCGTCGAGAGCGGCTTGGTCGAGAGCGTGATCGGCTTGCGGCCGTTATAGGAGGATGGTGCGCTGGCGCGGCTTGCGGGTGCTTCGCGGGACAACGCGTAAAGCGTCAGGCCGACGCGGCCGCCGAAATGCACCAGCTCGCGTTCGGTGCAGCTCGAGGCGATCGAGAGCGCCAGTGCATGGAGGTGGCTGCGGCGATAGCAGAACAGCGCGAGCATCGCCCGCACATCCGAGGAGACGCTCTCGACCAGCATCGGCAAGCCGTGCTCGCTGGCGCGGTACATCTGGCCGAGCAGTTCATCGCCGACCGGGCAGGAATCGCTGTCGTAGGCGTCGCGGTTGGAAAACATTTGCAGGGGCCCCCCTCGCTCATGCGAAAGATGCAGTGCAACTCTCTAACGAAGGGTTAACCAGCGATGACGGTAGTTGCACGGGGGACTTGATCGAGCCGAATCACGCGCGCGGCCGCGCGAGCAGGCTCAGAGCGAATGCGCGGTCATCCAGTCGGCAATCGCCTTGCCGATCGCGGCGCCGGAATCTTCCTGGATGAAGTGGGAGCCGGATACCGTGACCTCGGTCTGATTCTTCCAGCTGCGGCAAAACTCCCTGACCGGTCCGATCAGGATCGCACCGGGCTCGGCATTGACGAACAGTTTCGGCAGCTCGTTCTCCACCATCCACTTCGCGTAGTCGGATGCGATCTGCACGACATCGGCGGGCTCGCCCGCAATCGGAATCTGCCGCGGCCAGGTCAGGGTCGGCCAGCGGTCTTCGCGCGTGAGAAACGGTTTGCGGTATTCCGTCATCTCGGCGTCGGAAAGTTTGCGCAGCACCGAGCCGGGCAGCACGCGCTCGACGAACATGTTGCGGTCGAGGATCAGGCTCTCGCCTTTGTCCGAGCGAAAACCCTGGAAGATCGGCGTGGCCTGTGGGCTCCATTCCTCCCAGCCGGCGACGGGACGAACGATCCCTTCCATATAGGCGATGCCGCGGACGCGGTCGCGATGATGGTTGGCCCAGTCGAAGCCGAGCGCGGAACCCCAGTCGTGGATCACGAACAGGATCTTCTCGTGCGGGCCGATCACCGCATCGATGAAGGCGGCGAGATATTTCTGGTGGGTGACGAAGCGATAGGTATCCGGGCCCGGATTTTTGAGCTTGTCGGAATCACCCATGCCGATCAGGTCGGGCGCGATCAGGCGGCCGCGTCCCTCGAGCTCCGGAATGACGTTGCGCCAGAGATAGGACGAGGTCGGATTGCCGTGCAGGAACAGGATCGGCGCGCCCTCGCCGCGCTCGTGATACGCCATGCGGCTGTCAAGCACATTGACGGTCTTCCTGGCGAGCGGCTGTTCGGACATGTCGGCCCTGGCGATTTCCGCCCACCATGCCGTGCCGGCGCAGGAAGTGCAAACGATGCGCAGCCCGTCAGGCGTTGGCCGCGATGAAGATCGAGAGGCCAAAGCCGGTGAGATGATGCAAGGCCTGATCGACCCCGATCAGGGTCCAGAACCAGGGGTGCTCCGGCGTCATGCCGAAGGTCGAGGAGGTAAGCCCCTTGGCGCGGTCGACAGTGATGTGGATAACGAAATCGATAAAGGCGACAAACCAGAATTTTGGCGCGACGATCAGGATCAGCACCAGGGCGACCGCGAGATGGATCAGGCAATGGACCAGGAGCGGCAGTGCCCACCCGGTCTTCTGGTCCTTGCCATGGGCCATCCAGGCATTCTGCAGCACGAAGTCGGCAATGATGTGCTTGAAGGTCAGAAGCGCCATCCAACCGATGAGGAGGCCGACCGGGACCGACGAGGACATGGAAGGGAACGACAAGCTGACGACCTCGCGAGACCTTGGACCGCACGGGGACTGGAGGCGTTCAGCGCACCTTGTTCTCAAACCCGGCCAATTTGACCCCGTATTGACCTTTTATGACACCTCCGGTGCCGGAATGCACCTGCCGGGAACCCGAAAAACCCAAGGTGTGGCCCTGCGGCGCCATCCCTATTTGGCCCCTTGGGAATCCACGGTAACGTTACCACAGTGGACGATTTGCAATCCGGCAACAGCCGGATATCATCCCGGACGAAAATTTTCTTTCTTTTTTAGGTAGTTACCGCCCGGGCGTTCAACCAGTGCCATTTGCAACGGCCCCATCGCCCGTCCCTTGGGTAAAGCCATGAGCGCCGAAGTCCCACCGCCGTCGGCGGGAGGTCCTCCTCCTCGTTCGCAGGTTGTGAAGAGCAACCGGCAGCAAGTATTGCTCTATGTCTTTCTGACCCTGATCCTGACCCTGGCGACCGTGTGGGGCGCCCGCACGTGGTTGAGGGATTCGGAGACGCTGACCTTTGCGGTCGGGGGTCCGAACAGCGAGGAGGCGCGCTTTGCCGCCAAGCTCGCGGCCGTGCTGAAGAACACTCATTCCAAGTTGCGGCTGAAGATCCTGCCCAACGCCGACAACGCCAAGGCGGTGGCGCAGTTCGACCGCCGGGAGGCCGATCTCGTTGTGCTGCGAACGGATGCGAAGATCCCGCAGCGTGCCCGCGCAATCGCGATCCTCGATCATGACCTGATCCTGCTGCTCAGCCCCGGCAACAAGAAGATCAAGTCCTTCGATGATCTGAAGAAGCAGAAGAAGATCGCGGTCTGGGCCGAAGCCGACAACAGCGCCGCCTTTGTCCGCAACAGCTTCGATCTCGCCGAAAGTCCCGAGACCGCCGCGAAGGTGCAGCTGGCTCCGCCCGGTTCGACCCTGGACAAATTGTTTGCGTCCGGCTTCGGCGCGGTCATCGCGGTCGCACACGCCTCCCGCGTGATACAGGACAAGAGCTACGAGCAATACGCCAAGAAGGGCGGCTTCACCCTGAACGCGATCGACTCGGCGAAGGCGCTGGCGCGCAAGATCCCCGGGATTACGGCGGAGACGATCGAAGCCGGAATCTTGTCGTCCTCGCCGCAAGTCCCCGACGACGATCTCGACTCCATCGGGCTTGAATGGCTGCTCGTCGCCCAGTCCCGGATTTCGACCACGACCGGCGCGGACCTCGCGCGCATCGTCTATGAGAACAAGGCGGAGCTCGCGCTCGACAACGGCTTTGCCTCCAAGATCGAGCCGGCGGAGACCGACAAGAACGCCTTCATCATGGCCCATCCGGGTGCCGCCGAATACATCAACGACGACACCAAGTCATTCATGGATCGCTACAGCGACCTGATGTATCTCGGCGCCGGCGCGCTCAGCGTGATCGGCTCGATCTTCGCCGCGATCTACGCCAAGATCACGCGGGTCTGTCCGGAAAAGGCGAGCGGGCTCGCGACCGCGATCCTCATCGTCGGCGAGAAGATCGAACATGCTCGCACCATGGACCAGCTCGAGGAGGTGCAGGACGAACTGGAGAAAATCCTGCGCGGCGTGGTGGTCGGGTTACGCGACGGCACCATCTCCAGCGACGGGCTGGAGACGTTCAAGCTCGGCTATGAATTCGTGCGCGGCGAGCTCGAAATCCGTCGCGAATATCTCAAGCGCCATGGGGATATGCCCGTCACCCATGACGACAATGTCGCGGTCGTGAAGGCCGCGAGAAGCGCTTAAGCCTCTCTCTACATCACTCCGCAGCGGCGTCCGCGCCGGGGCCGGTCGCCCGCGCCCTGATCTGCGCGATGGCACGCTTGAGCGACGCCTGCCGCGGATCCGGCATCGCGGCGGCACGCGCTTCCGCAACCGCGCCGGCGAGATCGGCAAGCGGCAGCACGCCGTCGAAAGTCGGTTTCGCCAGGCCATCGATGATCGCATGCCAGTCGGCAAGGCCCTGCCGGTAGGCATCGCCATAGCCCTGGATCATGGTCGCGGTTTCGACGATCGCCTCGGTCGCCGCCGGCTGCTTGGCGAGGCTGCGCGCGATCATGTGCAGCCAGCGTTCGACCCAGACCCTTTCCTGGCCGTAGCGGATCGAGAACAGCCGCCAGCGGCGCAGCCATGCTTCCATTTTCAGCCGGCGGATGCCCCAGCGGCTTGCGTTGGAGAACGGGATCGAGACGCGCCGGCGCGCCCAGCCGATCTTGTACAGGATTTTCAGGATGGGGTCGGCGGCGACGGCCGGCAGCGCGTCGACCAGCTCATCGAGCCGGAATTTCTTGATGTCGGTCGACAGGACCTCGCCGTTGCTGTCGCGGTATTCCGCGAGCTTGAGCTGAGCAATCCGGATCGCATCCTGATAGGCCATGCGCTCCGCCATCAGCCGCGCCATGTCGCGAAACGTCTCCGCCGCAATGCCCCTGCCGGTGAAGCGCCGCAGCCGCTCGACATAGAGCCTGGCATAGGTCGCGCCCTGATAATCCATCAGCATGTGAATGCCGTCGCTGACGATGGGCGCGACACCTTCCGGCAAGCCGTCGGGCAGGAACGGCGGCGTCGTGTCTTCCTCGTCGAGGAAGTCGGCAAACAGATATCTGAGCGAGGAGACGATGCCGTCGTCGGACACGCGTATGACCTCAGGTGGTCTTCGCCGCTGTAAGCTGCGCCGTCTGCTGTGCAAACCGGCGCTCCAGCGTTTCAAGGTTCTGGAACAGGCGCGCGCTCGCCAGCTTCAGGAAGTAGAAGCCGAAGGCCGGGTTCTGCACATAGAGCTGCTCGACCTGATCGTAGCTCACGCTCAGGATCACGCCGCTTTCGATGCATTCCAGCGACTGGGTGCGCACGTTCGAGGGCGACAGCATGCCGAGCTCGCCGACAATGGCGCCTACCGGCAGTTCGATGCCGGATTCGACCAGGCGGAAGCGGCCGCTGACGATATAGAGCATGTTCTCGGCCTTCTCGTCCTTGTAGAACAGCATCTCGCCGGCCTTGCATTTGTGCTCGGTCATGAACGGCTTCAGCCACTCCATCGACAGGTCGCCGCTGACGGATTTTTTCACGTCGCGCACCAGCTGCAGCATCTGGTGCAGGCGATAGGAATTGAGCACCAGCATTGCCGCCTGCACCAGGATGATCAGGAAGTTGTGGGTCGGGATCGCGGTTGCGATCAGCACCAGATTGGTGAGGATGCTGAACAGCCGCAGCGGGATCATCGTCTTCATCGTGCTCGTGGCGACCAGGAAGATCGACGCGAAAAGCGCGCCTGCGGTGCCTGCGTGTTGGGCCAGATGAGAGCTATCCATGGGCCTGCCAGCTTTCGAAAGTTTGCAAATCAAAAACGTCGCCTGCGCACCCATCATACCGTCCGCGCGACTCATTCGATATAAGGTGAAAGGGCGACGATTTGTCGGGATTTGCGCCCGATCCCGGGACGAAATTACCTTTTGGCCGCCCCGGACAGGGCAGCGGCGCCTGATCTGATGCGGCGGTGCACGCGCGTGATAACACTGTTTTCCAAGCGTCGTTGACGCCCCTCCCCCGCCCGGGCACTTTGTAAGCCCCGGTCCTGCCCATGGCCGGCCCCCAAACGCACTGCCCAAAAGATGTCCCAGCTGCCGGCTTCTTCCGCTTTGACGCAATTTGTGACGGCAACCGCCGGCCGCAACATGACCAAGGCGGCCTATGCGGCGGTCGCGATCGGCATCGGCACCATGGTGCTGCTGACCGTTAACCCGGCCTACGAGGCGGCCCATCGCTGGGTCGAAAGCATCCTGTGGGCGTGCCTGGCGTTTTTCGCCTTCGAATGGGCGGTGCGGATTCGCCACAGCCGACGGAGCGGACGCGCCTATCTGACCACGGGGCGCGGGCTCGTCGATACCGCCGGCGTGATCGCGGTGCCGATCGCGCTGCTCGTCGGAGCCGAAACCCGGACGGCCTGGCTGTTCGCGGTGTTGTGGATCGTCAAGGTGATTCCGGGGATTCCGGGCTTGCGGCAATTGCGCCGCGTGCTGGTCCTGGAATACGGGCCGCTGTTCAGCGTGCTGGTGATCTTCCTGATGGTGCTGTTCCTGGGCTCGGTTGCAGAATATTTCCTCGAGCGCGACGTTCAGCCGGCAACCTTCGGCAGCGTGCCCGCCGCCATGTGGTGGGCGGTCGTGACCTTGACTACCACCGGGTATGGCGATGTGGTGCCGATCACGCCACTCGGACGGCTGGTTGCGGCGCTGGTGATGATTTCGGGCCTCGGCGTGTTCGGGCTCTGGACAGGTATTCTGGCGACCGGCTTTGCCGCCGAAACCCGGCGCGACAATTTCCTGAAGACCTGGGAGTCCGTGAGCAAGGTGCCGTTCTTTGCCACGCTGGGCCCCTCGGCGATCGCCGACGTCACGCGCATGCTGCGCACCATCGACCTTCCGGCACGCGCCATGATCATTCGCAAGGGCCAGCAGGGCGACTGCATGTATTTCCTCGCCTCCGGCGAGGTCGAGGTCGACCTGCCCGGCAAGAAGGTGAAGCTCGGCGAAGGCGCGTTCTTCGGCGAGATGGCGCTGCTCGGCAACAATCTGCGCGGCGCCAATGTCACGACCACACGGCTGTCGAAACTCCTGGTGCTCGACCTCGTCGACTTCCGACTGTTGATGGCGCGCCATCCCGATCTCGCCGAGACCATCGACGCCGAGGCCAAGCGGCGCGCGCTGGAGAACAAATGATGCAGCAACCCACCGCCGTCCCCGATCAGGCGAGCACGCCGGTCCTCACCATCGACGGCGCGCGCGCCACCATCCGCCTCAACCGGCCGCGACATCTGAACCGGATGCAGCCGGAAGACCTCGAGGCGATGGCCAAACTGTTCGACCGGATCGAAGCCGATGCCGCCATTCGCGTGCTGGTGCTGACCGGAACCGGGCGTGCTTTCTCCGCCGGCTACGATCTCAATTCGGTCGCCGACCGCGCAACCAAGACCGAAGAACAGACCGCCGGGTCGGCCTTCGAGCTGATGGTCAATCGCCTCGAAGATCTGGCCGTGCCGACCATCTGCCGGCTCAATGGCGGCGTCTATGGCGGTTCGACCGACCTGGCACTCGCGTGCGACTTTCGTATTGGCGTCGATACGGCCGAGATGTTCATGCCGGCGGCGCGTCTCGGCCTGCACTACTACAAGAGCGGCATCCGCCGTTATGTGTCGCGGCTCGGCACCGACAACGCGAAAAAGCTGTTTCTCACCGCGCAGAAGATCAACGCGCCGGAAATGCTGCGGATCGGCTATCTCACGGCGATGGTGCCGCCCGAAGCGCTGGACGAGGAGGTCGACCGGCTGGTCGCGATCCTTGCCGGCAATGCGCCGGTTGCGATGCGTGGCATGAAGCGGACCATCAACGAGATCGCCCGCGGTCAGCTCGACGAGACGGCGGCCGATCAGCGCGCCCGCGACAGCATGCGCGGCGCCGAGATCAGGGAAGGCGTGCGCGCCTTCGCCGAGAAGCGCCCGCCGAAATTCGAATAATTCCAGACCACCGCCTGCCGTCAGGCGAAGCGCGGCCGAACACCACGCCACAGGCCTCGTTCCCACACGACTTCGGCCGCTGCCGAACGGCCTCTCTTTTTTGCAATTGACTTAAAGTTGTCTGCCGCTAATTTGACCGCGGGGCGGGTTTTCGATGTTTTGGGCGGAGCCATTTCGGTCACGGCGTGCGATCGATGATCGGCCGGACCTCACCGGCGCCGTCCGGGCGCGGAAACCTCGGCGTCAGCCAGCGGGCCCCGAGGGCGTTTTTTCTTCTTCTGTAAGCAGCCGTTCTGCCAACGCGAGCAGCTCTTCACGATTGCGCCGGTCGCGCAGGGCGAGAAAGCATTTCAACAGTCGCAAACCGACCGCCGTCGCCTCGTCGGCATTCAACAGAGCAAGTTGCGGCGGCATCGAGATGCGATCCACTATTGATACCCCGGATTTGAAGCCGTGAACCAACCTTCGCTCGACAAGATCATAGAGCAGCTACAATTCTGCATCGTGGATGCCAAGGCTTTGCAACTCAAGATGCTGGAGCGCATTTTGTCAATAGCGTTGCTCGAAGCCTATGAAAGCAAAGAGAAATCGCGCGGCAGCCGTGGCAATGGCAACCTCTAGGCCACAGACAGAATCAGCTGCACAGGAATCGGGCGGAAAGCGCGATAGAAGCGCTTTCCGTTCATCTTTGGCCTAATCGTCGACGAAGGTGACGACGTCGGCGAGCGCGGCGCGCGAAGTGCGGTAGCCGTTCACCTTGTGCTCATGGTCGGCATAGCCGAAGGAAATGCCGCAGACCACGCGGCGGTCACTGCCGAGATTGAAGTGGCGGTGAATCAGCCCGGAATGGCGCGCCAGCGCAGCCTGCGCGATGCTGCCGAGACCGAGCGCCTGCGCGGCCAGCATGAAGTTGCTGACAAAGGCGCCGCAATCGACCGCGCCGTAGACGCCGAGCGGCTCGGTGGTGTGGATGACCGCGACATGCGGCGCGCCGAAGAAATTGTAGTTTTCCAGCGCCTGTTTGGCGTAGCCGACTTTATCGCCGCGGGGAATGCCGAGCGTGTTGTAGAGCTGGAAACCGCTTTCGCGGCGGCGCTCGAGATAGACGCCGAGATATTCTCGCGGGAAGGGATAGTCGCTGTTCTCGGCGGCGCCCGACGCCGCCTCGGCATGGATCAGCTTGCGGAAGCGCTCCTTGGCCTCGCCGCTTGCGATCACCACCTGCCAGGGCTGGCTGTTGCACCAGGACGCGGTGCGCTGCGCGACTTCGAGAATATGCTCGATGGTTTCGCGCGGCACGGGCCTTGGCAGAAAGGCGCGCACGGAATAGCGCTCGTTGAGAAGTTCTTCGAGCACGCCGATGCGATCTTCGGTCGCGTAGCGCGCCTTTGCCTTTGTCGTCGCATCCATGGTCGATCCTCACAATCTCGTTTCGTAGGGTGGGAAAAGGCGCGCCAGCGCCGTGCCCACCATCTATCGCTTCGCAGAACTTGGTGGGCACGCTTCCGCCTTCGCTCGTTGAGCTACGGCGGACGCAGTCGCTTTGCCCACCCTACGGAGCGTTCTAGCTGCGTCCCCTGGTCGGGATCTTGTTGAACGGCACGTCCTTGTCGACTCGGATATCGCCGGGCAGACCGAGCACGCGCTCGGCGATGATGTTGCGCAGGATTTCGTCGGTACCGCCGGCGATGCGCATCGAGGGCGAAGAGAGCAGCATCTGCTGGAACTGGCCGTGCGCGATTTCCTCCGACGCGCCGGTGAGCGCGCCGGCGGCGCCTTCGAGGTCCATCGCATAGGTCGCGATATCCTGCAGCATGGAGCCCGCGACCAGCTTGCCGATCGAATTCTCAGGTCCCGGGCGTTCTCCTTTGGAGAGCGCCGAGATCGCGCGGTAGCTGGTGTATTTCAGCCCGCTCGCCTTCACCGCCCAGCTCGCGAGTTTCGAGCGCGTGGCGCGGTCGTCGATCGCGGGTCCATCCTCCAGCATCAGGTTCGAGCAGAACTCGAACATTTCCGGAAAGCCGGTCGCCAGCCGTGCGCCGATCGACATGCGCTCGTTCATCAGCGTGGTCAGCGACACGTTCCAGCCGTCGCCGACATTGCCGAGCCGCTGGCTGTCGGGGATCACGACATCGGTGAAATAGACCTCGTTGAATTCCTGCATGCCGTTGGCCTGCTTGATCGGCCGCACCTCGACGCCTTTGCTTTTCATGTCGAGGAAGAACATGGTGAGGCCCTTGTGCTTGGGCACGTTGGGATCGGTCCGGGTGATCAACAGGCCGTAATCGGAATAATGCGCGCCCGAGGTCCAGATCTTCTGGCCGTTGACGATCCAGTTGTCGCCCTTCTTCTCGGCGCGGGTGCGCAGGCCCGCCACGTCGGAGCCGCCGGCAGGCTCGGAGAAGAGCTGGCACCAGATTTCCTCGCCGGAGGCGAGTTTCGGCAGGTAACGCCGCTTGTTCTCCTCGCTGCCGAACGCCATCACCGTCGGCCCGCACATGCCTTCGCCGATCTGGAAAGGTTGCGTCAGCTTGCCGTAAACGCCCTCTTCCTCCTGCCAGATCACCTTCTCGATCGGGGTCGCGCCACGGCCGCCATACTCCTTCGGCCAGTGCAGGCAGGCCCAGCCGCCTTCCGCCTTCTTCTTCTGCCAAGCCTTGCCGACCTCGACCATGTCGTGGTGCTGCAACCGGATGCGGCCGAGCGAGGATTTCGAGAGCTCCGCTTCCAAATCCATGGGCGCATTGGCCGCGACCCACTTTCGCGCGGTCTCGCGGAATTCGGCTTCCTGCGGGGTGTCATCGAAATTCATGGCGAACCTCTTTCTCGTTTGCGCTTACGCGCGCCCCTTGGTCGGTATCTGGTTGAACGGAACGTCCTTGTCGACGCGGATGTCGCCGGGCAGGCCCAGCACGCGCTCGGCGATGATGTTGCGCATGATCTCGTCGGTGCCGCCCTCGACGCGGGTGCCCGGCGCACGCAACAGCATCGCCTGGAATTTTCCGGCGACCTCGGCGTCCTCCGGACCGTTCAGCGCGCCTGCCGCGCCCTGCAGGTCGAGCGCATACATCGCGACATCCTGGATCATCGAGCCCGCGACCAGCTTGCCGATCGAGTTCTCCGGCCCCGGACGCTCTCCTCGGGAAAGCGCGGAGATCGCGCGCATGCTGGTGTATTTCAGCCCGCTCGCCTTCACCGCCCAGTTCGCGAGTTTCGAACGCACGGCGCGGTCCTCGATCGCCGGCCCGTCTTCCAGCATCAGACTGTTGCAGAAGTCGAACAGCTCCGGAAAGCCGGTCGACACCCCGGCGCCGATCGACATGCGTTCGTTCATCAGCGTCGTCAGCGACACGTTCCAGCCGTCATTGACATTGCCGAGGCGCTGGCTGTCCGGAATCTTCACATCGGTGAAATAGACCTCGTTGAAATCCGACTGCCCACTCGCCTGCTTGATCGGCCGCACTTCCACGCCCGGGCTCTTCATGTCCAGGAAGAACATGGTGAGGCCCTTGTGCTTGGGCACGTTGGGATCGGTGCGCGTCAGCAGGATGCCATAGTCGGAATAATGCGCGCCCGACGTCCAGATCTTCTGGCCGTTGATGATCCAGTCATCGCCGCGTCTCTCGGCACGCGTGCGCAGGCCTGCGACGTCGGAGCCGCCGGCGGGCTCGGAGAAGAGCTGGCACCAGACCTTTTCGCCGGAGGCCAGCGGCGGCAGATATTTACGCTTCTGCTCCTCGCCAGCGAACGCCATCATGGTCGGCCCGCACATGCCGTGGCCGATGATGAACATCGAGCTCAGCTTGCCGAAGGGGCCTTCCTCCTGCTGCCAGATCACGCGCTCGATCGGGGAAGCGCCGCGGCCGCCATATTCCTTCGGCCAGTGCAGACAGGCCCAGCCCGCATCCGCCTTCTTCTTCTGCCAGGCTTTGGCGACGTCGAGGATGTTGGCGCCTTCCAGCCGGGTGCGGCCGAGCGAGGATTTTCTGAGCTGCTCCTCATATTGCTTCGGCGCATTCGCTGCGATCCAGGCCTTGGCCTGGATGCGAAACGCGGCTTCCTGCGGGGTGTCGTCGAAGTTCATCGCGCTTCCTGTCTTCTGCGTAAGGGTGGGTTAGTTAGCCGAAGGCGTAACCCACCGCTTCTATCGAGCCTCATTGCGAGCCAATGGTGGGTTACGCTTCGCTAACCCAGCCTACGAGTTTCGTCCTCTAAGCCGCGTTCTTCTTGCGCATGCTGTCGATCAGCGCGTCTTCCCAATAAGAGAGACTGCCGAGCCCGAGCGCCACCGCATTGGCGCGGCGGTAATACATGTGGCAGTCGAACTCCCAGGTGAAACCCATGCCGCCATGGACCTGGATGTTGTTCTTGGCGCAGTGCTGGAACGCCTGCGTCGCGCTGATGCGCGCGGCCGCGGCCGCCTCGGGCAACTCGCCGGCGTTGGTCGAGAGCGCCCAGGCGCCGTAATAGCAGTTGGAGCGGGCGAGCGTTGCCGAGACATACATGTCGGCCAACATATGCTTCACCGCCTGGAACGAGCCGATCGGCCGCCCGAAGGCGATGCGGTCGAGCGCGTAGTCGCGTCCCATTTCCAGCGCGCGGTCGGCGCCGCCGACCTGCTCGAACGCAGTGAGCACGGCCGCGCGATCGAGCACCTGGGAAAGGATGCTCCAGCCTTCGCCGGTGGCGCCGAGCGGCTCGGCCTTGCAATTCCTGAAGGTAACTTCGGCCTGGCCGCGGGTCGGATCGACATTGGTCAGTTCCTTGACCTCGACGCCGCCGCCCTTCATGTCGACCAGGAACAGCGAGATATCGCTCTCGCGGCCGCCTGAGCCGGTGCGCGCGGCCACCACCGCGAAGTCGGCGAGCGCGGCATCGGGGACCGGCTTCTTCGCGCCATTCAGCGTGCCGCCATTGGCGGCGAGCTTGACCGCTTTCGGCGATGGATTGCCCGCGCCTTCGAACAGCGCCAGCGTACCGATCGCCTCTCCGGACGCGATCTTCGGCAGCCATTTCTTCTTCTGCGCGTCCGAGCCCGCAATCAGCAGCGCTTCAGCCGCGAGATAGACCGTCGACGAGAACGGCACAGGCGCCAGCGCGCGGCCCATCTCCTCCGCAATCACGCAGAGTTCGAGATGGCCGGCACCCGCGCCGCCAAACTCTTCGGGGATCGCGACGCCGAGGAAGCCCATCTCGGCGAGACCCTTCCATAGCTCCTTGTCGTAAGGCGCCTTGCCGTCGAGCACGACGCGTACCGCTTTCGGCGAGCATCTCTCGGCGAGGTACTTCCGCGCCTGATCCCGCAGTTGCTTCTGGTCGTCGGAGAAATCGAAGTTCATGGTGTTTCACCTTTACTAATTGTCATTCCGGGGCGCCGCATAGCGGCGAGCCCGGAATCCATAACCACCATCGTGAGTATGGATTCCGGGCCTGGCCCTTCGGGCCATCCCGGAATGACGATGTGGAAAGAGCTCGTCCTCATTGCAGCACAATCACGTCTTCGCCCGGCCGGTCGGCATACAGCCGCTCCACCAGGTCGGCGCGACGATCGAGGCCCGCGCGCTGGTTGATGTAACCCTTGTCGGTCAGCTCGTTGCCATCGATCGAAGGAGGCTCGACCATCAGCATCGCGCGCGCCACGCGCAGGCTGCTCGAACCTCCGCATGAACAGTTATGCGCTTCCAGCCCGCGCTTCAGGCAGGCGATCACCTCGGGATGCTTGATCACGTCCTCATAGGTCGCCTCCGCGTTGCCAACGATCTGCCGGCAGGCGTGCAGGTTGGGCCAGGCCAACAGCCCGATGAACGGACGATCCTGCCCGGCCACCAGCGCGTCATGCACGACGGGCGTCGCAGCCGCGATCGCATCGGTGCGGAGCGAGCCGACATGCACGAAGGTACCGGTGGTGAGCTTGAAATCCTCGACCACGCGCCCGGCGAAGATGATGCCCGCCACGGGATCATCGGGATCGACGAACACGCCGGCATCGCCGATGCAGTAGAAATCTTCCTCGTCGAACATCGTCCTGGTCAGCTCCGGCTGGCCGAAATAGCCGGGCGTGACGTTGACGCCGCGCAGCCGCAATTCGTATTTCGAGCCGCACGGCACCATCTTCAATTCGACGCCGGGGAATGGCAGGCCGATCAGGCCGACGCGCTCGGTGTCCCAATAGGTGCCGGTCGAGGTCGGCGCGGTTTCGGTCGAGCCCCAGCCGGTATAGAACACGATACGCTCGCCGGTCGTCTTCACCGCCAAGGCCTGCATGCGGTCGTGGAGATCGTCCGGCAGCCGAGCGCCGCCATAGGCCATGACCGTCAAATTCTTGAAGAAGCTTCGGCAGAGCGCGTCGTCCTTCTCCATCGCTGCTGCCAGCGCCGCATAACCCGCCGGCACATTGGCGTAATAGGTCGGCGACACCTCGCGCAGGTTACGGATGGTCTCTTCCAATTGTCCCGGCATCGGCCGGCCGTCGTCGATATAGAGAGTGCCGCCATCGACCAGCACCGGATTGAACGCCGCGTTGCCGCCCATGGTGTGATTCCATGGCATCCAGTCGAGCACCGTCGGCGGGATCGCGCCCGCCGTGCGTGGCCGCACCTGCATCATCATCGCCGCATTGGCGCACATCATCTGCTGGGTGTTGATGACGGCCTTCGGCATGCCGGTCGAGCCTGACGTGAACAGGAGCTTGCCGACCGTGTCAGGCGTGATTTTTGCGATCGACTCGTCAACCTCCTTGGTGACCGGCGTCGAAGCCAGATCAGCAAACGAAACGCTCTTGATGCCTTCGCAGGGGCGAAGGACATGGACGACGGTGACGCCTTTGAGATCGAGCGCCTTCAGCGCCTTCTCGAAAGTCGGGCCGTCCTGCACCATCACGACGGCCGGCTTGATCAGGTCGAACAGATATTTCAGCTTGACGTGATCCTGGCTCATCAATGAGTAGGCCGGCGACACCGGGGCCGCCGGATGACACGCCTGCATCGCGGCCTGCGTCATCAGCGCGTGCTCGATCGAATTACCCGAGAGGATCGCGACGGGCCGGCCTTCCTCGCGCTTCAGGTTGAGCAGGCCCTGCGTCAGCGCGTCGGCGGTGCGCTTGGCTTCGCCATAGGACACCTTGCGCCACTGCCGGTCGGCGCCGCCGCGCTGCGCGAGCCAGATGCGCTCGGGCGCCGCTCTGGCCCATTTCGCCAGCGACGCCGGGATGTGCTTCTCGTAAGCCTGCAGTGGTATGCGCGACTTCAGCACGATCGTGCCGTCGTCCCGGCGCTCGACCGCGATGTCGCGCTTCAGCCACTCGATCTTGCGAAAGGCCGGCTTCTCCAGCACCGTCGCGGCATTCCCACTCATATTGCGTCTCCCGAAATATCGGCCCTTGGCGGGCTCCTTGTCGTGTTTTGATATAACCCCTCGTCGTCGTCCCGGCCAAGCGAAGCGCGAGCCGGGACCCATAACCACAGGCCTTTGTTGTCACGCACAGCGTCGGCCATTTTTGCCCAAAGGACCGCCGCGGCGTATGGGTCCCCGCCTTCGCGGGGACGACAACAGAATTGCCCTATCGCGGCGCCATCCTGATGGCGCCATCGAGACGGATGGTCTCGCCGTTCAGCATCGGATTCTCGACGATGTGGACCGCGAGGCTGCCATATTCGGCGGCATCGCCAAGCCGCGACGGGTGCGGCACCTGGGCGCCGAGACTTTTGCGCGCCTCTTCGTTGAGACCCATCAGCAGCGGCGTGAAGAACAGGCCGGGCGCAATCGTATTGACGCGGATCTTCTGGCTCGCGAGATCGCGCGCCGCCGGCAGGGTCAAGCCGACCACGCCGCCCTTTGACGCCGAATAGGCGATCTGGCCGATCTGCCCCTCATAGGCCGCCACACTCGCGGTGT
The DNA here is from genome assembly GCA_035568535.1 of Bradyrhizobium sp. GTDB lineage: Bacteria > Pseudomonadota > Alphaproteobacteria > Rhizobiales > Xanthobacteraceae > Bradyrhizobium. The sequence goes on from DATMNV010000118.1 coordinate 59,930, forward strand.
TGATGATGACGCCGCGCTCTTCTCCAATTGGTTCCGCCGTGACCAGGCGCTCGGCGAACAGGCGCAGGCAGTTGAAGGTACCGATCAGATTGACATTGATGATGCGCGCGAATTTCGCCAACGGATAGACGCCGTCGCGGCCGACGATGCGTTGCGAGCCGCCGATGCCGGCGCAGTTCATCAGGACGCGCGCAATGCCATGCGCGCTTTCTGCTTTCGCGATCGCCGCCTTGATCGCCTCCTCGTCGGTGACGTCGGCATGAAGAGCCACCCCCTTCACTTCGGCCGCGACCTTTTCGGCATTTTCCTTGTTCTGGTCGATCACGCCGATCTTGGCGCCCTTCGCGGCCATGGCGTGCGCGGTCGCGGCGCCTAAGCCCGAACCACCGCCAGTGATGAGAACGGCAACGTCTTTCAACTGCATGTCAAAACTCTCCTTGGGCGTTTCTTCTCTAGACTTCTGATTGTTTGAATTATCCGGCGGCAGCTCCATTGCCTTGCTTGAGCACGCCGCCGCAGATCAGCGCTTCCATGTGCTTGATGTAATCGCGGCAGACTTCGTCGGTGACCGGGCCGACGCCGGTCGCGCGCGACATCGCATGACGTCCGAAAAACAGATGATCGCAGGCGCCGATCAGGCTGGTGTAGAACAAGACCGGATCGATCTTGCGGAACTCGCCGGCCTTGATGCCTTGCGCCAGCAGCCGGCGATGAAAGTCGAGCAAGGGCGCCACGAAGAATTTCGAGACCTGGTCGGCGGACTCCCCGCTGCTTTCGTGCAGCAGATAATGAATCAGGCGGTTCATATAGGGGAAGCGGTGATAGGCGCGGATAATGCCGGCGACGTGCAGCTTCAGTTTCGCGGTCGGCGTGATTGGCTGCGCCAGGAGATATTCGAGATTGGACATCTCGGTCGCGGCATCGCGTGCGAGCAGGCCGAGCAGGAGGCCATCCTTGTTGCCAAAGTGGTATTTCACCAGCGCGGCGTTGACGCCGGACTTCTGCGCGATGTCCGAGAGCGAAACCTCGATCGAGGAACGCTCGATCATCAATTCGCTCGCCGCCACGAGAAGCTTCTCTGCCGTGGGATTTTTCGCCGGCTGAGCGCGGACGGGTACGCTGGTATTCAACTGGGATGCCATCACTGTCTCGGAAAACGGGCTAGCGCCTACTTTCCGAAGTTCGTAACCCTCGCGGCATCTCCTTACGAACTTCGGAAAGTAGTAGGCGCTAGCAAACATATGGTTCAGTGCCGCTTTCCGATTTTGAAGTACCTAGGTCCATTCGCGGCTAGCACCAGAGGAACTTCAAAATCGGGCGGCACTGCCGCACATAAGCGCATGCCGGGGTCGCACTCAAGAGTTAATTGAACGATTGACTAAATCTCCGGCCATCCCTTAAATCCGGCCCATCAATTCCAGCCACAGCGAAAACAATCAGGGAGAAGTGAGATGGCCGAGGCTTATATCGTCGCCGCCGCCCGCACCGCCGGCGGCCGCAAGGGAGGGCGTCTCGCCGGCTGGCATCCGGCCGACCTCGCCGCGAAAGTGCTGGATTCACTGGTGGAACGTTCGGGTGCCGCGCCCGATCAGATCGAAGACGTGATCATGGGTTGCGTGATGCAGGCCGGCGAGCAATCCAACAACATCGCGCGCAATGCCATCATGGCCTCGAAACTGCCGGAGAGCGTGCCCGGCACCTCGATCGACCGGCAGTGCGGCTCCTCGCAGCAGGCGCTGCACTTCGCGGCGCAGGCGGTGATGAGCGGCACGATGGACATCGTGATCGCGGCCGGCGTGGAATCGATGACGCGGGTGCCGATGGGCCTGGCCTCGCAGCTTCCGGCCAAGAACGGCTACGGCAACTACAAGAGCCCGAACATCGAGCAGCGCTATCCGCACATCGTGTTCAGCCAGTTCACCGGCGCGGAGATGATGGCCGAGAAATACGGCCTCTCGAAGAACGAACTCGACGAATACTCCTACAACAGCCACCAGCGCGCGATTGCCGCAACCCAAGCCGGTCATTTCAGGAACGAGATCGTGCCGCTGCAGATCACCCGCGCCGACGGCTCGACCGACACCCACACCATCGACGAAGGCATCCGCTTCGATGTCAGCCTCGACGGCATCAAGGGGGTCAAACTGATCGCCGAGAACGGCAAGCTGACCGCGGCGAGCGCGAGCCAGATCTGCGACGGCGCTTCCGGCGTGGTCGTGGTCAACGAGAAGGGGTTGAAGCAGCTCGGCGCTAAACCGCTGGCGCGCATCCACCATCTGACCATGATGGGCGGCGATCCCGTGATCATGCTGGACGCGCCGCTGCACGCGACCGAGCGCGCGCTGAAGAAGGCCGGCATGACAATCGACGACATCGACCTGTTCGAGGTCAACGAGGCCTTCGCCTCGGTGCCGACGGCGTGGCTGAAGACCACCGGCGCGGACCCCGAGCGCCTCAACGTCAATGGCGGCGCGATCGCGCTCGGCCATCCCCTTGGCGGCTCCGGCACCAAGCTGATGACGACGCTGGTCAACGCGCTGAAGCAGCGGGGCAAGCGCTACGGCCTGCAGACCATGTGCGAAGGCGGCGGCATGGCCAATGTGACGATCGTGGAGCGGCTGTAAGAAACGTTTGCGCAATTGGTGTCGTCCCGGCGAAAGCCGGGACCCATTAACATCTGTCGCCGATCAAATGCCCGCGCTCGATCGACTTCGAGGCCAAGCTGCCGCGCACGCCGACCGGCAAGCTGGTGAAGCGCCATCTGCGCGACCGCTACTGGCCGAAGACGGCAGTGAGGATTTAATATCTCGCTGTCGTCCCCGCGAAAGCGGGGACCCATAACCACAGCCGTCCGTTGTGACAACGGCGGTAGCCACAGCTACACTCACAACAATCATTTGTGGTTATGGGTCCCGGCTCGCGCTTCGCTTGGCCGGGACGACATCGTGAGAGTTTCGATGACCACCCTCCCTCCACCACCCCTCCCCGCCTCGATCCGCTCGCGCTACGTCGATGATGTCAACGGCCTCACCATGCATGTGCTGGAGGCCGGCTTCGAGACACGCGGCCGGCCGTGTCTGCTCCTGCTGCACGGCTTTCCTGAACTGGCCTTCTCCTGGCGCAAGGTGATGCCGGCGCTGGCCGAGGCCGGCTATCACGTGATCGCGGCGGACCAGCGCGGCTATGGCCGAACCACCGGCTGGGATGCGAAGTACGACGGCGACCTCAATTCGTTCCGCCTGCTCAATCTCGTGCGCGACACAGTCGGGCTCGTCTCGGCGTTCGGCTACGCCCACGTCGATGCCGTGGTCGGCCACGATTTCGGCAGCCCGGTTGCGGCATGGTGTGCGCTGGTGCGGCCCGACGCGTTCCGCTCGGTCGCGATGATGAGCGCGCCGTTTGGCGGTCCACCGTCCCTGCCGTTCAATACTGCTGACACTCCGGCCAGGCCACGGGGCGGGGACCCCGTGCATCGCGAGCTCGCCGCGCTGCCGCGGCCGCGCAAGCATTACCAATGGTACTACTCGACACGCGAGGCCGATGCCGACATGACGCGCGCGCCGCAGGGCGTGCATGATTTCCTGCGCGCCTACTACCATCACAAGAGCGCGGACTGGAAAGACAACAAGCCGTATCCGCTTAAGTCATGGTCAGCGGAAGAACTCGCCAAGCTGCCGACCTATTATGTGATGGATCTCGCCAAGACCATGCCGGAGACCGTGGCAGCGGAGATGCCGTTGGCAGCGGAGATCGCCGCCAACCAATGGCTGCCCGACAGCGAGCTTGCGTACTATGCGAGCGAATATCAGCGCACGGGATTCCAGGGCGGGCTGCAATGGTATCGCTGCGGAACCTCAGGCGCGTTCAACGCCGAGCTGCAGACCTGGTCGGGCCGGACCATCGACGTGCCGTCCTGCTTCATCTCGGGCAGGCAGGATTGGGGCACCTGTCAGCGCCCCGGCGTGTTCGAGGCGATGCAGAAAACCGCCTGCACCAGCATGATTGGCTCCTATCTCGTCGACGGCGCCGGCCATTGGGTACAGCAGGAACAGCCGATCGAGGTCAGCCGGCTGTTGCTCGCGTTCCTGAAGAGCGCGCGCGTTACCAAGTGAAAGAAATTGACCTGGGAACGACGGGCTTCTATATAGTTTAGAACCATTCTAAACTGATTTGGAAGGCGTTTCCCGTGAAGAATTTCGCCGATCTGACCGAGCGCGAGGTGCTGGCTGTTGCGATCTCTTCGGAGGAGGAGGACAGCCGCATCTACATGACCTTCGCCGAGGACCTGAAGGAGCGCTACCCGGACTCGGCAAAGCTGTTCGAGGAGATGGCGGAAGAGGAGCGCGGGCATCGCCACCGGCTGCTGGAGATGTATGAGCAGCGGTTCGGGCCGCATCTGCCGCCGATCCGCCGCGAGGACGTCAAGGGCTTTCTGCGCCGGCGCCCGATCTGGCTCACCAAGAACCTGCCGCTCGACACCATCCGAAAGGAGGTCGAGACCATGGAGCTCGAGGCCGAGCGCTTCTACGCCAAGGCTGCCGAGCGGGCCGACGATGTCGGCGTCCGCCGCCTGCTCGGCGATCTCGCCGAGGAAGAAAAGGGTCACGAAAATCTCGCGGTGAGATTAACCGGCCAGATCCTGAAGCCCGATGTGCGCGAAGCCGAAGACAAAACGCGGCGCCGCATGTTCGTGCTGCAATATGTGCAGCCGGGACTGGCCGGGCTGATGGACGGCTCGGTATCGACGCTGGCGCCGCTGTTCGCGGCAGCGTTTGCCACGCATCAGAACTGGCAGACGTTTGTCGTGGGCCTTGCTGCGTCGATCGGCGCCGGCATCAGCATGGCCTTTGCCGAAGCGCTGTCGGATGACGGCTCGCTGACCGGCCGCGGCTCGCCCTGGATACGCGGCACGACAACCGGCATCATGACCGCAATCGGCGGTCTCGGCCATACGCTGCCCTTTCTCGTCCCGGACTCCTGGCCCAACGCATTCTGGATCGCGACGTCGATCGCGGGCGTCGTGGTGTTCTTCGAATTGTGGGCGATTGCCTTCATCCGCTCGCACTACATGGACACGCCGTTCCTGCAGGCGGTGTTCCAGGTCGTGCTTGGCGGTGTCATCGTGCTTGGCGTCGGCATCCTGATCGGCGCGGCGTAGTGTATGATCCGGAAAACCGTGCAGCGGTTTTCCAAAAGATCATGCGCAAAAAGCTGAGGGGCTAACATCCCGCCGTCTGCTGCCATCGCTTTGTGACATCATGCTATCGCAATTCCCATCAAGCGCGGCTTGCGAGCGCGGGCTAAACTGCGCCATCATTGATCGGCATCGAAGAAAAAGAATGGGAGTGCGCGCGTTGGCCAAATCGCAATGGAGTTTTTCGACCGCCGTTGAGCTCACGGCGGCGCTGAAGGCGAAGAAGGTTTCCTCGGTCGAGCTGGCGCAGGATGCGATCGGCCGCATCGAGCGGCATGATGGCAAGATCAACGCGATCTGCGTACGCGATTTCGATCGCGCGCTGGATGCGGCGCGCGCCGCCGACGCAGCACTTGCACGCGGCGAGCACAAGCCGCTGCTCGGTATCCCCCTGACCGTGAAGGAATCCTATAACGTCGCGGGGCTGCCCACGACCTGGGGCATTCCCGAACAGAAGAATTTTGTCCCGAAGGAAGACGCGCTGTCGATCTCGCGGGTGAAAGAAGCCGCGGCGTCATCCTCGGCAAGACCAACGTGCCGCTGGGTCTGGGCGACTGGCAGAGCTACAACGACATCTACGGCACTACCCATAACCCGTTCGACCTTGCGCGCACGCCGGGCGGCTCCTCCGGCGGCTCATCGGCTGCGCTCGCCGCGGGCTATGGTCCGCTCTCGCTCGGCTCCGATATCGGCGGCTCGCTGCGCGTGCCCGCCTTTCATTGCGGCGTCTATGCCCACAAGCCGACGTTTGCGCTGGTCGCCAACCGCGGCCATCTGCCCCCCGCGCTGCCGCCCTTGCCGTCCAACCGCGACCTCGCGGTGATAGGACCGATGGCGCGCGGCGCCGCCGATTTGTCGCTGCTGCTCGATGTGACGGCGGGACCGGACCCGATCGAAGCCGGCAAGGCCTACAGACTGGAGTTGCCGCCGCCCCGCCACAACGCGATGAAGGATTTCCGCATCCTCTTGATCGACAGCGATCCGCTGCTGCCGACCGACAAGGACGTGCGCGGCGCGATCGAAAAGCTCGCGGCCGATCTCGGCAAGGCCGGCGTAAAAGTAACGCGGCAGACTCCGCTTTTGCCCGACTTCGCGGCCTCGTCGCGGCTCTATATGCGGATGCTGATGTCGCTGCTGGGGGCGGGTTTCCCGCAGGAAATCTATGACGGTGCTAAGGCCGGCGTCGCGCAGCTCAAGCCAGACGACATGAGCCTCCGCGCAGAGCGGCTGCGCGGCCTCACGCTCAGCCACCGCGACTGGGTGGTGGCTGATGGCGGACGCGCGCGGCTGCGCGCGCAGTGGCACGAGCTGTTCAAGAATTTCGACGCGGTGATCTGCCCGATCATGCCGACACCGGCCTATGTGCAGGACCAATCGCCGGAACAGGAGGACCGCCGCATCAATATCGACGGCAAGGACTATCCTTATCCGGATCAGCTCGCCTGGCCCGGCATCGCGACCCTGCCCGGCCTGCCCGCCACCGCGATCCCGCTCGGCCTGACCTCACAGGGCCTGCCCGTCGGCGTGCAGATCGTCGGCCCATGGCTCGAGGATCGCACGCCGCTGAAGCTGGCGGAATTGATCGAGCGGGAATTCGGCGGCTTCATTCCGCCAAAGATGTTTGATGATTGAGAAGCAAGAAAAAGGAGAAGCGCATGAGCAAGGACCTCGACGAGCTCACGAAGCTCAACCACGACTATGTCGCCTCGGTGCAGAACTGCGACGTCAAGCGCTTCGACGAAATCCTGGCGCAGGATTTCTATTGCACCAATCCCGACAAGAGCCTTGTCGACCGTGCCGCCTTCCTGAAGCAGACTGCGATCCCGGTGAAGATCAAGAATCTGAAGGAGCAGGACGTCAAGATTCGCATCCTCGGCGATTTTGCGATCATCCACGGCCAGACCAGCTATTTCGACGCAGACGGCAACCAGGCCTACGGCCGTTATACCGACTGCTGGGCGAAGCAGAACGGGAAGTGGCTGGCGGTGTCAGCCCATGTGGCGCGGTGAGCACTCGTCGTCCCGGCGAAAGCCGGGATCCATAACCACAGTCGGAAGGTGGTGAGCACGCTGGGGCCACATCATACCTGACGACGAACGTCTGTGGTTATGGGTCCCGGATCGCGCTCGCTACCGCTCGCTTGTCCGGGGCGACGGCGCGTCACGCGTCAAACATGATCACGCTGCGCAAGGTCTTGCCGGCTTTCATGTTGGCAAAGCCTTCGTTGATCTCGGAGAGCTTGAGCTTGGCCGAGATCCAGTCCTCCAGATGCAGCCTGCCGCGCAGATAGAATTCGACCAGGCGCGGCATGTCGACGCGGAAATGGTTCGAGCCCATCGACGAGCCCTGGATGCGGCGCTCGCGCAGGAAGTCGAAGCCGTGCAGCTCGATCTTCTGGCCGAACGGGATCATGCCGACGATGGTCGCGGTGCCGCCGGGCGCCAGCATGGCAAAGGCCTGCTCCGCGGTCTCCTTGCGGCCGAGCACCTCGAAGGCATGCTGCACGCCGCCTTTGGTGAGCTCGCGCACTTGGCTCACCACGTCGCCATTGCGGGGATCGACGATATCGGTCGCGCCCAGCTTGGTCGCCAACTGCAGTTTGGCCGGATTGGTATCGATCGCGATGATGCGACCGGCGCCCGCGATCTCGGCGCCGTTGATCGCGGCCATGCCGACGCCGCCGCAGCCGATCACAGCCACGGTCTCGCCGGCCGTGACCTTTGCCGTATTCACGACGGCGCCATAGCCGGTGATGACGCCGCAGCCGATCAGCGCCGCGAGCTCAAGCGGCATGTCCTGCCGGATTTTGACGATGGCGTTTTCGTGCACCAGCATCTGCTCGGCAAAGGACGACAGATTGAGGAACTGGTTCAGCTTCTCCGACCGCGCCCATGACAGCCGGTTCGACGCGCCCGGCAGCATCTTCACCGTGGTGTCGGTGCAGAGCACCGTGCGTCCCGTGGTGCAATTGTCGCAGGTGCCGCAGAACACCGAGAGGCAGGTGACGACATGATCGCCCGGCTTCACATAATTGACGTCGGAGCCGACCTTCTCGACGATGCCCGCGGACTCATGGCCGAGCACCGCCGGCAGCGGATGAGGATAAAGCCCTTCCATGAAATGCAGGTCGGAATGACAGAGGCCGGCCACCGAAGTTCGGATCAGCACCTCGCGCGGGCCGGGATTGGGCAGGCTGACGTCCTCGATGACGAGCGGCTTGTTGACTTCATGCAGGACGGCGGCCTTCATCGTTTTCTCCCTGACATTTTTTTCTTTCGTTGGTTGCGGCAGCCTACGCTGCCGAAACCAAATCGCCAACCTCGGCCATGCCGGCCGAACGCTCGCCAAGCAGCAGGGCCGCGATCGCGTCTTGCGACTTATTTTCCGCAAGCCGGAACGGATCGCCGGATGACACCCGGTGATCGATCACGAGTCGCGACAGCAGAAGCCTTCGCGCATCGCCGCGTCTTGCGTGGATGCGCTGCGCCTCCCAGGCGAGTTGCACCGCACTTGCGACATGATAGAGCAGGCTGGTGGCGCGGCGCGACTCGGCTTCATTGTCCGAACGCGTCGCCACTTCACGCGCAAAACCGACCGCGCGATCGGTCAAGCCGCGCAGTTTGTCGCCCCAGGCCTGCGGCACTTCGGCGCTGTCGTCGAGTCGCGCATGCAGGTCGGCGGCCAGCGCCGATTCCGCGCCATGGCGGCCGACCGCGCGCTTCAGCGCATCAAGCGCGACAATGTTGCCCGTGCCCTCCCAGATCGAGCCGAGATGGGCATCGCGCAGCAACCGCGCAGTTGCGAACTCCTCGATATAGCCGATGCCGCCGCGCATCTCGAGCGCATCGCCGCAGACTTTTCGCGCATCGCGCGTGGCGCGGAATTTCAGCGTCGGGGTCAGGATGCGGAGCAGCGCGGCGGCGTCCTGGCTGCCCGCTTCCGCGCGGTCGAGCGCGTCGGCGGTGAGGAAACTCATCGACAGGGCCTGCTCGGTCGCGAGCATGATCTTCAGGAGTTGCCGCCGGCCGAGCGGCAGATCGATGATGCGGTTGCCGAACACCACGCGGTTCTTCGCCACTATCATCGCGTCATGCCAGGCGCGGCGCATCAAGGCGGTGGATTTGACGCCATTGGAAAGCCGCGACGAATTGACCATCTCGGCCATCTGCACAAAGCCGCGATCGAGCTTGCCGACGGCGTACGCAATCGCGCCTTCAAGCTTGATCTCGCCCGAGGCCATCGAACGGGTGCCGAGCTTGTCCTTTAGCCGTACGATCCGGTAGTGGTTCTGCGAGCCATCATCGAGGAACCGCGGCATCAGGAACAGGCCGACGCCGCGCGTGCCAGGCGGCGCACCTTCTGGCCGCGCCAGCAACATCACGATTTTCGCGTCGGCATTGGAGCAGAACCACTTCTCGCCATAAAGGCGCCAGTGATCGCCTTCCTGCACCGCGGTCGTGGTCAGCGTGCCGACATCGGAGCCGCCTTCCTTCTCGGTCATGAACTGGCCACCCTGGGTCAGTTTTGACATATCCGTCTGGGTCAGTCCGTCGAGATATTTGGCCTTCAGCGCATCACTGCCGAAACTCGCCAGCAGCTTGGCGCAACCATCGGTGACGTTGATCGGGCAACCCATCCCGAACTCGGTCTGATTGAACAGGAAGGTGAAGGCGTGTTTGGCGACAACAGGATATTTGTCCGGCCAGCCCATGATGCCCTTGCGGATCGACAGCGCATGAATGCCGAACTCGCCGAAGGCGGCAGCCTCGAGCTCGCGATAGGCCGGGTGATATTCGATCCACTGCATGTCGCGGCCGAACTTGTCGCGCTGGTGCAGCACCGGCCCATGGCGGTCGGCGAACCGCGCACATTCATCGAGATGGCCGCCGGCGAGCCCACCCAGCCGGTCGAGATGCGGCTCGATATGACAAAACAGCGCGTCGGTGAGATGGATCCGCAGCAGGTCCGTCAGTGCCGGATCGGCGCGGTAAAAGTTCATGCCCGTGGTGTCGGGCGCGAGCAGGCCGGATTGACCCGCCTTAGGCGTCACATCCTGCTTGAGCGGCTGGTGCATTTGTGAAACCTCCCGATCGTTCCGCCCTGTCTTGCCGGCTTTGGATGATGTAGATCATCCAGAAGGCGGCCGATGTAGCCGCCCGGAATTCAGGGAGGCATGCCCCCATGGCAGACGTCTATCGCATCTTCGGCGCCGAGATGTCGCCCTATTCGGTCAAGGTGCGCTCCTATTTTCGCTACAAAGCCATCCCGCATCAATGGATTTTGCGCAATGTGGCGTCCCAGGCGGAATATGAGAAACATGCCAAGCTGCCGATCGTCCCGCTGGTGGTGACGCCTGATGGCGCTGGCATCCAGGATTCCACGCCGATCATCGATCAGATGGAGAAGCTGTTTCCGGAGCCCTCGATCCACCCAGAAGGTGCGGCCGGCTTCGTCTCCGCGCTGATCGAGGAGTTCGGTGACGAGTGGGGCAACAAATGGATGTTCCACTATCGCTGGGCGCGCGAGGTCGACCAGCTCTGCTCCGCGGGGCGGATCGCGCGGATGCGTGCGCCAAAGGCGAACGAGCAGGAGTGCGGCGCGTTCGCAAAACAGGTGCGCGAACGCATGGTCGGCCGCGTCTGGTTCGTCGGCTCGAATGCGGAGACCGCGCCGCAGATCGAAGCCGGCTTTCAGGAGATGCTGGCGCTGCTCGAGGCGCATCTTGCGAGCCGGCCGTATCTGTTTGGCGGACGCCCCGCCTATGGCGATTTCGGCCTGTGGGGGCAGCTCTATGAGCTGTGGACCGATCCGACCGCGGGCGCGCTGATCGAAGGCAGCGCGCCACATTTGCTGGACTGGGTGCACCGCATGCTATGGCCGCGCTCGGAAGGCACATTCGAGGCCTGGCCGGCGCTGGCGCCGACGCTGATGCCGATTCTGACCAAACAGGTCGGCGGAAAATTCATGCCATGGACTGTCGCGAATGAGAAAGCCCTTGCTGAAGGCAAGGAGGAATTCAGTGTGAAGCTCGGCGACGAGCTCTGGATCCAGAAGCCGCAGAAATATCATGCGCGGTCGCTTGCGACACTGCGCGCGAAATATGCAGCCGTGTCCGATAAAGCCACACTTGATCCGGTTTTGAGCGAGGCGGGTTGCCTGGAAGGATTGCGCGCCTAGATCAAGCTTTCCGGTACTCGTCAGGAAAATCATCCATGGAAACGCCCAAGTACAAGACCGCTCTCATCGTCGGCGCAGGCGAAGGCCTGAGCGCCTCGCTGGCGCGCATATTCTCCCGCGAGAAGATCAATGTCGCGCTCGCCGCGCGCAAGATCGAGAAGCTCGGCGCGCTGTGCCGCGAGACCGGCGCGCATGCCTATGCCTGCAACGCGGCAGACGCGGACGAAGTCGAGCGGCTGTTCGGCCTGGTCGAGCGCGAGATCGCCACCCCCGATCTCGTGGTCTATAATGCCAGCGGCCGGTCACGCGGCGCATTCCTTGACCTGGTTCCGTCGGAGGTCGCGAATGCCATCGCGGTCAGCGCCTATGGCGGCTTCCTGGTGGCGCGGGAGGCGGCCAAGCGCATGCTGCCGAACAAGCACGGCGCGATCCTGTTCACCGGCGCGTCCGCGAGCGTGAAGGGCTATGCCCAGTCGGCCCCGTTCGCGATGGGCAAGTTCGCGCTGCGCGGGCTCGCGCAAAGCATGGCGCGCGAATTGTCGCCGCAAGGCATCCATGTCGCGCATTTCGTCATCGATGGCGGCATCCGCAGCGCGATGCGGCTCGATCCGCCGGAAAGGCCGGATTCGTTGCTCGATCCCGATGCCATCGCGATGAGTTACTGGAACGTATTGCAACAGCCGCGCAGCGCCTGGACCTGGGAGCTGGAGTTGCGGCCATGGGTGGAGAAGTTTTAAGCCGTCATTCCGGGGCGCACGAAGTGCGAACCCGGAATCTCGAGATTCCGGGTCTGGTGCTTCGCACCATCCCGGAATGACGGAGCAATAGGGAGGACATCTCATGAGCGACGCAGCGACCACAGAGGCCAGCGAAACCAGGATCGACACCGGCACCGACGAACTGCTCTGCGTGATCCGCGACCGCGTCGCCATTATCACGCTCAATCGCCCCGAAGTGCGCAACGCCATGTCGGACACGCTGACGCCTGCGCTGCGCACCATGATCCGCACCTGCGGCGAGAACCCGGAGGTCGGCGTGCTCCTGATCACCGGCGCCGGCAAGGCCTTCTGTGCCGGCGGCAACGTCAAGGGCATGGGCGCGCATCGCGACAAGAAGAAGCTGGAAATGACCTATGACGAGAAAGTTGCCGATCTGCAGGAGCGGCAGCGGCTGCTCACCGGCGCACTCGCCTCGGTCCGCAAGCCGACCATTGCGGCGCTGCCGGGGCCCGCGGTCGGCGCCGGCCTCGCGCTCGCCATGGCCTGTGATATCCGCATCGCCGCGCAATCGGCTTTCGTCTCCACCGGCTATCTGCGCGTCGCGCTCAGCGGCGATTACGGCATCGCCTGGCTGTTGACGCGGCTCGTCGGAACGGCGCGGGCGCGGGAGTTGATGTTCACCGCAGACAAGGTCGACGCGATCAGGTGCGAGGCGATCGGCCTCGTCAACCGCGTGGTGCCCGACGAGAAGCTGCAGGAAGAAGCCTTTGCGCTGGCCAAAGCCATGGCCGAGGGCCCGATCCTGGCGCTGCGCTACATGAAGGACAATCTCGACGAGGCGCTGCTGTTCGATTTCACCACCGCCCGCGACCACGAGGCGATGCGGTTGGTGCGGCTGACCACGACGGCCGATCACAAGGAGGCGGTGCAGGCCTTTATCGACAAGCGCAAGCCGGTGTTCAAGGGAAACTGAAGATCAATTCGCGAACGCCGCGACTTCCTGCGAGCCCGCAGCAATCCGCCAGCTCGCGCAGGGAATATCCTTCGGCGCGACATTGATCGCCTTCTCGAAACGCACCAGCTTCCAGTCGTCGGGATGATTGACGAAGGCGTAGCCGGACTTGCGGGCCAGCGACATCATGCCGTTGTTGGACCGCAGCGTATCGCCGAACAGCTTCTGGGCGCCGAACGCGGCGGCGCGGCATTCCAGATTTTTCAACAGCGCCGTGCCGATGCCGTGACCCTGCCAGCGGTCGTCGATCGAGATGCCGAACTCAAAGCTTTCCGTCTCGGGATGGAACACGTAGCGGGATTCGCCGACGATGGTCTCGAACCCGTCGATCATCATGGTTGCGACCACGGTGAAACCGGCGGCCTCGCTGACATGGGTGAAGCGGTCGAGCACGGGCTTGGGCAACTCGCTCATGGCGCCGAGAAAACGGTTATAGCGGGAGCGGGTCGACAGCGAGCGGAAGTAGTTCTGCAGCTCCTCGCCGTCGCGGGGCTCGACAAAGCGTACGGTGATCGCCTCGCCCTTTTTCGAGCGCAGCGTGTCCGAATATTGCCTGAGATCGTCAAACCGAAGCTTCAACATGGTCCGCTCCCCTGACAAAGGAATTGGCCGGCGCCCCTCCACCGAGGCGGCGCCGGCCTGGCTGCCATCGTTAAGCCCGCCAGAAGGGTTTTTCAGTTTCGTTGGCGATATCGCTGCGGGTCAGGCCGACATCGTGCAGGTCGCGCTCGGTCCATTGGGCGAGCTCGTGGCGGGTGCGATAGCGCTGCCGCCAGGTGTGGAGGGTCTCGCTCAGCTGGCCCAAAACGCCCGCAACATGATGATTTGTCATCGGTTCATGCGTCAAAGTGGACATTTTCAGCTCCTAAAGCTAATCTCTACACGCAATATCTGCGCTCACGGAGCGCTCCGCAAACGACACTTTGTACCGTTTCGGATGAAATAAAGTCATGAATTGGGGAATTGGAAATGACTGCCAGGCTGCCCTCGCTCAACGGATTGCGGGCATTCGAGGCCGCGGCGCGGCACCTTAGCTTCACCCAGGCGGCTTCCGAGCTGAACGTCACCCAAACCGCGATCAGCCATCAGATCCGGCGGCTGGAGGAGGAACTGGGGATCCGCCTGTTCATCCGCAAGAACCGGGCGCTGGCGCTGACGCCCCAAGCCCGTGACTACCTGCCCGGCGTACGCGCCGCCTTCAACGACCTCCGGCTCGCCACCGACCGGCTGCTGCGCAAGGACGACGACAAGGTGCTGACGGTGTCGACGCTGGCCTCGCTCGCCGCCAAATGGCTGCTGCCGCGGCTGACCGCCTTCCAGGAAGCGCATCCCGGCATCGACGTCCGCATCACCACCTCGACCGCTCTGGTCGACTTCAAGAACGGCGATGTCGACGCGGCGATCCGCTACGGCCGCGGCAACTGGCCGGGCGTACGCGCCGAATGGCTGATGGCGGACGAGGCCTTTCCGGTGTGCAGCCCCGCGCTGCTCGCGGGCGAGCGGCCGCTGCGGACGCCTGAAGATCTGCGCGACCAAGTGCTGCTGCACACCACCAACAATTACGACGACTGGCGGCAATGGCTGACCGCGGCAGGCCTGCCGTCGGATATTTCCAAGCAGCGCGGCATCACCTTCGACCTGATCCTGATGACGGTGCAGGCCGCCATCGACGGCATCGGGGTGGCGATGGGCCGGACTTCCTACGTTCAGGACGACATCGCCAAGGGCCGCCTTGTGGTTCCCTTCAACATCGCGCTGCCGGCGGATGCCGGCTTCTACCTGGTCTCGCCCGAGGGCGCCGCCGATCCGCCAAAGCTCAAGGCGTTTCGGCAATGGTTGGTCGCGTCCGCCAAGAACAAAGTCTAAAGAACAAGGTTTGAAGAACAAAGCCTGAAATACCGCGGACCGCACGGGCGCATTATCCCAATTATCAACGATTTCCGGTTGGTCATGCCGTAAGGGCGTGGCAGATTGCCCACTAAACTAACTGTCGGCTGGCGAGAGACTTTTCCGCACCGGCCACGATCGACACGGGGGAGAGTTCGTCCAATGTCAGAAACCACCACAGAAGTACCGGTGATCAAGTCGCGCATCGGCGCGATCCTGCGCGCCACCAGCGGCAATTTCCTCGAACAATTCGACTTCTTCCTGTTCGGTTTCTATGCCAGCGCCATCGCGAAGGCGTTCTTCCCGGCCGAGAACGAGACCGCGGCGCTGCTCAATGCGTTCGGCGTGTTCTGGCTCGGCGCCCTGATGCGCCCGGTCGGCGCCATCGTGCTCGGCGCCTATATCGACCGCATCGGCCGCCGCAAGGGCCTGATCGTCACGCTGTCGATCATGGCGATCGGCACGGTCGTGATCGCGTTCTGTCCGACCTATGCCACCATCGGCATCGCCGCGCCGATCATCGTGCTGGTCGGCCGTCTGCTGCAGGGCTTCTCCGCCGGCGTCGAGCTCGGCGGCGTCTCGGTCTATCTCGCCGAAATTTCCACGCCCGGCAATCGCGGCTTCTACACCTCGTTCCAGTCTTCGAGCCAGCAGGTCGCGATCTTCGTCGCCTCCATTCTCGGCTTTATCCTGAGCGAGAGCATGCCGGCCGCGACAGTGGCGGCCTGGGGCTGGCGCATTCCGTTCTTTGTCGGCTGCCTGATCATTCCCGTCATCTTCTTCCTGCGCCGGACACTGGAGGAGACGCCGGAGTTCCTGAAGATGAAGAAGCATCCGACCGCGAACGAAGTGTTCGCTTCGGCCATCGCGAACTGGCGGATCGTGATCCTCGGCATGATGATTGCGGTGTTGACCACCACGACCTTCTATTTCGTCACCGTCTACACCCCGACCTTCGGCAAGACCGTGCTGAAGCTCTCGACCCAGGATGCGCTGCTGGTCACGCTGCTGGTTGCCGTCACCAACTTCATCTGGAATCCCGTCGGCGGCGCGCTGTCGGACCGGATCGGCCGCAAGCCGGTATTGCTCGCGATCGCGTGCCTGTCCTTCGTGACGGCGTATCCGGCGCTGCATTGGCTCGTCACCGATCCGTCCTTCGGCAAGCTGCTGGCGGTCCAAATGATGTTCTCGTTCTATTTCGGCGTCTATAGCGGCACCATGCTGGGGGCACTGGTCGAGATCGTTCCGGCGCATGTCCGCACCACCTGCTTCTCGCTGGCCTTCGCGCTCGCAGCCGGATTGTTCGGCACCTTCACTCCGTTCGCCGCGACCTGGCTGATCGACAAGACCGGCGACAAGGCTTCGCCCTGCTACTGGCTGATGTTCGGCGCGTCGCTCGGCATCATCGCAGCCCTTACCGTCTACCGCGGCGGCAAGACCATCGAAACGCGCGAAGCCGTCACCGCGTAAGCTCCCCCAAAACAACCGGCCGGGCATGCGTCCGGCCGGTCCCCGCTTTGCTTTCCATGCCAACAACATTAACAAGAACGCATGGTCGATTTTAATCGCAAGTTCGACGTCCTGGTCATCGGCGGCGGCAACGCCGCTCTGTGCGCCGCCATCAGCGCGCGGCGGCTCGGTGCCTCCGTGCTGGTGCTGGAGGGCGCGCCAAAGTTCTATCGCGGCGGCAACACCCGCCACACCCGCAACATGCGCTGCGCCCATGACGCGGCGACCGACATTTTGACGGGCCCCTACACCGAAGAGGAGTTCTGGGAGGACCTGCTCCGCGTCACCGGCGGCCAGACCGACGAAGAGCTGGCGCGCATGATGATCCACGAGTCCAAGGACATCCTGAACTGGATCGTCGAGCAGGGCGTGCGCTGGCAGCCCTCGCTCGGCGGCACCTTGAGCCTCGGGCGCACCAACTCCTTCTTCCTCGGCGGTGGACGGGCGATGCTGAACGCGCTCTATCGTAGGGCGGAAGAGCTCGGCGTCGAGATTCTCTATGATGCGGAAGTGCGCGATCTCAACATCGCGGACGGCATGTTCCTGTCGGCGCAGCTCAAGCACGATGGCGAGCATAAGACCGCCAGCGCTTCCACGCTGGTCGCAGCGGCCGGCGGCTTCGAGGCCAATATCGAATGGTTGAAGGAATATTGGGGCGAGGCCGCCGACAACTTTTTGATCCGCGGCACGCCCTATAATCGCGGCTCGATCCTGAAGATGCTGCTCGCCAGTGGCGTGCAGGAAATCGGCGATCCCACGCAGTGCCACGCGGTCGCCATCGACGCGCGCGCGCCGAAATTCGACGGCGGCATCATCACCCGCCACGACTCGGTGGTGTTCGGCATTGTCGTCAACAGGAACGCGGAACGTTTCTACGACGAGGGCGAGGACATCTGGCCGAAGCGCTATGCGATCTGGGGCCGCCTTGTGGCCGCGCAGCCCGGCCAGATCGCCTACATCATCTTCGACTCCAGCGTGGTGACGAGTTTCATGCCGACGCTGTTTCCGCCGATCGCAGGTAGCACCGTGGCCGAGCTCGCGACCAAGCTGGAGCTCGATCCAGCGGCGCTGGAGAAGACGGTCGCCGATTTCAACGCCGCGGTGCGGCCCGGCACCTTCGACCACACCATCCTCGACGACTGTCGCACCGAAGGGATCACGCCGGCGAAGACGCATTGGGCACGCAAGATCGACGCGCCGCCTTTTCTCGCCTATCCGGTGCGGCCCGGCATCACCTTCACCTATCTCGGCACCCGCGTGAACCGGCAGTCGCGCATGCTGATGAAGGACGGCAAGCCATCGGCCAACATGTTCGCGGCCGGCGAGATCATGGCGGGCAATGTGCTGGGCAAGGGCTACGCCGCCGGCATCGGCATGACCATCGGCAGCGTGTTCGGCCGCATCGCGGGGCGCGAAGCGGCGAAGAACGCGAGGAACTGAGCACAGTGTGGGGGTAGCCATGTCGCGACTTGCAGCCGCTTCGATCGCCGCAACATTGATGACCGCGATGCCGGCCGGCGCCGAGGAGCCGATTTCGTTACGCGACATGGGCTCGTTCCATGTCGGCGGGCGGCTCGTTGAAATATCCGGCAAGCCGATCAAGGAGGTGACGTTCACGCCGGGCGGCGTGCCGGCCAAGGTCGACCCGAACGGCACCTACCAGGTCGAGCAGATGTATGTGCAGTATTTCCTGCCGGCCAACGAGCGTGGCGCCTATCCGCTTCTGCTCTGGCATGGCGGCGGACTGACCGGCGTCACCTACGAGACCACGCCCGACGGCCGCGAAGGCTGGCTCAACTATTTCCTGCGCAAGGGTTTTGCCGTCTACAATTCCGACGCCGTGGAGCGCGGCCGCGCCGGCTGGGCGCAATACCCTGACATCTTCAAGGGCGAGCCGGTGTTCCTGACGACGGCCAATCCGTTCGAGCGCTTTCGCATCGGCGATGGCGCGGGCTCCTACAATCCCGATCCCGCCAAGCGCAAACTGATGCCGGGCAGCCAGTTCCCGAACGAGGGCTACGAGAACTTCGTCAAGCAGAACGTGCCGCGCTGGACCACGACCGATGACGCGATCGTCGCGGCCTACATCGCCGAGATCGACCGCGTCGGTCCCTGCATCATCCTGTTCCACAGCCAGGCCGGCACCTTCGGCTTCAAGGTGGCGCAGGCGCGGCCCGACAAGGTCAAGGCGCTGATCGCGGTCGAGCCCGCCGGCGTCGGCGATCCCGCTCATGTCGATGTGCTCAAGAACATCCCGACGCTGTTCATCTACGGCGACTATATCGACCGCGATTCGCGCTGGCCGAAGATCCGAGCCACCGGCGTTGCCTTTGCCGATGCCATGAAGGCCGCCGGCAGCAGCGTCGACGTGGTCGACCTGCCCAAGGCGGGGATTCATGGCAATTCGCACATGATGATGATGGACAAGAACAACCTCGAGGTCGCGGGCCTGATCCAGAATTGGCTGGAGGGCAAGGGCCTGAGCAAGAAGCCCTGAGCATGCACGGCACACCAATTTTGACCGAAACCGACCGTCTGATGACGGTCTGCAATTCCTGCCGCTATTGCGAGGGACTGTGCGCGGTATTCCCGGCGATGGAAATGCGGCGCGCCTTTTCCGATGGCGATCTCAACTATCTCGCCAATCTCTGCCATGGCTGCGGCGCCTGCTACACCGACTGCCAGTTCTCGCCGCCGCATGAGTTCAACGTCAATGTGCCGAAGACGCTGGCGATCGCGCGCGCGGATTCTTATGCCGCCTATGCCTGGCCGCAGGCGTTTGCCGGCATGTTCGCGCGCAACGGGCTGGTAATCAGCGTGATTGCGGCGCTCAGCGTCGCCGCGTTCATTTTTGGCTTCGCGGCGGTCAACGACCGCGCCGTGCTCTATGGCGTCCATACCGGCCCCGGCGCGTTTTACAAACTGATGCCGCACAATGCGATGGCGGCTTTGTTCGGCGCGGCGTTCCTTTATGCGATCCTGGCGCTGGTCATGAGCGTGCGCGCGTTCTGGCGCGACATCGGCGAACCCGTGGGCATGACGACCGATGCAAAGTCGCTGTTCCAGGCGATCCGCGATGCCGGCGAGTTGCGCTATCTCGACGGCGGCGGGGTCGGCTGTTTCAACAAGGACGATTACCCCACCGACCGCCGCAAGATTTTCCATCATCTGACGTTCTACGGCTTTGCGCTGTGCTTTGCCGCAACCTGCGTCGCGACGCTCTATCATTTTCTCCTGGCCCGCGAGGCGCCGTACGCATGGTGGGACCTGCCGGTCGTGCTTGGCACGCTCGGCGGCATCGGGCTCTTGATCGGGCCGATCGGGCTGCTGGTCGCGAAATCCACGCGCGATCCCGTGCTGTCGGATGAGCAGCGTTACGGCATGGATGTCGCCTTCATCGTCATGCTGTTCCTGACGAGTTTTACGGGCCTTGCGCTGCTGCTGTTGCGTGAAACGTCGATGATGGGCCCGCTGCTCGCAATCCATATCGGTGTGGTGTTCGCGCTGTTCATCACCCTGCCCTACGGCAAGTTCGTGCACGGCATCTACCGCTTCGTCGCGCTGGTGCGCTATGCACGGGAGCGGCAGATGATGGCGGCCGGGGAGTGATCGTAGGGTGGGCAAAGCGACTGCGTCCGCCGTAGCTACGAGCGAAGGCGGAAGCGTGCCCACCGCTCACACGGATGGTCTTGGTGGTAGGCACGGCGCAAGCGCGCCTTTGCCCACCCTGCGCAGCCGGCGCTTGGAATGACGTGGCGCCGGGTTCGCGGGTCACTTGTGACGCGAAAAATCGACCACCTGAACATTTTCTCCCATTGAGGACATCTGCGGTTCGGCAGGTTCAGCGGCAGATTCGGCAAATTGTCTCGCCATGACGAGCCGCCCGGTTGGATCGTGGATCTCCAGATCTGCAGCGTCAGTAATGTCCAGCGCAACGATTCCGGGCGGGGATTCCCTCATTTGCCTCGCTCGCGCCAATGGGTAGAGGACAAGGCGCGGATCATCGGAATTGGCCAGAGCCGCGCGCGCCAATAGCGCCAACGGCTTCCGCAAATATCGCCAGTTGTTGACCAGAGCCACCCAGGCGGACTTCTCCTTCAATGTGCCGTTCACAAGTGCGCCCGACGCCGGATCATGAGCCGCAAACACAGCGAGGCTCTTTGCTATGTCTAGGACATGCGGACCTGCCGGCAATTCGACGAAGAGACCGATTTCTCCGCTGTTCATTCTGACGAGTTTCATGGTCGCTCCGCTCAGTGAGAAGTTCACTGAACGCAACCTATTCGTGGTGTACCGGCAGGCACTCCGGTTCTTGCTGTCGAATTGCCCGGACAATCTGCCGACATAGCAGGCATGCCGACCTGCCTTGCCCCTCTGGACACAAGCCTCCCACAACGTCCAAACTCGCCAAAAAACAGAGGAGCGCCCCAATGCCGATTATCGATTCCCAGGTCCATGCTTACGAGGCCAATACGCCGAAGCGCCCCTGGGACACCGTGCCGAACTGGCCCGCGCACGTCACCGGAGACGAAATGGTGGCGGCGATGGACAAGGTTGGCGTCGACGGCGCGATTTTCATCTCCGCCTTTTCCATGTACCGCTACGACGCGAGCTACGCCGTCGAGGTACAGCGGGCTCATCCCAGCCGCCTCGCGATCGTCAAGCCGGTCGACCCTGATGATCCCGCGGTGGCCGATGTCATCGCCGAGTGGAAGAGTATTCCGGGCACGGTCGGAGTCCGCATCATGCTGACGAAGGAAGCAAAGCGCGATCCGAACCACCCGGGCATCGACCGGATCGCGCGCGCGGCCGTCAAACATGATTTTCCGGTCAACATGCTGTGCTGGGGCAATCTGGAAGCGGGAGCTTCGATCATCGACCGCCATCCCGACACGCGGTTCATCCTCGACCATCTGGGCATCCTGCAGCCGCGTGTGCCGCCCGCGCCGCCTGAGCCCTGGGCCGACCTGCCGAAGGTGCTTGAGCTCGCCAAACGCAAGAACGTGGTGATCAAGGTCAGCGGCGCCTGCACGCTGTCCCGCGAGCCGTATCCATTCCCCGATATCTGGGATCCGCTGGCTCGCGTATTCGATGCCTGGGGTTTCGATCGCTGCCTGTGGGGCACAGACTGGACCCGCGCCTTCGCCGTCGTCAACTACGAGCAGGCCGTCGAGCCCTTCCGCCTGACCGATCGCCTGAGCGAGACGGAACGCGCCATGCTGATGGGCGGTGCCTGCGCCAAGGCTTATGGCTGGTCGCCGTCGGGGCACACATGAGCCGCTTCTGGAGTCCGGTCGTCCACGGACTGTCGCCATATGTGCCCGGTGAGCAGCCAAAGCAGGATGGCATCGTCAAGCTCAACACCAACGAGAATCCTTACCCGCCTTCGCCTCGCGTGTTGGCTGCGATCGCCTCCGCAGCGGATCGGCTGCGCCTCTATCCCGATCCGCGCGCTTCCGCTCTCCGCGAGACGATCGCGGCCCGCTACGATGTTGCGCCTGAGGAAGTGTTCGTTGGCAACGGCTCGGATGAGATTCTGGCCCACACCTTTCAGGCCCTTCTGAAGCATGATGCGCCGCTGCTGTTCCCCGACATCACCTACAGCTTCTACCCGGTGTACTGCGGCTTATATGGAATCCGTTACGAGGAGGTGCCCCTTGATGCCGCGATGAGGGCGCAGATTGCCGACTACCGGCGGCCATGCAGCGCCATCCTGCTGGCCAATCCGAACGCGCCCACCGGCATCGGGCTTCCGCGCGACGCGATCGGGCGGCTTCTGGCCGAACATCCGGACCAGCTGGTTGTTATCGACGAGGCTTACGTCGATTTCGGCGCCGAGAGCGCCGTGCCGCTCGTAGCAACCCACGACAATCTGCTCATCGTCCAGACCCTCTCCAAGTCGCGGGCCCTGGCTGGACTGCGAGTTGGCTTTGCCATCGGCCAGCGGCCTCTGATCGAGGCGCTGGAACGGGTGAAGGACAGTTTTAACTCCTACCCCCTTGGTTGCCTCGCCATCGCGGGTGCGGTCGCGGCCATCAAGGACGATGCATGGTTTGCCGAGACACGCAAACGCATCATTGCGAGCCGCGAATCGCTGGTCCACGCTCTCTCGGGGCTGGGCTTCGAGGTTCTCCCATCCGCGGCGAACTTCGTATTCGCGCGCCATCGCAGCCACGGCGGCGCCGATCTCGCCGCAAAGCTGCGCCAGCACGGCGTGCTGGTACGGCACTTCGGGAAAACCCGGATCAAGGATTTCCTGCGCATCACGGTCGGAACTGAGGATCAATGCAGCCGCCTGGTTGCGGTGACGAGCAGTTTGGTCGCAGCAGCACGGGGCTGATGCGCCTTTGCCTTGGCGCGACGGCTTAACTCCCGTTCTCGGGTGGAGTGCTCCGAACCTCTTCGACGTCCGGATCCTGGATCAGCACCGCCGGTTCGTCGTATCCTTTGCGGCTGCTGTAAAACACAAGCGCCATCAGGCCGACACCGACGGCCAGGGAAAAGATGACGCCGAGCGCCATGGCGACATAACCCGAGGTCGGCACGTCGGCATCCGAGATCGTCCAGCCGAGATAGCCGATCACACCGGCGGCCATCAGCAGCAATAGCAACACGGCGACGACACTCCACCCGGCCACGCGGTTATTGCGCGGACTTGCCGTCCCGGATTGGCTGACGTCGCTGCGCGCCTGAGCAAGAATACGTTCCATGTCCAACTCCTTCGGCTTGATTGCAATGGCGTTGACCGAGGCGAGGCTCGGCTTTCGGGGCAATCTTCGTACAGAAACCTGGAACCTGCCCGTTATCTGTTGTTAAAGGCCGTTAGCAGTTGCGAGCGCGGCGATTTCCGCTCCGTCGCCCATGACAAGCCTCCAGGTTTGGAGCGTGCTTGTGCGCGCCTTGAGACAGGACCCGACCGGAGTTATTAGGTAGGGTCGGAACGGCAGAGATGTAAAGCAATGCCAGAGGCGCTCAACAATTGCGCCGCCATAGCGGAGTAAGCGCGTTGCACCGTCACATTGCCTTGGCCGCGCTGTTCGTCTGCGGTGCCGCGCACACAGCCCTGGCGGCCGATCCCGCGCGGTGCCGTGACCTGAACCTCCGGTATGAAACCGGCAAGTCCCAGCTTACCGCGGTCGAGGTGTCGTTGACGCTGTTTGCAGCGGCCGATCGCAACTGCGTCGATCTTGCGACACAGTTGCTTGACCAGGGCGCCTCGGTGAATGCGCAAGATCGGCTGGGTGCGCGGCCGCTCAGCCACGCGGCCCGGGCCGGCCATCTCGAGATGGTCGATCTTTTGCTGCAACGAGGTGCGCCGATCAACGCGCGCAATCTTGCAGGCTCGACGGCGCTCTATGTTGCCGCGGAACGCGGTCAACTGGGCGTCGTGCAGCGCCTGATCGACCGCGGCGCCGACCTCGACCTAAAAGGGCGAAGCGGCACGTCGCCGGTGGCGGCGGCCGCCTTTGCCGGCAGAGCCGCGCTCGTCAAACTACTGCTGGCGCACGGTGCCGATGGGCGAACGCCCGACGATACCGGCAAGCCGCCGATCATCTATGCGGCCGCCAGCGGCCAGCTCGATATCGTCAAGCAGCTGCTGGCACTGAACATCGACATCAACGCCCGTTACGCCAACGACCTCACGTTGCTGATGTGGGCGTCGGGTCCCGACGAGAAGGTCGGCGAAGCGCAGGCGCTCGAGGTCGTCTCCTATCTGCTCGATGCCGGCGCGCGAATCGATGAGGCGGATGCGCGTGGACGCACGGCATTGATGATCGCCGCCGAAGGCAACCGGTCCGAGATCGCCAAGTTGCTGCTGGCACGCGGCGCCGATCCGATCCTTCGCGACAAAGCCGGCAAGCGCGCCGCCGACCTTACCGTGCTGTCCTCGCTGCGCGAAACGCTGACGCCGCGTTAAGGACAGGCTTGCAGTGGGGTACTCGCATCCGGCGAATTATCTTTCGCGTCGGCCCTGTGTTTCCACCACGGGGAAAGATCGTCCGCGTTGGATTTAGCATTCATGCAGATGGCTTATCCCGGATAGTGCTGACCAAATTTTTGGAAAATATTCTTACTCACTGGCTCTGTTCGGATTGTATCACGGGTCCACCCGCTTGCGATTAAGTCGACAATCTCGGTGGCCTGCATAATTAGCTTCGTTGCGGCATCTTCGTTCTGAAGATAGTCGATGATCACCGCGCACCGCTTAACCATCTCATAGGAATTCATTTTTGGAAGAGGTTTAGGGTCGATCAGAAGCCGCATCATCAGAAGAATCTGGTATCGAGCGGCTTTGTACCGGGCTTCGATCTTCTTATTCTTGAATAGTTGTTCCAGCCGGTACAGTGCGAAGGCCGAAACGTAGTACGGCTCGGATTTGTCGCCATCAACAAAAATCTCCTTGCCGACTTTGGCAGTAAGCTGGCGAAAGGTTCTCGTCGTAATGTGGGGCAAGCCCAAGAACATTGCGCCTACCGCGCGCACAAGATTCTGATGCGTGATGATTCTAATTTTTTGGATGTCTAGCGCATCATACTGATGAGGACGGCGCTCATAGAAGATGCGCGTCTCAATGGGAAATGTCTTGAAGTATGCTTCCAACGTCTTCGCAAAGTCCTTCATTGCGAAGAACATATCGTCCTTCACCTCAGTCTGGCGATTGGTTGCGCGAATAACAGATTCTATGACGTTCTCATCTTGAGTGTGGATCAGCCTGAAAGGAACACGCACCGTGTCCGGCAACTTATCCCACAAACCATGCAGAACATGAGTTGTCTGGCAGCCATTCACTATCTGAAAGTCCTGCACGAAGAAGCGGTCACCTGTCGTGCGCAATCCCCTCGTTATCATAGTGACGCCGTTATTCATCAAGACGAATCTGTCGTTAGCGCCAGATTCAAGCGTCTTCATTATTTCCTGGTTGATGGGATTAAGACCGAGAAAATCGCGCACATTTTCATAAAATAGGCTCTTGATAACTTCCTTGTCGTCATCGCTCACTATCTTGAGCAAATCCTTCACAGGAAGAAAGCCTAGATAGGCCGATGTGACGCCAGCAATCTCCGGTACGACGACTTTCTTATCGAACACAAAGTCGCGCTCTATCGCGCTTTTCGTTTGCCGATACAGATGATGAGGCTGGCTAGCGCCAATCGGCGCGAACTTTACTGCGCTGAAGAGCCCTTTGCCGAACAAATCGCCGGTCTCCGCATCTGCGCGGACGACCAAATCCTTCTCTCCCTTCCATACCCCAGTGGTCACGTAGTATAGAAAGCATGCAGGATTGGCTGGTCGAAATTTCGCTGCTTTCGCGTAGAGGGCCTTCACTATCGCGTCGTAATTTTTGACGGCGTCGTTGCGTGGGAGCTGTTTGTCGCCAAAGAAGTCTCTTACCCCAAATCCGAGCTTTGCGATCTTGCCACTGTCGAAATGAGGGGAGCGCTCCGCCTGCACAAAGACGAAAATTACGTCGAGATACCCAACGGCCTCAAGAAGGTCTTCTATATCGTCAACATCAGTTACGAGATTGTTGTTTACGATGACGCCAATCGCATCGATCCCCGTATCGCCGCCACTACCGGTCACCAATTCGGCTGGAGAGAAGGTCGTCTCGCTGTAGTGACGCCGCGTTGTTAGCCAAGCAGCGAGATGTTCGAAACGGTCTTCCTCTAGCAGGTCACTAATTCCGAATTCGTTGCTGAATTCGGTCAGATAGCCCTCTGTGATTAGGTCAACCATGGTCGGCGCCCGTCCCCTTTTGAATGAAATCCTCAGCTACGGTAACAACCATGCGTTGTCGATTCAGTCAAAGTGATAACTCCCTTGGAGGGCAGGGTGTTGCTTCCTTGCCGCCGCAGTTCCGGCCCATTCACAGCCCAGCGAGATACTCAGCCAGCGCCCCCAGATCATCGACCGCCGTCGCGATCATCAGGTCGCTCATGCCGGGATTGTTGCCGCGGGCGCGGGTGCGGAAATCAGCCATGGTCCGGGCAAGATAATCGCGGCCCTGGCCGGCGAGGCGCGGCACGGTGCTGTCGCCCTGAAACTGATCGAGATGGCAACCGGTGCAGCCGACCGAGCTGTTCGCTGTCCGCGCTCGCTGCGCGACTTCTTTCGGCGCGCGCGGCTGACCGAGATCGGGCCAGGGCTTTTTCGAGAAATAATCGGCGATCGCCAGCATATCGTTCCGTTCGTAGCTTGAGGCGATCGGCTGCATGATCTCGCTC
>DATMNV010000119.1:0-3094 GCA_035568535.1 Bradyrhizobium sp.
GTCGAACAGGGCAAAAAGATCATCCGCGAGTCCGGGTTGAACGTGCTGCCGGCCGATAATCTCGACGATGCTGCACAGAAAATCGTGAAAGCCGTCAACGGAGGCTAACGATGGCCGACCATCTCGCCGCGCCGACGCCGCTGGAAGAGCACCGCAAGCTCGCCGTATTCGCGGGCGAGTGGGCCGGAGAAGAGGTGGTCTTTCCCTCGCGCTGGACCGCAGGCGGTCCCGCCACCTCGCATGTCGTCGCACGCATGGCGCTCGACGGCTTCTATCTGATCCAGGACAGCGTGCAGACCCGCGACGGCAAGCCGAGTTTTGCCACCCATGGCGTCTTCACCTATGACCGCGAGGACCGGACCTACAAATTGTTCTGGCACGACTCGCTCGGCTACTACTCGCCGGCGCCGGCCTCGGGCGGCTGGGCCGCCAAGTCGCTGATCCTGGTGCGCGGCTCGCTGCGCGGCAACGCGCGCCACGTCTACGAGATCGTCGACGACAATACCTACAACATGAAGATCCAGTTCTCGCCCGATGCGGAAGGATGGGCCGATGTGCTCACCGGCGTCTACCGGCGGGTCAGCTAACCCATCTCACCCCAGGCGTTCGCGAAAGTATTCCAAGAAATGTCCATCCTGATCGACAAGAATACCAAGGCCATCTGCCAGGGCTTTACTGGCAAGAACGGCACGTTCCACTCCGAAGCCGCGATCGCTTACGGCACCAAGATGGTCGGCGGCACCTCGCCGGGCAAAGGCGGATCGACCCATCTCGGCCTGCCGGTGTTCGACACCGTGACTGAAGCCAAGCAAAAAACTGGCGCCGATGCGTCCGTGATCTATGTGCCGCCGCCGGGTGCGGCGGATGCGATCTGCGAGGCGATCGACGCCGAAATCCCGCTGATCGTCTGCATCACCGAGGGCATTCCGGTGCTGGACATGGTGCGGGTCAAAAGATCGTTGAGCGGCTCGAAATCGCGGCTGATCGGGCCGAACTGCCCCGGCGTCATGACCGCCGGCGAATGCAAGATCGGCATCATGCCCGCCAACATCTTCAAGCCCGGTTCGGTCGGCATCGTCTCGCGCTCGGGCACGCTGACGTACGAAGCCGTGTTCCAGACCACCCAGGAAGGCCTCGGCCAGACCACGGCGGTCGGTATCGGCGGCGACCCTGTCAAGGGCACCGAGTTCATCGCGGTGCTGGAGATGTTCCTGGCCGACGAGAAGACCAAGTCGATCGTGATGATCGGTGAGATCGGCGGCTCGGCCGAAGAGGATGCCGCGCAGTTCCTGAAGGACGAAGCCAAGCGCGGCCGCAAGAAGCCGATGGTCGGCTTCATCGCCGGTGTCACCGCGCCTCCGGGCCGCCGCATGGGTCATGCCGGCGCCATCATCTCGGGCGGCAAGGGTGATGCGGGCTCGAAGGCCGAAGCGATGCAATCCGCTGGAATCACCGTGTCTCCGTCGCCGGCTCGGCTCGGACACACGCTTGCCGAAAAATTGAAACACTAATTCAGTCCTTAGTTCTTTTGCGCGGGAAGTTTCGTCCTAGATAGGGTATGGGTTCGCCAAGCGGCCGATCTGCCGGGATCGGCCAACAAGCGCCGTCTGCTACGCGCGAACCAAAATCACCAGGACGCCATCCATGTCTCGTCAGGACGCGAACGCCGCCTTTGCCCTCTCATCATTTTTGCAAGGCACCAACGCTACCTACATCGACGAAATCTACGCCCGTTACGAGAAAGACCCGGTTTCCGTCGACAGTGAGTGGCAGGAGTTCTTCAAGAGCCTGAAGGACTCTCCCGCCGACGTCCGCAAGAACGCCGAAGGCCCGTCCTGGGGCCGCGACAACTGGCCGCTGACCCCGCAGGACGATCTCACTTCCGCCCTCGACGGCAATTGGGCCGTCGTCGAGAAGCAGATCGGGGACAAGCTCGCCGCCAAGGCGCAGGCCAAAGCACCGGCAAAGGGCGCCGAAGTCAGCGCAGCCGAGCTGCACCAGGCGACGCGCGATTCCGTCCGCGCGCTGATGCTGATCCGCGCCTATCGCATGCGCGGCCATTTCCATGCCAATCTGGATCCGCTTGGCATCGAAGCCCCGCGCAACCGCGAAGAGCTCGACCCGCGCACCTACGGCTTCACCGAAGCCGATTTCGACCGCAAGATTTTCCTCGATCACGTGCTGGGCCTCGAATACGGCACGCTGCGCGAGATCGTGACCATCTGCGAGCGCACCTACTGCCAGACGCTCGGCGTCGAATTCATGCACATCTCCAACGCCGCGCAGAAGGCCTGGATTCAGGAGCGCATCGAGGGCCCGGACAAGGAGATCAGCTTCACCCGCGAAGGTCGCCGCGCCATCCTCAACAAGCTGATCGAAGCCGAAGGTTTTGAGAAATTCTGCGACGTCAAGTTCACCGGCACCAAGCGCTTCGGCCTCGACGGGGCCGAGTCGCTGATCCCCGCGCTGGAGCAGATCATCAAGCGCGGCGGCAATCTCGGCGTGAAGGAGGTTGTGGTCGGCATGCCGCATCGCGGCCGCCTCAACGTGTTGACCCAGGTGATGGGCAAACCGCACCGCGCGCTGTTCCACGAGTTCAAGGGCGGCTCGGCCAATCCCGACGCGGTCGAAGGCTCGGGCGACGTGAAATACCATCTCGGCGCCTCGTCGGACCGCGAGTTCGACGGCAACCGCATCCATCTGTCGCTGACGGCGAACCCGTCGCATCTGGAAATCGTCGATCCCGTCGTGCTCGGCAAGGTGCGCGCCAAGCAGGACCAGCATGGCGATCCGCCCGACATGCGCATTTCGGTGCTGCCGCTTCTGATGCATGGCGACGCGGCGTTCGCCGGCCAGGGCGTGGTCGCGGAATGCTTCAGCCTTTCGGATCTGAAGGGTTATCGCACCGGCGGCTCCGTGCATTTCATCGTCAACAACCAGATCGGCTTCACCACCTATCCGCGTTACTCGCGCTCCTCGCCCTATCCGTCCGATGTGGCGAAGATGATCGATGCGCCGATCTTCCACGTCAACGGCGACGATCCGGAAGCGGTGGTGTTCGCGGCCAAGGTCGCGATCGAGTTCCGGCAGAAAT
>DATMNV010000120.1:0-29548 GCA_035568535.1 Bradyrhizobium sp.
CATTGCCATGACCACCATCAGCAGGATTTTGACTCGCGGCGCGTTGATCCCGAGATAGGTGCAGCGCTGTTCGTTCTCGCGGATCGCGACCAGCACCCGGCCGAAATCGCTATTGACGAAGAACCAGGCCGCTGTCGTCAGCACCACGAGGCCGATGCCGCAGATGGTGAACCAGGCTTCCACCGACAGGTCGAAGGTGTTGTAGCCCACGAGTCCGCTCGAGGAGCCGGTGAAAGTTCCGCCTGAGTAGAGGATCTGCACAAGGATGATCGGCAGCGCCAGCGTTACGATTGCGACATACAGCGGCGAGGCGCCGTGGAAGAACGAAATCCAGCCGGTTATGCACGCCACCACCGCCGAAACGGCCAAACCGGCCAGCAGCGCCAGCACCGCGGTTTGTGGCGAGAAGTCCATATACGTGAAGGTGATGCCGGCAGCATACGCCCCGATTCCGAAAAACGCGGCCTGACCGAAGGTCAGGATGCCGGTATAGCCCCAAAGGATATCCACCGTCAGCGCCGTTGCGGCGTAGAGGAAAGACCGCACAAGGATGTTGACGGTGTAGGAATCGAGCAGATAGGGCCCCGCGACGGCCGCCGCGATGCACAGCCCCGCGATCGACCCAGCGGCCACGAGCCGGCCGGAAAAGGCCCGTCGGGGCAGAGTCTCGGGCGTGGTGGTGAGGTCAGCCATGGCCGAACCCAGCCGGCCGGATGCGCAGGAGGAGGGCTGCCAGAACCACGATGGTCAGTCCGCCGATCACCGGGCTGATAAAGGTGGAAACCAGCACCTGCGCCCCTCCAAGCGTGAGCGCCGCGGTTGCAAGACTTGTGAGCGATACTGACGACACGAGGACGAGCATGAACGCGTTAACCAGCCAGGGCACGCCCATATTCGGATCGACGCTGGAGAGAGGCGTGATCAGCGCACCGGCGAGGCTCGCAAGCCCGGCCCCGATACAGAACGTGACGAAGCGTACATGGCCGCTATTGATGCCGAGCCCCAGCGCGAGCGGTTCGTTCATGATCACCGCGCGCGCCTCGAGGCCGAGCCGGGTTGCATTCAGGAGCGCGGCAATGCCGCCGGCCACAGCCGCCGCCGCAACGATGAGAAAGAGACGATACAGGGAATAAGTCTCTCCAAACACATTGGTGGCCCCTGTGATGGGCGTCTGCACAAACTGAATCTCGCGGCCAAAAACGATCGTGATGAGCTGGCCGATGATAATGCCGAGACCCCAGGTCGCCAGGATTGCATCCAGGGGCCGATCGTACAGTGGACGTATGACGAAGCGTTCGATAACGGCTCCCATCACGATCCCGGCCACAGCCGCCGCGGGATAGGCGAGCCACGCGTTCCAGCCAAGCTGCGTCACCACGAGTCCCGAATAGCCGCCGATGGTGAGAAAGCCGCCATGGGCGAAATTCACGATTTTCAGCACCCCAAGGATGATGAGAAGCCCGGACGCGACGGCAAACAATATTGCTGCGGTCGTGATGATGTCCAAAACGAGCGCTGTCATGCCGGTCTCCGCGCGCCTTCGATGCTGCCGAAGAGCGGAATGAGCCTCCGCAGCGCGTCGAGGAAATGGGGGAGACTGGCACCGCTCATGAGGGCACGCAATCGTCTGCGACAAAGCCACGAATGCGGCTCAGGCAACTCCCCGCTGTTGCGGGGGTTACCTGAGAAATGGAAGCTCGTTCTTCTGACCCGGTCAGAGCTTCGGGCACTGCTCGCCCGGACTGACGTTCGGGAAGCTCTTCACGATCTTCACGGAGCCGTCAGCCTGCACTTGACCGAGATACATCGTGAGCGGCGCATGGCGCTGGGCGTTCATCTGCACCTTGCCGCGAGGACCGTCGAACGACACTTCGGCCAGGGCCGCGACGACCGGCTCGGCAACGGTGGTTTTCGCCTTTTCGACGGCCGCTTTGTAGAGATAGACCGCATCATATTCCGGCACGGAAAGGTCGTTGGGCGTGAGCAGCTTGCCCCCGAACTTCGCCTTCATCGCCGACATGAATTTTTGATTGGCGGGCGTATCGATATTGGTGAGGAAGGATGCGGAAATGAACACGCCGTCCGCATCGGCCGCCATGGTCTTTGCCGTGCCCTCGTCCACGCTGAGATTGCCGACAGGCGCTTTCATCCCGGCTGCCTTATACTGCTTTTGCAAGGTGACGTTCGGAGCACCGCCGGCGGTTGAGAAGATCACGGCGTCCGGGTTGGCACTTCGCATCTTGGAGATGATTGCGGTCCAGTCGGTCGCGTCCATTGGCTGATATTCGTCACCGACGACCTTGCCGCCTTTCTTCTCGATGTAAGCCTTGGTGAAGGCCAGCATTCCGCGTCCGAACGCATAGTCGCTGCCTACCAGGAAAAAGGTCTTCGCCTTGTACTCGTCCATGAAATGATCGACGATGGGGCCCACCATCTGCTCGGGGACCGCACCATCGGCGTAGAGATATTTGTTGCAGGAGCGGCCCTCATAGAGAGACGTGTAGATGTAGGGGACCTTGCCACGCGATACGACCGGCAGCATGCCGTTACGAGCAGCGCTCGTCTGCATCGAAATCAGCGCATTGACTTTCTTCTGAAAAATCAGCGAGTCTGCTGCTTTCTGAGCGCCGGCCGCGCCCGAGCCGTCATCGGCAACCTCAAGCTCTACCTTTTTGCCGAGAATGCCGCCAGCCGCATTGATTTCATCAACGGCCAATTCGGCTGACTGCACGACCGACGGTGCCACCACGCTATTGGCTCCGGAAAGCCCGGTGGGTATTCCGATTTTTATGACTTCTTGCGCCTTCGCCCCCAGGCCCGGCACCAGCGTCAGCGCAAAAATGACGGCGCCTGTTCCCAACTTTGAAAACATCGCATTTGAACGCGCATGATTTGTCATAGCCCTGAACTCCCCGCGTAAGCCAAAATGCCAAACAAAACACTACTGCGCCTCGAACGAGCAGCAAGGAGAAATAAGCGACGGGATTGCGCGAAATTTGGCCTGCGCATGTCTTTATGTCGCTTGCGCTGACATAAAGTCAGCTGGCCTGGCGCACCGTTTGCAATTTCACCGCCTGGAACAAAGATTTGCCGATCAAGCCGGCGCCACGCGGTCTTTCAGTGCGTCCGTATGGCCGCACAAAGAAATTGCAGCGAGCCGAATGCGAACGCGCTCCTCCTGCACGCGGGAGCACGATACAGCAAGGTCTCGAAATGTCGGGATGCCCGGCAATTTCGGCCGAGCATGTTTCAGCGATTAACCCGAACGGAAGCAAAGTGTCCGGTGAGCGCGCCGCCACATTTTTCCGCGGCAATACGGCTCGCTCGCAGCTGATCGCGCGCCCTCTCGTCGGCGGTCCGAGGAGCCGTCGCTTTCAGCGTACGCCCCTCCTCCGGCGCGTTGTCATCAGGCGTCCGCAACCGTTCGAACAGGTTACTGACCAAACCGCGCAACCGCAGGTTCTCCGACACCAGATCTTTCATCTGCCTCACGGCCGGAACGTCGAGACCGCCGAACTGGCGGCGCCACCGGTAGAATGTGCGTGGGGTGATGCCGGCGGCCTCGCAAATCTCTGCAACTGGAACGCCGGCGCTGGCTTCCCCAAGCAGTTGGAGGATTTCGCTTTGCGTGAATCGGGAACGCCTCATTGGATGCTCCGTCTCTGATTGTCTCTGTAGCACAATACGAGATCCGGGGATTCGGATCTGTTGTCGCGATGGTCCTTCGCGCGATTGATGGCGCGACGATCAATCCACAAGCCAAGTATACCTCAGCAACGGCGATCCTCTCACGCCGATCTGCAACACATGGGCGTTGCGCGGGGACGAACCGGGTGTGACGATCAGCCGTTCTGTACTCCGCCGGAGCCCACATATGCCGCGTCGCTACGAGATACCCAGTACCCCCGACAACATGGTATGGGGATACCTTGATAGCAACACCCCGCGCATCCTGGAAGTGAGCTCGGGCGACACAGTCACGTTGCATAGTTTCCCGTCAGGAGGGAAGGAGACCCTGCCCGACGACATCAACCTGGTCCCCGGCGATTATCTTGCCGCGCTCGAAACGTTGCCGCCCGGCCCCGGGTCGCATTTCATCACGGGACCCATCTATGTCAGAGGCGCCGCTGTCGGCGATGCGCTGCAGATCGACATTCTCGATGTGAAGGTGCGACAGGACTGGGGGTTTGTATCGATACTGCCGCTGTTGGGCACGTTGCCGGACGAATTTACTGACTATGAGACCATCCATCCGAGAATCGACAGGCAGCGCAACGTCTGCATTATGCCCTGGGGGAGCGAGATTCCGCTCGAGCCGTTCTTCGGGATCATCGCCACCGCGCCACCGCCGAGCTGGGGCCGTTGCGGGTCGCCCGTTCCACGCGCGTTCGGCGGCAATATGGACAACAGGGAACTGCGCGCGGGGACTACCCTGTACCTGCCCGTCTTCAATGAGGGAGCGCTGTTTTTCGCCGGTGACGGTCATGCCGTGCAGGGCGATGGCGAAGTGTGCATCACGGCGCTTGAGACGGGCGTGACAGGAACGTTCCGTCTCACGGTACGCAAGGACATGGAGTTACGATGGCCCTTCGCTGAAAGCGCGACACACCTGATGTCAATTGGCCTTGACGAGGATCTCGATGACGCTGCCAAGCAGGCCGTCAGAGAAATGGTCAAACACGTCTGCGCGCGCACCAATCTCACTCGCAACGAGGCTTACATGTTGTGCTCTCTCGCCGGCAACTTGCGTGTGACCCAGCTCGTCGACGGCAACAAGGGGATCCACATGCTTCTGCCAAAATCGCTCTTGTAATGGTGCAGCAGGCTCTGCAATTACTTGGGCGGCCGATTTGGAGGAGAGAAAGGGACTGCCGCGCAACCACCAAAACTCAATAAAATCTTCGTTGCGATTTCGTTGCGGCGTTCTCAGGCAGAACGGCGCTCGCTGCGGCGATGATTTGATTAGAAGCGCGCACCCTTGGATGCTGTTCCCACGTGAACCACCGGCGCATGAAATTGCCGACGGTGTGTTCAAATGTACTACACGAATCGCACCCTGGCCCTTTACAAAGCACGCCCAAGCGCATCGGCGTTCGTCCGCAGAACCGGCACAAAGCCCTTGATCATCTGCTGGAGCGAGATGCGCGCCGTCGAGGCGCTCGCGCTCATCGCACCCACGACATGGCCGCGCGAGTCGATGACCGGGACGGCGATCGAGCGCAAGCCGATCTCCAGTTCCTGATCGGTGAAGGCACAACCTTGCTTGGCAGCGTTGCGAACAGACTCGCGCAGCGCGGACTTCTTTACCAGCGAATATTTTGTGCGCGCTGTGATCGCGACGCGATCGAGATAATCACCGAGTCGCTTGTCGTCCCAGGCTGCAAGCAGCACGCGGCCTGTGGCCGAGCAATAGAGATCGATGCGCGTACCGATGGAGATGCCCGTCGTCACCAGCCGCTCGGCTTCCGAGCGCGCCACGAACAGCGCGGCATCGCGGTCGAGCACCGCAAGCGAGATTGACTCATGCAACTCGTCGCGCGCGGCCTTGAGGAAAGGCTGCGCGATCTGCGGCAGCGAGCGCGTGCCGGAATAGGCGGCCGACAGCGCCAGCAGCCGCGGCTGCGGCCGGAAATATTTGCCGTCGAATTCGAGATAGCCGAGTTCCGTCAGCGTAAGCAGGCAGCGCCGCGCCGAGGCCCGCGAGGTGTTGGAGGCCTCCGCCGCCTCCGACACCGTCAGGCGCGTGCGATGGGGCGAGAGCGCCTCGATGATCGCAAGTCCTTTGGCGAGCCCGCCCATGCCCTCCGGCAGGCGCTCGGAACCCGCCTTCTTGCGGATCTCGACAGTCGTATTGACAGCGGTCGCCATGCGATGGATTCTAGGTTGAATACTTGTTCGATATTCGAACAAAACGAGGCCCGGGTCAATAACCGGGCCGCTCGCTTCGGGAGGTCCCCATGCTGGATCAAGTCGCCCGCACGACCGCCAACAGCGGCCGTATCTGGCCGAGCGACGGCGTGACCCGTGTGCCCTACTGGATATTCCAGGATCCCGATATCTACGCCGCCGAGCAGCGGCGCATCTTCCAGGGGCCGAGCTGGAACTATCTCTGCCTGTCGGTCGAAGTGAAGAACACCGGCGATTTCGTCACTACTTTTGTCGGCGACACCTCGGTGATCGTCTCCAGGGATTCGGATGGCGAGCTCTACGCCTTCGAAAATCGCTGCGCGCATCGCGGCGCGCTGATCGCGCTGGAAAGCCGCGGCAACACCAAGGCGTTCACCTGCGTCTACCACGCCTGGAGCTACGACCGGCAAGGCAACCTCAAGGAGGTCGCCTTCAAGGACGGCATCAAGGGCAAGGGCGGCATGCCCGCCTCGTTCTGCATGGAGCAGCACAATCCGCGCAAGCTGCGGCTCGCGGAAGCGTTCGGTATCGTGTTCGGCAGCTTCTCGAACGACGTGCCGCCGCTCGAGGAGCATCTCGGCGAGGAGATCTATTCGGGGATCGGACGCGTGACGGGCGGGCGCACGCCGGTCATCCTGGGCCGCTACACGCAGGCGCTTCCCAACAACTGGAAGCTCTACATGGAGAACGTGAAGGACTCTTACCACGCGAGCATCCTGCATTTGTTCTTCACCACCTTCGAGCTCAACCGCCTGTCGCAGACCGGCGGCATCATCGTCGATCCCACCGGCGGCCACCACATCAGCTTCTCCGCGATCGACACCGCGCAAGCGACCAACAACGAATATGCCGAGCAGAACTTGCGCTCCGACAGCGAGTTCAAGCTGGCCGATCCGTCGCTGCTGCAGAGCTTCAAGGAATTTCCGGATAATGTGACGCTGCAGATCCTCTCGACCTTCCCGACCTTCATCCTGCAGCAGATCCAGAACGCGATCGCGGTACGCCAGGTCGTGCCGCGCGGCACTGATCGCACCGACCTGCACTGGACCTTGCTCGGCTTTGCCGAGGACACGCCCGAGCAGCGCCTGGTCCGGCTGAAGCAGGCCAACCTCGTCGGCCCGGCCGGCTACATCTCGATGGAGGACGGCTGCGTCGGCGGTTTCGTGCAGCGCGGCATCGCGGGTGCCGCAGGCGAGGAAGCCGTGATCGAGATGGGCGGCGCGGGCACGGAGTCCAGCGAGAGCCGGGTGACGGAAGCTTCCGTGCGCGGCTTCTGGAAAGCCTATCGCGCGCAAATGGGCCTTTAGGGAGCGGCGCGAGTGAACGACGTCGTCGGACTGATCAATCACGTCCAGAACGCCTATGCCCGCTGCATCGACAGCGGCAAGCTCGAGACATGGCCGGATTTCTTCGAGGAGGATTGCACCTACAAGATCACGACCGCAGATAATTTCGCGCTGGGGCTCGAGGCCGGGCTGATTTTCGCCAATTCCCGCGGAATGCTGCTCGATCGCGTGGCTTCGCTGCGCGAGGCCAACATCTATGAGCGGCATGTCTACCGGCACTTCCTCGGCCAGCCCTGGATCGTGTCGGAAGAGGCCGGCGAGGTCAGAAGCGAAACCTCGTTCTTTGTCGCGCGCATCATGCGCGACGGCACCACGGATGTTTACGCCAGCGGGCGCTATATCGATGTCTACAAGCTGAATGGCGCCACCCCGAAACTCAAGGAGCGGATCGTCGTCTGCGACAGCTCGCGTTTCGACACCTTGCTGGCGCTGCCGCTATGAGGGAGCGCATCAAGACCATCGCGCTGACGATCGGCGATCCCAACGGCATTGGCCCGGAGATCGCGGTGAAGGCGGCTGCCGAATTGCGCGGTAGCGCGGACATCCGCGTCATCCTGGTCGGGGATGAGCATGTGATCCGGCACTATGGCAAGCGCTGCGCGCCTGGCGTTGCATTCCGCGACGTCGCACCGACGCCGCCGAAGGACGCCATTCTCATCCACCCCGTCGACGCGCTGCCGACGGCGTATTTTCGTCCCGGCCAGATCGAAGCCGCCGCAGGGCGCGCCACGGTCGCCTATGTCGAGGCCGCCATCGGTCTCATTCGCAAGGGGACGGCGGATGCAATCGTCGGCTGCCCGCACAACGAGACCGCCGTCAACGCCGCCGGCAGTCCCTTCTCGGGCTATCCCTCGCTGATCGCGCGCCTCACGGGCACGCCGGAAGACAAGGTGTTCATGATGCTGGTCGGCGGCGGCTTGCGCATCCTGCATGCGACGCTGCATGAGCGCATCCATCACGCGCTGGCGCGGCTGACGCCGGAGCTGATCGAGGCAGCAGGGCTCGCCTGCGCGGCCACGCTGAAGCAGCTCGGCGTCGCCAACCCAAAGATCGGCGTTTTCGGCATCAATCCGCACGCCGGCGAGAACGGCCTGTTCGGCGACGACGACAATCATATCACCACGCCGGCGGTCGCGCGGCTGCGCAACGCCGGCATCGTCGCCGAAGGCCCGATTGGCGCCGACATCATCCTCGGCCGCAAGGACATCGACGGCTTTGTCGCGATCTATCACGACCAGGGCCACATCCCCATAAAACTGCTCGCCGGGCGCGAGGCCTCGGCGCTGTCTGTCGGCGCCGGCGTGTTGTTCTCGAGCGTCGGTCACGGCAGCGCGTTCGATATCGCCGGGCAGAACAAGGCCGATCCATCAGCGGTGCTGCGCACGCTGCGCCTGATCGGCAACGTTCCCGCGCCGGCATCCGGCGCGATCGCGGCGGGCGCGGCATGACATTCACCGTCCGCGTTGCCGACAGCGAGTTCAGCTTTCCCTGCGAACCGCGCGAGTTCGTGCTCGATGCCGCCGAGCGCGCCGGCTATTCCATGCCTTCCTCCTGCCGGAAAGGCGCGTGCAACACCTGCGAGGCCGGGCTTCTCGAAGGTGAAGTCGAACAGCGCGGCCGCGGCCGGCGCACCGGGCGCGACGGACTTGCGCTGATGTGCCGCTCGCAACCGCGCGCGGACATCACCATCCGGCCGAAACGCTTCGAGCGCATCGATATCTTCCGGCGCAAGACCATCACGGCGCGGATATTTCGCCTCGCGCGGCCCGCGCCCGACGTCACCATGTTGGCTTTGCGCTTTCCGATCGGTCTGCGCGCGCCGTTCAAGGCCGGGCAATATCTGCAGGTCGTCCTGGACGACGACGATCGCCGTAACTTCTCGATGGCGAATGCCGCGCGCGACAATGACGGCGCCGAATTGCATATCCGCCACGTGCCGGGAGGAACATTTTCGGTCAAAACCCTGTCGGGACTGTCGGCCGGCGATGCCCTGCAGGTCGAATTGCCCTATGGCGACTTTTATCTCCGCGCCTCGGAGCGGCCCGTCATCCTGCTCGCGAGCGGCACCGGCTTTGCGCCGATCAAATCCATCATCGAGACCGCGATCCATGCCGGCAACAGCCGGCCGATGCATCTCTATTGGGGCGCCCGCACGCGCGAGGACATTTATCTGGCGGAGCTGCCGTCGAGATGGGCCGCACGACTGTCCTGGTTTTCCTTCACCCCGGTGTTGTCGGAGCCTTCGTCCTCCTGGACGGGCCGCACCGGCCTCGTCCACGATTCGGTCCGTGAAGATCGCAACGATCTTTCCGGCCACGAAATCTATGCCTGCGGCAATCCGTTGATGGTGAGCGCCGCGCAAACGCATTTCACGGCAGGTCACGGTTTGCCCGACGCGCAGTTCTTTGCGGATGCGTTCGTCGAATCCGGGACTTCCGCATCGCATGATCTCCAACCGGCAGCGGTCCCGTCATGAATATTTTTCGTATCTCTTTTTCCGCTGGTGCCGCGCTGCTCGCCCTGCTCTGCGCCACGCCAAGCCGCGCGGATGACGCCGCCAGCTATCCCGCGCAGAATATCAAGATCATCGTGCCGTTCCCGGCCGGCGGCACCGCCGACACGCCGCCGCAGCCCCTTCAGGAGCAAGCCATATAGCGCTTCGAGACCCGGAATGCCCGACGCATTCTTCAGCATGTTCGGATCGGTCTTGGGGTCTTCCGACCAGCTCACATGGTCCGTGGAGACGATCGTGACATTGCCGGCGGCCAGATGAACCAAATGGATCGGCGGCGACCGGGGTGAATATCGGCCGCGATCCGGTCGCCTTTCGCGCCCCCTGCCGGACCGGCGATTGATGATGGCTTGTGCAGAGCGAAGCCAAAATCTCCTCAGCCATCCCGGCTTGCCCGTTCGGGCGGCTTCCATTATGTATAGACATGTTCGAACGGGGATTAGCCGCCATGGGCGACTGCGTACTGGCCTTCGACGGGATCGGGCAGGACTTTCCGGCGCCGGGACAACGGGCGACCATCCGCGTGCTCGATGGGATCAGCTTCGAGGTCGACCGCGGCAGGTTTGTCGCGGTGATCGGTCCGAGCGGATGCGGCAAGAGCACGCTGCTGCAGATGGCCGCCGGCCTGCTCGCTCCGACCCGGGGCGCGGTGCGTCATCGCGGCCGCAAGGTGACATCGGTCAACACCGAAGTCGGCTTTGTTCCGCAACAGGCTCAGTTGTTTCCGTGGAAAACGCTGGCCGAGAATGTCGAGCTTCCACTGCTGTTGCGCGGCGTGGCCGCAGGCGAACGAAACGAACGAGTCGCGAGCGCGCTGGGCTCCGTCGGGCTCGACGGTTTCGAGAAACACTTTCCGAGCCAGCTTTCCGGCGGCATGCAGAAGCGCGGGTCGATCGCGCGCACGCTGGTCTACCGGCCCGACATCATCCTGATGGACGAACCGTTCGGGGCGCTCGATGCGCAAACCCGCATGGTGATGCAAAACGATCTGCAGAAACTGTCTATGGAGGCCGGGGCGACCGTGGTGTTCGTCACCCACGACATCACCGAGGCCGTGCTGCTTGCGGACCACGTGGTGGTGCTGAGCCAGCGTCCGTCGCGGCTGCTCGCCAACATCCCGATCGATCTGCCGCGGCCGCGCAACATGTTCGAGCCGTTCCGCAATCCCGGCTTCGAAGCCGCCTATGACGCGGTGTGGACCGAGTTCCGTTCCCAGATCGACACCGGGCGGGCCCATTGAACGAGAGCAAGCCGATGACGGACATGGCCTACGACGCACCGCCTTCCGCGGAAAACGCGATGACGCCGCCGCGCAATCCATGGGCCGGAAAGCTCATTCATGGGCTGTTCGCCGTGCTTCCCGGCCTTATACTTCTGTTGTTTTGGCAATGGGCCTCGGGCCGGCTGATCAAGGAAATCTATGTCAGCAAGCCGACCGCGATCGCCGCGCGGCTCTACGAGCTCTTCAGTTCCGGCGAGATCTATCCGCACCTGTGGACGACGGGACAGGAACTCGTATTCGGCTATGTCATCGGCGTCGCCGGCGGCGTGCTGGGTGGCTATGCGCTTGGCCGTTCGCCGCGGCTCGCACGCATCTTCGAGCCCTATGTGATGGCATTCTATGGCGTGCCGAAGATCGCACTGGCGCCGCTGTTCATCATCTGGTTCGGCATCGGCATGGGGTCGAAGATCGCGCTCGCCTCGATCATGGTGTTCTTCCTGGTGTTCTACAACGTGTTCGCCGGCGTGCGCAGCGTCGATCGCGAGCTGGTGAACCTGACGCTGGTGATGGGAGCCAACCAGCGCCAGCTCACCTACCACGTCTATCTGCCGGCGGCCGCTCCTTACGTGATGCTCGGCATGCGGATGGCCATCCCTTACAGCGTCATCGGCGTGATCGTCGGCGAATTCACCTCTTCGACACAGGGGCTCGGCCTGTTCATCCACGAGGCATCCGCGACCTATGATCCTGCCGGCGTGTTCGCCGGCATCGTCATCCTGCTCGGTTTCGTAATGGCGGCCGGCGCACTCGCGGGTCGGCTCGAACGTCACCTGCTGCGCTGGCGCAATCCGTCGGGCGCCGGTCCAAGCGATATCTGACATCAGCCTGCTGCAATCCGGAGAAAGCGATGCGCTTCCATAACAGCATGATCAACCTGCTTGCGATCGGAACGGTGTTGATGCTGATGCCTGCTCCGGCCTCCGCGCAGCAAACGGTACGGATTGCGCAGGGCGTTTCCACGCTGAGTTTCCTTCCAGTGTGGGCCGCGCGTGCCCTCAACACCTTCGCCGCGCAGGGACTGACCGCGAACGCGGTAGTCGTGCCGGGTGGCGACGCGGCCGCGCTCGCCGCCCTGGATGCCGGCGATATCGACCTCGCCGCCGTCGGTTCGGAGACGGTTCTCCGCGCTGCCGCGAAGGGTCAACCCTTCCAGATCGTCTATTCCCTGATGTCGAAGGTTACAATCCAGCTCGTGGTATCACCCGCTCTGCTGGAGCGGACCGGCGTGAGGGCCGGCGATCCACTGGAAAAGCGGCTCGGTGCGCTCAAGGGCGCCACGGTGGGCGTCGCCGCCGTCGGCGGCACGCAGGACGCCGCGGCGCGATGGCTGGCGGCCAAGGGCGGCCTCAATCCGAAAGCCGACATCAAGGTCGCGCAGATCGGCAATCCTGTCGCGTTGCAAGCGGCGCTGGAAAACAAGCAGATCGACGCGTTCGTGCTGTCGCCGCCGGAAGGATTTCTCGCCGAAAAATCCGGCAGCGGCATCATTCTCGCTTCGCTCGGTGACGATTTCCCCATACTCAACCATCAGCCCTACCTCGTTCTCGTCGCCAAGAAGCCGATCGACGACCAGAAGGCGATGCTCTTCGTGAAGACGGCGCGTGCCCTGCAGGCCGCAAGCGATGAATTGGTCAAGCAACCCGATCAGACCGCGCAGGCGATCCACAGGCAGTTCTTCCCCAAGGCGACACCGGAATCCATGATTGCGGCGGTGAAGGCAATGAACAGCGGCGTCGCCGACGGCGGTCACCTCGACGTCGAGGGATTCTCGAACACGCTGACCTTCGCAAGGGAGATCGGCACCAATTTCGGCAAGGACTTCGACGCCAAGGCCGCGGAGAACGATCTCTGGACCAACCGTTTCGTCGACGGCGCCAGGGCAAAATAGTTCAGCCGCTCGGCGTGAACCGCGCGAGCAGGTCGTAGAGCGGACCGGGGTGAACGAGGCGGACCGCGGTAATCGGCTCACCGTTGCGCCAGGTGCGGCGTTCGATCACAAGGCAGGCGGCGCCCTCGTCGATGTTCAATTCGGCGGCGAGAGATTTGTCGGCGTTGCTAGCGGAGATGCGGTGCTCCGCCTGCGTCCATGGCACATGATCGACCAGCCACGCGCTCGGCGATATGGTCGAGAAGTCCTGCTGCATGGCTTCCGGCACCGCCTTCAGATTCAGGATACGGTCTTCCAGCGCGAACGGCTGCATCGCGGCATCATGACGGCAACGCAGCGCCAGGATTGGTGTCCGCAGATCGACTTCAAGCCGTTCCCTGTCCTGCCGCGTGGCGGCGCGCTTCTGCCGTTCCAGGAGCGTAAAGCCATAGCGTTCGCCGCGATTTTCGACCTCCGCTTTCAGGTCGGGGATCTGCAGAACGGCCGAATGAACCTTCGGGCGTGAGACAAAGCTGCCCGCACGCCGCCGGCGCTCTACCAAGCCGGTTGCCGCGAGTGCCGACAGGACCTTGTTCACGGTCATGCGCGCGCAGGAATAAGTATCCATCAGCTCGTGTTCGAAGGGCAGGCGATATCCGGGCGGCCAATCCCCGGACAGGATTCGGCCCTCGATATCGCTCCGGATGCGTTGATAAAGCGCGACCCGGCCGCCGGTCTCCCGTTTCGATATTGCCTTCATGCGGCGAGCAGCCCCCCCAGTCGACGACGGAAGCCGGCTGCGACCGACTCTGCCTGATGGTGTCTGCCGTTTGTCACAACCTTGCGACCGGATGTCCAGACGCAGTCCACAGGAGAGCGTCGGCTGCCGAAGATCCAGCTATCGAGAATCGCGTCGCCCGATCGGTCGGCCAACATCGGGTTTTCGGGATCGAGGCTGACAATGTCGGCGACGTGGCCTTGCGCGAGACCGCCCGCGACGCCGAGGGCTTGCGAACCTCCCGCGAGCGCGTCGTCGAACAGAACGCGGCCGGTCGAGGCAATGGCGGCCGTCGCCATGACATTGCGCGCCCGAAGCGCCAGGCGTTGCGAATACTCCAACTGGCGAAGTTCGTCGGTGGTACCGATCAGGACGTTGGAATCCGAACCGACGCCGAACCGACCGCGCGCACCGAAAAAAGCCGTCGCGTTGAAGATACCGTCGCCAAGATTGGCTTCGGTAACCGGACAGAGACCCGCAACCGCACCTGTCGCTGCCATCGCCCGGGCTTCCTCGTCCGTCATGTGGGTGGCATGAATCAGGCACCAACGGCGATCGACGGGCGCATGATCAAGCAGCCATCGGACGGGCCGGCTGCCGCTCCAGGCGATGCAATCGTCGACCTCCTTCATCTGTTCAGCGATGTGAATGTGGATCGGGCCGTCGGCTGCCAACGGCAGGATCGCAGCCAATTGGTCCGGCATGATCGCGCGCAGCGAATGCGGCGCGATACCGACCTTTGCCCCGCGACAGCCGGCGACAGCCCGCTGTGAGGCCTCGAGCAGCCGGGTGAACTGATCGACGGTGTTGATGAAACGCCGCTGCCCTTCATCCGGCGCGCGGCCGCCGAAGCCGGCATGCGCGTAGAAGACCGGCAACAGTGTCAGGCCGATGCCGCTTGCCTGTGCCGACGCCGCGATGCGCCCGGCCAGTTCGGCGATATCCTTGTAGGGCGCGCCTGACCGATCGTGATGGACGTAGTGAAACTCGCCGACCCGCGTGAAGCCCGCCTCCAGCATCTCGACATAGGCCTGCGCCGCGATCGCTTCGATATCCTCGGGGGTCATGCGGCTGACGAAGCGGTACATCAATTCGCGCCACGTCCAGAAACTGTCGGATGAACCGCCCCTGACTTCGGTCAGGCCCGCCATGCCGCGCTGAAAGGCGTGGCTGTGAAGATTTGGCAATCCCGGCAAACCGATCGCGTGCCGCTCGTCGCCGGAGATCGCCGTCACACCGGTCTCGACCGCAGCGATACGGCCATTGTCGATCGACAGTCTCACATCGCGCGACCACCCGTCGGAAAGCAGGGCCTCCCTGAAATGCAACTGAGGCAAGTTCTCCTCCGACCGCCATGAGGCGCTGGACAGCGCC
The DNA here is from genome assembly GCA_035568535.1 of Bradyrhizobium sp. Lineage (GTDB taxonomy): Bacteria > Pseudomonadota > Alphaproteobacteria > Rhizobiales > Xanthobacteraceae > Bradyrhizobium. The sequence continues at coordinate 15,067 of DATMNV010000120.1, forward strand.
ACTCCTTGCTGTAATATGTATAGACAAAATAGAGCCCATGCCAAGCGTTTGCCGCAGAGGATAGCGAGCTTCCATCGTCATGACTGCCGCTGATCGTGTCTGGCATCGCTGTCGGCTTGCGACGCTCTCCCCGCAGCGCGAGGGCCTCGGCATCGTCGAGGACGGTCTGATCGCCGCCCGGGACGGCATCATCGTCTTTGCCGGACCAAGGGCGGATGCGCCTTCGAATCTTGGCGCGGCGCAGTCCGTCGACTGCGAAGGCCGCTGGATCACACCCGGTCTGATCGACTGCCACACGCATCTTGTTTATGGCGGCAATCGCGCCGAGGAATTCGAGCTGCGGCTTGCGGGGGCAAGCTACGAGGAAGTCGCCCGGCGCGGTGGCGGTATCGTGTCGACGGTGAAGGCCACGCGCGCAGCAGGCGAGGACGAACTGGTGTCCGGCGCGCAACGCCGCCTCGATGCGCTTATAGCCGAAGGCGTGACGACAGTTGAAATCAAGTCGGGCTATGGGCTCGAGCTTGCGACCGAGCGCCGCCAGCTCCGAGCGGCGCGGCGGCTCGGAAACGAAAATCCGGTCACGGTACAAACGACGTTTCTGGGCGCGCACGCGCTGCCACCCGAGCGAGCTGGCGATTCCAAAGCCTACATCGCCGACGTCTGCGAGATGATCCCGCCCCTCGCGGCCGAAGGTCTGGTCGATGCCGTCGACGCCTTCTGCGAAAACATCGCCTTTTCTCCGGAGGAAACGGCGCAGGTATTTTCCCGGGCGCGCGAGTTCGGCCTTCCCGTCAAGCTGCACGCCGATCAGCTCTCGAACCTGCATGGCGCAGCCCTCGCGGCGCGATTCGGCGCATTGTCGGCCGATCATCTCGAATATGCCGACGAGGACGGCGTTGCGGCGATGGCGGGCGCGGGCACTGTTGCTGTCGCGCTTCCCGGCGCTTTCTATTTTCTGCGCGAGCGGCAGGCGCCGCCGGTTGAGCTGATGCGCAAGCACCGCGTCAGAATCGCCCTTGCAACCGACAGCAATCCCGGTTCGTCGCCGCTCACTTCGTTGCTCCTGACAATGAACATGGCTGCGACGCTGTTTCGCTTGACCGTGGAAGAGTGCCTCGCCGCAGTGACCCGCGAGGCCGCGCGTGCGCTCGGTCTGTTCGGGGAAACCGGAAGCCTCGAGGCAGGCAAGCTTTGCGACCTCGCCATCTGGGACATCGAGCGGCCCGCCGAGCTGGTCTACCGGATCGGATTCAATCCGCTTCACGCGCGGGTCTGGCGAGGCCATACAACATGAATCTGCCGACCTCTTCTTCATCAACACCGGATTTCCACTCATGACACGTATCGACAATGCGCGCGTTGTTCGTGCGGCCCGCGGACCCGAGCTTTCGGCGAAAAGCTGGCTCACGGAAGCGCCGATGCGGATGCTGATGAACAATCTCGATCCGGATGTTGCAGAGAAGCCGGGCGAGCTCGTGGTCTATGGTGGCATCGGCCGTGCCGCGCGCGACTGGGAAAGCTTTGACCGAATCGTTACGACGCTCAAGCGCCTCGAGGGCGACCAGACGCTCGCGGTGCAGTCCGGCAAGCCGGTCGGCGTGTTTCGCACCCACGTCGATGCGCCGCGCGTTCTGATCGCCAACTCCAATCTGGTGCCGCATTGGGCGACGTGGGAGCACTTCAATCTGCTCGATCGCAAGGGCCTGATGATGTACGGCCAGATGACAGCCGGCTCCTGGATCTATATCGGCAGCCAGGGCATCGTTCAGGGCACCTACGAGACCTTCGCCGAGCTTGGCCGCCGGCACTACGGCGGTAATCTCTCCGGCAGATGGATCCTCACCGCGGGGCTTGGCGGCATGGGCGGCGCGCAACCACTCGCTGCGGTGATGGCAGGTGCCTCATGCCTCGCGATCGAATGCCAGCCGTCACGTTTCGAGATGCGCATGCGCACGCGTTATCTCGACCGCCAGGCCAAGGACCTCGACGAGGCGCTGGCGATCATCGAAGAGGCGGGAAAGACGCACAAGCCGGTTTCGGTCGGTCTGCTCGGTAACGCGGCGGAAATCTTCCCCGAATTGGTCAGACGTGGCATCCGGCCCGACGCCGTCACCGATCAGACGTCTGCACACGATCCCGTCAATGGTTATCTGCCGAAGGGCTGGTCCATTCACGAATGGCAATCGCGGCGCGAGAGCGATCCGAAAGCCGTTGATCGCGCCGCGCGCGCCTCCATGGCCGAACATGTTCGCGCCATGCTCGACTTTCACCGGATGGGCATTCCCGTCGTCGATTACGGCAACAACATAAGACAGATGGCGCTTGAGGAAGGCGTGAAGGAGGCGTTCGATTTTCCGGGGTTCGTGCCGGCCTATATCCGTCCGCTGTTCTGCCGCGGCATCGGTCCGTTTCGCTGGGCCGCGCTCTCGGGCGATCCGGAGGACATCTATCGCACCGATGAGAAGGTGAAGGAGCTGATGCCTGATGATGCCTCGCTGCATCATTGGCTCGACATGGCGCGCCAGCGCATCGCGTTTCAGGGACTTCCCGCGCGCATCTGCTGGGTCGGCCTCGGCGACCGGCACCGGCTCGGCCTCGCCTTCAACGAGATGGTCGCCCGCGGTGAATTGAAGGCGCCAATCGTGATCGGTCGCGACCATCTCGATTCCGGCTCCGTTGCGTCGCCCAATCGCGAGACCGAGTCCATGCGCGACGGCTCGGATGCCGTATCCGACTGGCCCATGCTGAACGCGCTCCTCAATTGCGCCAGCGGCGCGACCTGGGTGTCGCTGCATCATGGCGGCGGCGTCGGCATCGGCTATTCGCAGCACGCCGGCATGGTCATCGTTTGCGACGGCACACAGGAAGCGGCGCAACGCATCGGCCGGGTGTTGTGGAACGACCCGGCAAGCGGCGTGATGCGGCATGCCGATGCCGGCTACGAGCTCGCGATCGAATGCGCGCGGAAGAACAACCTCGATCTGCCGAGCCTCGATGGCCGGTAGCTTTCGGTGAAGATTGTTCGCGCCAGCCATTGCCGGACGACGCCCTGGAAGAACGGCGGCGGCTCGACGACAGAGATCGCCGTCGAGCCGTTCGCAGCCACGCTGGACAATTTCGATTGGCGCATCAGCATGGCGCGCGTTGCCTCTGATGGACCATTCTCCGAATTTGCCGGCATCGATCGTACGCTGTCCATCGTCAAGGGAAACGGATTGGCGCTGACAGTCGGAGATGCCGCGCCGGTCGTGCTCGACCGCAACTCTGAACCCATCCGCTTTCCGGGCGACAGACCGACGTCCGCGCGGCTCCTGGCCGGCGAAATCATCGACCTGAACGTCATGACCAGGCGGGGCAGGTTCGAACATCGGCTGCAGCGCCTTCGTGCGCCAGCGCAATGCGAATTTGATGGCCATGATATTGCAGTGGTCGTCGCCTGTTCCAGCGATGTCACGCTGACCTTATGGGATAACGTGATCGGTCTGGCCAACGGTGATGCGGCGATCCTGGAACGCGCTGGTGACGCCTCGTTTCGCGTCGCGTCGGTTACCGAGGCAGACTGCCATCTCGTGCTGCTGCGTGAATGCCGCGATCAGGCGGGCTGAGGATATCCGGCCGCACGCGCCTCGGCATCCCAGCGCATCATCAGGCCATAATCTTCGATGGCGACCGGCACGAAAGCATCGAGGCGAAGCCGATCCCTCAAGCCCGTGCACGCTTGAGCATCGGCGAAAGTCAAAAGTGTGGCCTGCAAACGCGAGACGATTTCGTCGGGGCAGCCGGATGAAGCGACCAGAAACGGAACCGGAGCGGGATCGGTGGCCGCAACAACCCTGATCTGCGATCCAAGCTCCGGCTGATGATGCAGCATCAAGTCCAGCGCATAGCCGTCGAGCGGGCCGATATCGATATCGCCGGCAAGGAGCGCCTCGGTGACGCGCCGCGGCGTCGTCAGCGGCCCAATGCTCTCGCGATAGAGTTTTGCGCCACGCTGCCGATAGTACGGCAGCAGGTGGTGCCGGAGCGCATTGTAGCCGGAATGGGAGTCCTCGACCGTGTATCCGAGACGCCCGCCGAAAGTGTCCTCGATCGTGCGGAACCCCGAGTCCGCCCGAACGACGAGACGCGTGTCGTAGACGGGCCGCCCGGAAATCGGGGCTTTACCAGGAACGGGGGCCGCAACCGGCCGCGGCGGCTGCGCCGAGAGCGCGAAGGGAAACCCGCACATGAAGGCGCAGCCAAGGTCAGCCCGCGACCACAGATCGGATAGAAGAAGCGGAAAGGCGTGATCGAGAATATCGAGCTCTACGCCGCTTTGGCGCGCCAGCCAACCGAACAACTCCTTCCACGCGGCAGCCGCCTGCGGATTGACCGAATACATTCGCGCGTTGGCGACATAGCGCATGTCTTCAGGGCCTCGCGGCGGCCGCTCGATCAGGCAAAACGAAGGCGCTGCCCTACTCCGAGCCGCTCTGATTTTTCGAGCATTGCATGACCCAACGCAATATCGGACAGCGAAAGCCCGCGATGCCAGAGCAGGTTGGTCTCACCGTCGCTTTCCCGGCCCGGCTTGAGGCCGGCGACGATCTGTCCGAGCTCCGCGTGCAGCGTCGCCTCGGACAGTTTTCCCGCCTCGACGTGGGCACGGAGGCTGCCGAACTTGCCGCCTTTGCATTGTCCCCAATCGTCGACCACAAGCTTGGTCATGATATCGGTCAGCGACAGCTCGATTGCGCTCATCGTTCCATAGGGCACGACGAAGGCGCCCTTTTTGATCCATTCCGTCTTCAACATCGGCGTCGGCTTGTCGAGCCGAGACGCCTCCACGACGATGTCGGCCCCTTCGACGCACGTCTTCCAGTCAACGGTTGCAACCACCTTCTTGCCGAGATCCCGGCTCAGTCGCTCCGCAAAGCCGTTGCGGCTCTCCTCGCGACGCGAATGCACCCGGATCTCGTCGAAATCGAAGAGATGATCGAGCAGGCGAACATTCCAGTAGGCGGTGCCGCGCGCCCCGATGTGGCCGAGCACCTTTGAGCCTTTTCGAGCCAGATATTTGGCGCCGATCGCGGTGATCGCACCGGTACGCATATCAGTGATGCCACTCGCGTCCAGGATCGCCTTCGGCGCCCCTGTACGCGGATCGAACAAGGCGAGGATCGCGAGCTCCGAAGGAAAGCCGAGCTTGTAATTGTCGACAAAGTCACCCACGATCTTGACCCCGGCGGAGTCGATCGGCGGCCTGATAGCGCCGCGCAGCACGTTGAAATGGCCGTTGGCCACGCCGGGTTCAAGATGAACGCGCGGCTCGATGACGGTTTCGCCTCTGCCCTGGGCCGAAAGGCTCGTCTCGATCGCGTTGAGGATTTCCTCGTCGGTGATATTGAGCTCGTCGATATCGAGGCGATTGAGATAGGCAATGTAGATCGGCGGCACGAAAGGGCTCCGGCGCTATTCCTTATGTCTATACATAATATCCTGAGAACCGGGAGTCAACTTGGCTGACGAGAGACGTAGCCTGCAAGGCCACCGAAACTCCGCCGCATTGACGCACGAAGACATCAGGCAAAGTGCGTCAGGCGACAGCGGAGAAGCCGGCTGTTTCGCGTTTTCGAGGACCGTCGCAGACCAAAGCGCCTTGCGTAAGGGGAGTCTGCAATGAACGAGAGCATCCTTCTGCGGCCTGGAAACGTCACCCTGGCTGAGTGTCGGGCGATCTATCGCGGCACGTCCGTTGAGCTCGACTCCGCCTGTTGGTCCGTCATCGAAAAAAGTGCGGCAGCGGTGGCGTCCATTGTCAGCAAGGGCGACCCCGTCTATGGCATCAACACAGGGTTCGGCAAGCTTGCCAGCGTCCGCATCGCAACCGAAGATCTGGAAACACTCCAGCGCAACATTGTCCTTTCCCACGCGGCGGGTGTCGGCGAACCGATGCCGGTCGCGACGGCCCGCTTGATGATGGCGCTGAAGCTGACCAGCCTTGCGCAAGGGGCGTCAGGGGTAAGGCGTTCCACCGTCGCCATGCTCGAGGCCTTTCTCGCCCATGGTCTGACGCCGGTGATACCGTCGCAAGGTTCTGTTGGCGCCTCGGGCGACCTCGCCCCCTTGGCACATCTGGCGGCGACGATGATTGGCATCGGCGAGATTGTTGTCGCGGGCCACCGCTTGCCTGCTGAGGAGGCGCTGCTGCGCGCAGGCCTGACACCGTTGGTGCTCGGTCCCAAGGAAGGGTTAGCACTATTGAACGGCACGCAATTCTCGACGGCTGCCGCACTTGCCGGATTGTTCGAGTCCGAAAACCTGTTCCGCGCCGCGCTCGTCACGGGTGCGCTTTCGACCGATGCCGCGAGGGGATCGGATGTCCCCTTCGATCGCCGCATCCATCTGCTTCGCCGTCACCATGGCCAAATGGAGACAGCGGACGCGCTGCGTGCTCTCATGGCCGGCTCGTCAATCCGCGCATCCCACCTCGTCGGGGACGATCGGGTCCAGGACCCCTATTGCCTGCGTTGTCAGCCCCAGGTGATGGGCGCGGTACTCGACTTGTTGCGGCAGGCGGCCGCCACATTGGCTATCGAGGCAAACGGCGTCTCCGACAATCCACTCATTTTCCCGGACGACAATGAAGCCCTTTCGGGAGGCAATTTCCACGCTGAACCGGTTGCTTTCGCCGCCGACATGATGGCCTTGGCGATCTGCGAGATCGGCTCGCTCGCCGAACGCCGTGTCGCCATGCTGATTGATCCCGCGCTTTCGGGTTTGCCAGCGTTTCTGACACCAAAGCCGGGACTCAACTCCGGCTTCATGGTCCCACAGGTCACCGCCGCGGCCCTGGTATCCGAAAACAAGCAGCGCGCTTATCCAGCCAGCGTCGACTCCATTCCGACGTCCGCAAACCAGGAAGATCACGTCGCCATGGCAGCGCATGCAGCAACGCGGCTCCTGCCGATGGTACGGAATGCCGTTGCCGTGATCGGCATCGAATTGCTGGCGGCGGCGCAGGGCTGTGATTTTCACGCGCCGCTGACATCAAGCCCACCGCTCGAGCGCGTTCGCGCGCTCCTGCGGCAGGAGGTACCTCGTCTCGAGAACGATCGGCACCTCTACCCCGACGTGCAGAAATCGATCGCACTGGTGCGTGACGGCGCGATAGCCGGCGTCACCGGAATCCTGCTTCCGGAAATCTGCGGCGAATACCGGTGAGCTGTAGTCGGTGGTCAGCGCTTTCGATTTGAAGTACCGCCCCAGGATTGAGCAGACTGCCGACGACTCTGCACAGAAAACGGCACGTAAAATTTCTCCGGCGGTGATATTGAGGTCTGTCCCTTGACACGGCTAACTTGATGCCGCCGGGTCAGATCATTGTAGCCGAGGAGCGAAGCGTATGCGCGGAACCACCCTTATCGCCGTGGGAGCGGCCTTGCTGCTGTCGGCGTCGGCCTTCGCCCAAGACGTCCTCAAGACCGCCGTCGATGGCACGTTTGCGCCGCATGCGATGCCAAAACTGTCAGGCGGCATCGAAGGCTTCAACGTCGATCTCTCCGACGCCATCGCGCATCAGCTCGACAAGAAGATCACGGTGGATGCCGCGCAGTTCTCCGGCCTCGTCCCGGCACTACAGGCCGGCACTTACGACTTCCTGATCGCTCCGGTGACCGTCACGAAGGAGCGCGCCGAGAGCATGCTTTTCACGGAGGGATACCTCAACACCGATTTCCAGTTCATCATCAAGCGAGACGCGCCCGATATCACAAAGCTCGAGGAGCTTAAAGGCAAGGTGATTTCGGTCAACAAGGGGTCGGCCTATGATAGCTGGGCGCGGGGACTGGAAGAAAAGATCGGCTGGAAGGTCGAATCTTTCGGAACGCAGACCGACGCGGTCCAAGCTGTGCTTTCCGGCCGCGCCGACGCCAATGTCGCCGGCAACACCGTCATCCAATGGGTGGCCAAGAACAACCCGCAAATCAAGCTGTCCTATCTCTATTCCACCGGCTTGGTCTGGGCCATTGCGCTGCGCAAGGATTCTGCCGCGCTCCGCAATACGCTCGACGTCGCGCTGGAATGCCTGAAGGCCGACGGTACCATTGCCAAGCTGCACGAGAAGTGGTTCGGCACAAAACCCGCGCCGGGTTCTGCCGCCCTCACGGTGTTTGCGGGATACGGCGTACCCGACATGGCCGGCTACGACCCGACGGCACACCAGACCACCTGCAAATAGATCCATGCGGCCGGGCAATCCGATCATCGACATTCGCGGCGTCCACAAGCGCTTCGGTACGGTAGACGTGCTGAAGGGTGTCGACCTGGCGGTGGCGCCGCAGGAGCTCGTGTTCCTGATCGGGCCGTCAGGCGCCGGCAAGAGCACGCTGCTACGTTGCTGCAACCGGCTCGAAGAGCCCGACAGCGGCTCGATCCGGTTCGACGGCGTCGAGCTGCTCGGCGACAAGACGGATATCAACGCCATGCGCCGACGGATCGGCATGGTGTTCCAGTCGTTCAATCTCTATCCGCACATGACCGCACTCGGCAATGTCACGCTGGCGCTGCGCAGGGTGCTGCGGAAGCCGCGAGACGAAGCCGAGGCGATGGGTCTTGCAGTACTCAAGCGGGTCGGCCTCGCCGACAAGGCGAAATCCTATCCGAGCGAATTATCGGGCGGCCAGCAGCAACGGGTCGCCATTGCACGTGCGCTGGCGCTCGAGCCAAAGATGGTGCTGTTCGACGAGCCAACTTCGGCGCTGGATCCCGAACTCGTCGGCAGCGTGCTGGCGGTGATGCGGGATTTGCGCGAAAGCGGCATGACGATGCTCGTCGTCAGCCATGAGATGCGCTTTGCCCGCGAAGCCGCCGACCGCATCGTGTTCATGGATCACGGCACGATCCTGGAACAGGGACCGCCCAAGCAGATATTCACCGCCGCGGCTCACGAGCGCACGCGCGCGTTCATGGCCGAAGTCATTCGTTGAGGCCGCCGCGGTGGAACATTTCGTCGATACCTTTTTCAAGCCCTCGATCCTGGCCTCGACCTGGCCCGCGATCGCAAAGGGCATGCTGGTCACGATCGAGATCGCTATCCTCGTCGTCATCACCGGTCTTGCGCTTGGCCTGTTCCTCGCCGTGCTTCGCACGTTGCGATACCGCCTGCTCAACATCCTCATCGTCCTCTTCGTCGACTTCTTTCGTGCGATCCCGCCGCTGGTCGCGGTGCTCTTGATCTATTTCGGGCTGCCGAACGTCGGCATCAACCTGCCGAGTTTCGCCGTGCTCTGGGTCGTGTTGTCGATGGTGCTCACCGCCTTCGCGGAGGAGATCTTCTGGGCCGGCATTCTCTCGGTTCGCAAGGGACAGTGGGAGGCCGCGCGCTCGACCGGTCTCGGCGCCGGACGGACGCTCGCCTATGTGGTGCTGCCGCAGGCGATCCGGCTCGCAGTGCCGCCGCTTACCAACCGCACTATTGCCATCATCAAGAACACGGCGCTCGGAACCGTTATCGGCGTACCCGAAATCATCAACAACGCCACGACCGCCGTATCCTTTCTGGGCAACGCCACGCCGTTGATGATGGGCGCTTTGGCCTATCTGATCCTGTTCGCTCCAATCATCGCGTTCGGCGCATGGATCGAGCGGCGCTTCGCCTGGAGGCGCACCTGATGGAGGCGATCGCTCAACAGTTCTTCAATCTTGCGATCATGGCAAAGGCCTTGCCGCTGGTGCTGACCGGGCTTTGGACGACACTCCTGATCTGTGCGGTGGTCATTCCGATGGGGCTAGCGGGCGGCGTCCTCGTGGCCGCCGCCAGCCTGTCGCCTCGCGCCACATTTCGACAGGTCATTAAGCTGCTCGTGGATCTCTTTCGCGCTCTGCCGCCGCTCGTGCTTCTGATCATGGTCTATTCGGGCCTGCCCTTTGCCGGAATCCGGCTGACGCCGCTCGCCGCGGTGTCGATCGCCTTCTTTCTCAACAATTCCGCCTATTACGGCGAGATACTGCGCGCCGGGATCGAAAGCGTACCTTCAGGCCAGTGGGAAGCCGCCCGCTCCACGGGCCTCAGTGCAACACACACTTTTGTCTGGGTGGTGCTCCCGCAAGGCGTCCGCAACGTGCTGCCCGATCTCGTGTCCAACACCGTTGAAGTCGTAAAGCTGACCTCGCTCGCAAGTGTCGTCTCGATGCCCGAGATGCTTTATTCTGCCGACATGGCCCGCTCGCTCACATTCAACGCCTCGCCCATCGTCTTGGCGGCGGCGATCTATTTGGCCTTGCTTTGGCCCGCGGTGCGGTTCGTCAGTCGTCTCGAGCACACCGTATCCCGCTGAACCGTCAGGAGCCGATCCATGCGCCTTGTCAATGTTGCCGCTGCCCAGATGGGCCCGATCCAGAAGGCTGACGGCCGCGACACCGTGGTGAAGCGCATGCTTGCGCTGATGGAGGAGGCCAAGACGAATGGCGCAGAGCTGATCGTCTACCCGGAGCTCGCGCTCACCACCTTCTTTCCGCGCTGGTACATGACCGACCAGGCGGAGGTCGATCGCTGGTTCGAGCGCGAGATACCGAACGCAGCAACCAGGCCGCTATTCGAACGCGCCGCGCAATACCAGATCGCAATGAGTTTCGGATATGCCGAGCTGACGCCGGATGGGCATCATTTCAACACCTGCATCCTCACCGACAAATTCGGGCGGATCGTCGGCAAGTACCGTAAGGTGCATCTGCCCGGACATTCGGAGTTCGACACGGAGCGCGCCTTCCAGCATCTCGAAAAGCGGTATTTCGAGCCGGGCGATCTCGGCTTCAGGGTTTGGCGCGCGCTCGGCGGTGTCATCGGTATGGCGATCTGCAACGATCGACGCTGGCCGGAGACGTATCGCGTGATGGGCCTGCAAGGGGTCGAGATGGTCCTGCTCGGCTACAATACCCCGTCAGTCAATTCACAGCAGGGCGCGGAAGGTCCCGAGAAGCGGCTGTTCCACAATCGCCTTTCGGTGCAGGCCGGCGCCTACCAGAATTCGACCTGGGTCGTGGCTGTCGCCAAAGCAGGCAGCGAGGACGGGCATCCGATGATTGCCGGCAGCCTGATCGTCGATCCCAGTGGCGAGATCGTCGCCGAAGCACGCACCGAAGACGACGAACTATTGATCCACCCCTGCGATCTCGACGCCACCGTGTTTGGCAAGAAGACGATCTTCGATTTTGCCCGCCATCGGCGCATCGAGCATTACGGCCTGATCACGAGCCGCGCCGGTGCGGTCCTTCCGCCCGAGGAATGACGTTTTTCGGATGCCGGCAGATATCGTCCGTCAATGCCGTGCGAACTGAACCGCACCCAGAGCCATGGTGACGGCCGCCTGCGTCGGATCGATGATCGGTACGCCGAGCGCCCGCTCCAGCGCGGCGCGGTGCCGCGCCATGCCGGCGCAGCCCATCACCACAGCCTGCGCGCCGTCCTCCTCCTTCAGAACGCGGCCGACCTCGATCATCCGCGCGAGCGCCCCGTCACCGGAGGCCGTATCGGCGACGGTCATATTGATCGGCCGTTCACCGACCATCCGGTCCATGAGCTGCATCTGCCGGAGATAACGAATATGACGGCGGATCGACCGCTGACCGATGGCGATGACGCCAAAGGTTTCCGCGCGCGACAATGCCGCGAGCACGCCGCATTCGGCAATGCCGAACACCGGCCGTTCGGTGGCTTCGCGGCAGGCATGCAGGCCGGGATCGCTGTAGCAGGCGATGACGAACGCCGCCGAGCCGTTGTCGCCCTCGACCAGCCGTCGCAGCGGCATGATCACGCTGTCGGCATCGGCCTGGCTTTCGATCCCGTACGGCCCTTCATCAAGCGTCTCGCAGGTGATCTCCGGCCCATTGGCAAATTCGATCGGCTTCAGAGCGTCTTCCAGCGCTTTGGTGACGACGCGGTTTGAATTCGGGTTGATGACGCGGATGCGGGAACGGGACATGATGCGCCTCGGGAGAGCCGACGGTGTCACAATCGCCGCGGCCCTGCAATGGCAGTGTCGCCGACCAGGGCATCAACGAACTTCCCGCAAAACAAGACGGAGCCTGCGATGACCGAACCCATCTACGACCTGGTGATCCGTGGCGGTCGCGTCGCGACGGCGAGCGACGTTTTCGACGCCGATGTCGGCATCCTCGGCGAAACCATCGCCGCGATCGGGACCACGTTGCCTCCAGGGAAGCGCGAGATCGATGGGCGCGGCAAACTGGTCCTTCCCGGCGGCGTCGACAGCCACACCCATGTCGAGCAGCTCTCGGCGGCGGGCATCATGAACGCCGATACATTCGAGAGCGCGACCGTTTCGGCGGCGTTCGGAGGCACGACCACCGTGATCTCGTTTGCCGCACAGCATGTCGGAATGAAGCTGCAGCAGGTCGTCGAGGAGTATCACGCGCTGGCGCGCAAGGGGGCCGTGATCGATTATGCGTTCCACATGATCGTCGCCGATCCCACGCGCGAAACCCTCGAAAACGACCTGCCTGCGCTCATCAAGCGCGGCCACTCCTCAATCAAGATCTTCATGACCTACGACCGGCTGAAGGTCGACGACGAGCCCCTGCTCGACATTCTGCTTGCGGCACGCCAATCCGGTGCCCTGCTCTGCGCCCACGCCGAGAATCACGGCATCATCAGCTGGATGGTGAAGCGGCTGCTCAAGGCGGGCTATACCCATCCGAAATATCACGCCATCAGCCACGCCCGGATTTCGGAGGCGGAGGCCTTCAACCGGCTGATTGGCATGGCCGCGCTGATCGATCAACCGATCATGATCTTTCACGTCTCGACCGCGGAGGGCGCCAAGGTCGTTCGCGACGCGCGCGGTCAGGGCCTGAAGGTGTTTGCGGAAACCTGCCCGCAATATCTCTTTCTCACCGCCAACGATCTCGACAGACCCGGCATGGAGGGCGCCAAATGGATGTGCAGCCCCCCACCACGGCGCCCAGCCGACCAGGAGGCCCTTTGGCAGGCGCTGGCGCTGGGCGACCTTCAAACCGTGTCCTCCGATCACGCGCCGTATCGCTTTGACGAGACGGGAAAGCTGCGCGCAGGCGGCAACGCCAACTTCAAGCAGATTGCAAACGGCCTGCCGGGGCTGGAAACCAGACTACCGCTGTTATTCGACGCCATGGTCTCGAAAGGTCGGCTGGGCTTGGAAAAATTTGTCGAATTGACCGCAACCGCACCGGCGAAGATCTACAACCTGCATCCCCGCAAGGGTTCGATCGCAATCGGAGCGGACGCCGACATCGCGATTTGGGACCCCACGCGCGAGGTCACGCTCAGCGACGCGATGATGCACGACCGCACCGAATACACGCCGTTTGCCGGATTCAAACTTCGTGGCTGGCCGGTGACCGTGTTGTCGCGCGGACGCATCATCGTTACCGATGGCAAGCGCAGCGTCGAGGCTGGCACCGGCCGCTTCCTGGCACGCAGCGGCGGCGAGGCCGCAAGGCCAGCCGGCCGCCTCGTCGCGGACATGAGCCCAGAACAGAACTTCGGTGCAACCTTGCTTTGACCGCGGCCCGTTTCTGTCGGTCACTCCGCATCGCATTGAATACCGCCGGTGCGGGCGTGTCCGCGAGGTCGATGACTTCAATACCGGGCGGCAAGCCCGTGTCCTTACGCTTTCGCACCTTCGACTTCTGCCAATCGATCAAGGCGCAAAACTGCGAAAACGCAGCAAAATTATGGGAGCGGAGAGTTACGAACCTCTGGTTTGCTGCCGAGACCCACCTCGAACTCGGTGAAATCGGTCCCGTATGTTGCTACGCTGATTTTGGCAACGTTTACTGGAACTGTCGGATACCGTCGCATCCACCGCTCCAGACCGCGTCGTGATTGCAGAAGATCCCAACGCGGAGCAACGCACCGAATCCAGAGCGCGAGGCAGGCCATGGTGAAACCGTTTCCGTCGAAGACCCATATCGGCAATCACATGCTGCACCCAGAAACGCTGATGCTAAACTACGGCTACGATCCGCAACTGTCGGAAGGAGCCGTCAAACCACCGGTCTTCCTGACGTCGACCTTCGTCTTCAGGACCGCTGAAGACGGACAGGACTTCTTCGATTTCGTTTCTGGTCGGCGTGAGCCACCCGAGGGGATGGGGGCGGGTCTGGTTTACTCGAGGTTCAATCACCCCAACAGCGAGATCGTCGAGGACAGGCTCTCTGTCTATGAGCGCACCGAGAAATGCGCGTTGTTCTCTTCCGGCATGGCGGCGATTTCGACCACGATTCTGGCTTTCGTCCGCCCTGGCGACGTCATTCTACACTCCCAACCGCTGTATGGCGGGACGGAGACTCTGTTTGCGAAGACACTCGCGAGCCTCTCCATCGGAGCGGTGGGATTTTCCGACGGAATCGACGAAACCGCGGTCAGAGTTGCAGCGGAGGAAGCCATGCGCAAAGGCCGGGTTGCGATGATTTTCACCGAAACCCCGGCAAATCCTACCAACGG
>DATMNV010000121.1:0-29641 GCA_035568535.1 Bradyrhizobium sp.
CTCTGCAACAGCGTGCGGCGCGCAATATCCTCCGCAAGCTCTTCGATCGACACGCCGGCCTTGATGCGGCGCACGTTTGCCTGGCTCAACACCAGCCTGTTGAAGGGAATGTCCCGTGACTGGCTGAGCGTGATCTTCTGAGTTGACTTCGCCATTTCGGCTTCTCCGTGACGGGCGGCCGAGAGCCTCTCTCTCAACCTCCTGACCCGCCACGAAAGCAAGCGCCGCCCTCTTCCTCTGGAGGGCGGCGCCGAACAATGGATGGGAGGAACCGCGCTCGATGTCCGAAACACCGAAGGCGGAACTGTGGGTGACTGAAGCTAAACGATGCGGTCGAGCAGCTTCTTCGCGCGAGCCTCCAGATCGAGCCGGACGTCCTGGTGCGGTTTGTCGCGCGCCACCGCCGTGATGCCCTGCACGAAGTCAAAGATACTCTCGGGCTTGCGGCCCTCCTCCGTCAGCACCGTCTCAATGACTTTCGCCGTCTCCGACTTGCTGAAGCCACGCTTGCGCAGAAAGTCGATGCGCTCCTCATCGGTTCGGGCGACGATCCGCTCGCGCGCCGCCCTAATGCCGTTGACGAAGCGCGCCGGCGAGGAATCGGCAAAGCGGCTCAGCGCCGGGGCGGCCTCGTGGGCGAAGCGCGAAGCGGCATATTTCGAGTGGCGGATGGTGATCTCCTCGAAGTCTTCCACGCCCCAGAGGTTGCGGTTCTGGCATACAGCGCGAAGATAGAAGCTTGCGATCCCAAGCGTCTTGGCGCCGACCTCCGAATTCCAGCAATAGAAGCCACGGAAGTAGAGATCCGGCGAACCATCCGGCAGGCGCCCCACCTCGATCGGGTTGAGGTCGTCAACCAGGAACAGGAAGACATCGCGGTCGGATGCGTAAAGCGTGGTGGTGTCGCGGGTGATGTCCACATGGGGATTGTAGATGCCCGTCGACCAGTCGAGCACGCCGGGCACCTTCCATCGCGTATCGCCGGTGCCGTTGCCCGCGATCCGTTGCACGGCCGCAACCAGCTCATGATCGAAGATGCGGCCATAGTCGGGTCCGGTGACCGCGCGCAGCTCGACGCGCCCATCCTCAACCTCGAGGGTTTTGACCAGCTCGCCACGATGCGAGGTCAGCCCGTACTGAAGGTTGATGGCGGCAAGCGGCGCCGGGAGCTGTCGCAAATAGGCGGACGGTGCGCCAACGATGCTGGTAAGCTGACCGAAGCTCCAGTGGGTCGGGGCGAGCGGCACGTCCGTGCCCGGCACGATCAACGCCAACCGTTCGGCATCGTCGCGGCTCGCTTCCACGCGGATGGCCGAGCTCTCCGCGGTCCGCGTTCGGCTCCTCTCGGCTCGGCCGGACACGGCACCGAAAAGTTCCGACAAGGACAGGTATCGTTCATCGGCTGGGCGCGAGAACCATTCAGAGGACACGCGGCCGATTCGTTGGCCTCGGCTCACATCGACCTTGAAAGACCCGCGATGGTCGCGCGCGGCGTCCGAAATATTCATCTGGTTCATGGGATATCTCCACGACGGAGCCTGGGAGCCTCTCTCCCAGTCCTTGACCCCGTCACGGAAAACACCGCCCTCCTCTCACTCTCTCGCGCGCGTTCCAAAGATTGAAAGATGAGATGGAGGCTCGTACAACGCCTTTTTCCTCGCTTCCGACCTCCATCGCGGATCGGAGGCCTTACCGACTGCATCGCGTCAGTGACGGTCGCCCGACGGGGGAAGACCCGGCCACGCCGGGGCTTCAGCGTAAGCCGACGGCCCGGTCCCGAAGGGAGATGCCGCCTCGACGGCCATGACTTGAGCTGACATGGATTGGGCTGCGTGCCGTCGGGGTGAACGGATAGCGGCCGTCTGACCACGCGGCCACATGAACCAGATCCAGGCGGCGAGTTGAAGCGCGAGATCGGTACCGAAAGCGACCTGATAGGAGATCATCGGGTGGTGAGCTGCTTCGACGGGCCAATAGTCGATGATGATGCCGATGAGGTCCTGAAGAACAAACGCCCCGCCGATGTGGAACACATTCAAAGCCGCATTGGCACGTCCGGCCAATTCCTTCGGGAAATAGTCAGCCACGATCGCGTAGCTCAAGACCGTCACCGCGCCGACGGCGGCCACGAAGCACCACAGGACATAGGATGGCAGCGGCCAGCGCAGGATCAGCGCGACCTGCGCGGCAATGAACAATGCGGCGACGACGCCGAAGACGGCTTGTGGCTGGATGTTGCGCCGGCGCAGGCGGGTGGCGAGGAGGCCGAGCAGGAGGGCGCCGACACTGAGCGCCACGGCCATCGCCAGCAGGTGATTGACGAGCGCCGCGCGGTCGAGATCTTCGACGTCGCTTAGCCACGGCGCGGCCCATAGCCCCTGCAGCGCCCAGGCGGTCCCGATCGTGGTCGCGGATAGCGGTGCCAATCGCCAAAAGCGCGGGTCTGCGTAGATCTTTTTCAGCCCGGCAAGCGGCTGGCCCTCCGAGGCTGAAGGCGACGGCGGCGCTTCCGGGACGACGAGATAAACGATGCCAGCCGCCACCGCGGTTGCAATGCCAAGCCACTCGAACAGGTCGCGCCATCCGATCCAGGCCACGAGCCATTCGGATGGTGTGGTCGCTGTGACAGCCCCCAGCGCGCCGAGCATGACCATCCAGCCATTGACGAGCGCAATGCGCTCCTGGGGAAACCACAGCACCGTCGCTTTCAGGCCGGCGGTCAAGGCGGCGGCAACGCCCAAGCCGATCAGCGCTCGGCCGGCGAGCAGCGAGAAGAAGCCATCGGAAGCGCCGAACATGGCGGCACCGCCGGCTGCCAACACGAGCAGCACGGCTTGAACGCGGCGAGGACCGTAGCGGTCGAGGAACATCCCGATCGGGATCTGCGCGGCGGCAAAGGTGAGGAAATAGGCCGATGTGAGCAGACCGAGGCTGGAAGGGCTGAGCCCGAATTCCGTCGTCAGCGGGTCTGCGGTGACCGCGCTGATCGTCCGGAAGAGATAGGACAGGTAATAGCCGACGGCAAATGGCAGGAAGACGCGAAAAACCAGCCGCAAGCCCGATGCGCGATCTTTCGTCGGCGGCTCGGCACCTTCCGGGGCGCCCTGCCCCGGCGTTTGCCATGCCGCCTGTGGCTCATCAGCTCGCAGTTCGTCGCGAGCAGAGCGATCGGTGGGGGGCGTGGCCGGCCGGGACGGGAAAGATCCTCTCACGGCTATCCGCTCAGACAATTCGGGGACGACGGGCATTTCGTCGGCGTCGACCAGGTGCCCGTTCATCGGCTCGCGAGCGACAGGGTGCTCGCGTTCGCCGGCGTCGCGCAATGGACCTTGTCCTTTGGAGGAAGGCCGCTCGTGATCTTTCGCACTGATCCGATCCAGCGTTTCACGGATCAGCGGCTTGTCCCGGTCAACCCGCCTGCCGACCTGCGCGGCGAATTCGTCGAAGCGCGCCGCGCCGATCCGGCAGGCGGCAGGCTGTGCGGCGGCGGGCAGCGGCGGGGTGATCGAGAGATGATAGCGGGCATGCATCGCGACCGTTTCGTTGACGAATCGCAATTCGCGCGCGAGCTGATCGAGTTGCTGGCTCATTTGGGCCAGACATTTATCTACACCGGGCCGATCGTCCTGGTCCTCTGCCACATCAAGAAAGCGATCGAGCGCGGCGCCGACGAGTCCGGATTTGGTGGCGCCGCGGTGCTCGGCGGCGACTGCCAATCGCGAAACAAGATCCTCGCTGACATAGACGCAGATTTTCCGCTTCACGGCGCGCCCTGCCCCACGACGATGACTGATATCGGCAAGTGGGTGAGAAGGGACTGCGGCACATGATGCGAGACTCTCCGGCTCTCTGCCGAAACAATCGCGCTTCGGCGTGGACCACCACGGCACTCCGCAATATCGGACTGACCTTCGAGAATTTCGCGCATGTTCGACGCCGGCGCTTGCCGCTCCATTCACGGCCATAGAAAGGCCGTGCGCCGCATCGGTGCAAGCTGCAAAACGCACGCGTCGTGGGTTCGGTGGGATTAGCGCGCAAAGACAAGCGTGAGCGTAAAGTTCGTCGGACGGTCTCTGTCCATCAACGAGTCTTCACGCTCCACCAGGCCATCGGAGGCAGACAATTGCTGGCAATCATCAGCTCTCGAAGCGCGGAAGCCGCCGATACTGCGACAGGATGGGCGATCATGCGCACGCTGGCGTTTGATGACGCTTGCGGCATCAAACGCCAGCATCACTGTCTGACAAATGATGGCACCAAACCGTCAGACCTGAGAGCGCGGCATCGGCCAATTAGTCGAACTACGGCTGGATCTCCTGGAGTGATTGGTTAGCACCGTCGTTCACCCGAGTCCGAGGCATCGGGAAGCGGGCTTTCAACTCTATGGCGCCATGTTCAGCACCAACTTTGTGTTGATGCGGCCGTCGATCTCAATGGCGTAGCCAATCTTTGGCCAATTAGATTGAAGCATCACAATCCGAAGGGAGGCGCTCTAAAACCGAACAAATTCCATCCGGTGCCCGCCGTTTCTGCGACCGAAGTCGCATGCCTCTTTTCATCGGTCGCGCTGCAATGTTTGATGACGTGCAGGGATCAATAGAGGCGCTCGGCGACATATGAAGAGGAACGGGAGCAAATCAGTCACTCATGAATTTCCGTTCGATGCAGGCGGAGGATCGGAAATGCCGTCTTCTAGGCCGGGAGGGACGTCGGAAGCCAGCCGGCCTACGCGACATCCGCCGTCCTTGCTGTCGGGTGCACGAACGATCCGACGCCCTGAGTTGCATCAGCTCGTCCCCCTGGCGGATTCAACGATCTACGAGATGGAGCAACGCGGAGAATTTCCGCGCCGCTTCTTCATCACCGAACGCTGTGTCGTGTGGAATCTCGCCGAGGTCGAGGCCTGGCTCGAAGAGCGCCGGCGCGCGTCGAACGCCGACCAGGCCAACCGAGGCCCGTCAGTTCGCCCCTACCGCCGCCGGCGGCAACACGATGCCGTCGGAGGCGATTAGCTGCATCGAAGGTGGATAAAGGACCGGTGTCCGGTCCTTGCCGTCGAGCCAGGCATCGACGAGGTCGGCCCATTCCTGAAGCATGTGACGGCGCTGCTTTTCGTATTCGGCCTTGTTGTAGACGCCACGCGAGCTGCGGCCATCCTCATGGGCGAGGCACTTCTCGATCCAGTCGCTGTTGAAGCCGAGTTCGTTCAGCAGGGTCGAGCCGGTCCGGCGCAGATCGTGAACCGTGAAGGGTTGCAGCGGCAGCCCCTGCTTCTGCGCCCGCGCGATGATAGCTGTGGTGACGCGATTGAAGGTCGCACGAGACATCGGGGCATCGGATTCGTAGCGCGACGGCAGAATGTAGCGTGAGTTGCCTGCGCAGGTCTTGAGTGCAATGAGGATATCGAGCGATTGGCGCGACAGGTAGATGTTGTGCGGCTTGTTCCGCTTCATACGCTCCTTTGGGATGCTCCAGACAGAGTGCTCAAAATCCACCTCGTCCCAGTCGCCGTCGATGAGCTCGCTCTTTCGCACCATCGTCAGCAGGATCAGTTTGAGCCCCAGCCGAATGGTCGGCAGCGTCGGCACTTCCTCGACAAGGCCGAAGGCAATTCGAATCTCCGATGGCGTCAGCGCGCGATCTTTCGGTGCGAAGGTTGCGATTGATGCCGGTCCGACTTCATCAGCCGGATTGGCGACCTTGGCGCCATTCGCTCTGGCGAACCCGTAGATCTGCTTGATGATGTCGCGGACGTGGATGGCGGTTGCCGGCGCCCCGCGGTCTTTCACCTTCTTGCAGAGCGACCGCAAATCATCGGGCGTGATTTCGGTCAGAAGCCGATTTTTCCAGGCCGGAAGAATATCGCGATCGTAGATCGACTTGCGCATGGAGCGGGTGCTTTCCGCCATGGGGGCCTCGTCGAACCACCGCTTGCCCACGGCGCCGAAGTTGCCGTCCGCGAGCGATTGTCGCTTGGCTCTTTGCTTCTCCTGGGCGGGGGAAACACCTTGCGTCACCGCAGATCGCGCGGCGATGCACATCTTCCGCGCCGCGGCGAGAGAGAGCCCATCGGCCCCGTAGCGGCCGATGGTCAGAGTTTCGCGCCGCCCATTGAGACGGTAGTCGAGCCGGAACGTGATCTGGCCCGACCGAGCGACGACGACGTACATACCGTCACGATCCGCGACCTTGTAGATTTTACCCTTTGGTTTTAGTGCCTTGAGAGCTGTATCGGTGAGCATATTCACGCCTCCGTTTGGAGAACATAACATGTACATCACCGAACTTATACCGTCAAGAAAAATACCGTCAATACAACATTTATTGCAATATTTTCAATAACTTACTGCAATCACTGGCAGAAGATGGCTGACGGTATCAGACAAAGAGGCAGATGGCGCCAAAATCCCATACCGTCAAGAATACCGTTAAATCGGGCGCTTCGCGGCCGGTTCCCACCGACTGCCATCGACAGATATAATTTCGCTATATCAGCCGCTTACGCCGAAAAATCGATCGCGGATGATAGCCGCCGATCGACGCGGGTTCACTCCCACTCAATCGTCCCCGGCGGCTTGCTCGTTACATCATACACCACGCGGTTGACGCCCTTGACCTCGTTGATGATGCGGGTCGCGACGTTGCCCAGGAACTTCATGTCGAAGGAATAGAAGTCGGCGGTCATGCCGTCGGTCGAGGTCACCGCGCGCAGGCCCACGACGTATTCGTAGGTGCGGCCGTCGCCCATGACGCCGACGGTCTTCACCGGCAGCAGCACCGCGAAGGCCTGCCAGATCTCGTCGTAGAGGCCGGCCTTGCGGATCGCGTCGATATAGACGGCGTCCGCGTTGCGGAGGATATCGAGCTTCTCTTTGGTGATGTCGCCGGGGCAGCGGATCGCGAGGCCCGGGCCGGGGAATGGATGCCGGCCGACGAAAATCTCGGGCAGGCCGAGCTCGCGGCCGAGCGCGCGGACCTCGTCCTTGAACAGCTCGCGCAAGGGCTCGACCAGCTTCATGTTCATGCGATCAGGCAGGCCGCCGACATTGTGGTGGCTCTTGATGGTCACCGACGGGCCGCCGGTGAACGACACGCTCTCGATCACATCAGGGTAGAGCGTGCCTTGCGCCAGAAATTCCGCGCCGCCGATCTTCTTGGCCTCGGCCTCGAACACGTCGATGAAGAGACGGCCGATGGTCTTGCGCTTCACTTCGGGGTCGGTGACGCCGGCGAGCTCGCCAAGAAACTGCTTCGAGGCATCCACATGCACCAGCGGGATGTTGTAGTGATGCCGGAACAGGTCGACCACGGTCTCGGCCTCGTTGAGCCGGAGCAGGCCGTGATCGACGAAGACGCAGGTGAGCTGGTCGCCGATCGCCTCATGGATCAGCACGGCGGCGACCGCGGAATCCACGCCGCCGGAGAGGCCGCAAATCACCCTGCCCTTGCCCACTGAGCTGCGCATCTTCTCGATCGCCTCCTCGCGGAAGGCGCGCATGGTCCAGTCGCCGGTCAGCCCAGCGACCTTGCGCACGAAATTGCGGATCAGCTTGGCGCCGTCGGGCGTGTGCACCACCTCGGGGTGGAACATCAGCCCGTAATATCTGCGCTTCTCGTCCTGGATGATCGCAAACGGCGCATTGGCGGAGACGCCGGCGACGACAAAGCCCGGCGGCATTTTGGTGATGCGGTCGCCATGGCTCATCCACACCGGATGGCGCTCGCCGGTCGACCAGGCGTTGTCGAACAGGCAGCTTTTCTCCTTCACCTCGACATCGGCGCGGCCGAACTCGCGGTGGTGGCCGCCTTCGACCTCGCCGCCGAGCTGGGCCGCCATGGTCATCTGCCCGTAGCAAATGCCGAGCACCGGCACGCCGGAATCGAAGATCAGCTGCGGCGCGCGCGGCGAGCCGGCTTCATGCACGGATTCTGGCCCGCCGGAGAGGATCACCGCTTTCGGCTTCATCTCGCGAAAAGCCGCTTCGGCCTTCTGGAACGGGACGATCTCGCTATAGACGCCCTCCTCGCGGACGCGACGGGCGATCAGCTGGGTCACCTGACTGCCGAAATCGACAATCAGAATCTTGTCATGCGCCGAGGCCACATCGGGCGTCGACTCCTGGGCTTTCTGTGCGGCTGTCATGGACAGCAGATACGCGACCGCGGCCGGACCCGCAACCACGGGAAATCGATGACCCACTACTCTTATGGAGGGATGGACAAACCGATATACGTCAGTATTATTGACCTAATTTGGTCCGACAGAAACGGGAGGAAATCATGGCGGCCTCGCATTATCCGGCTTCGCAGTTGGCGGCCCTCGGCCGCGAATGGGTGGAGGCCTGGAATTCCCGCGATCTCGAGCGAGTGCTAACGCTCTATGCCGAGGACACCGAGATGACCTCGGACCGGATTCCGGCGATGGGCTTCGATGCGAGCGGCACACTGCGCGGCAAGGACAACTTAAGGGCCTATTGGGGCAAGGCGCTGGCGCTGATCCCGAACCTGCACTTCACGCTGATCGATACGTATGTCAGCCCCGACAGCGTCGTGGTGTTCTACGAGAACGAGCGCGGCAAGAAGATCTGCGAATATCTGCGGCTCGATGCGGATGGCAAGATCAGGCAAGGCTCGGCGAACCATCTGCCGCATTAGTTGACGCGATCGTAGGTGGGCAAAGCGACCACGTCCGCGCTCGCTCAACGAGCGAAGGCGGAAGCGTACCCACCCATTCGAATTCAGGATTGAAAGGGTGGGCACGGCGCTCGCGCGCCCACCCTACGACTTCTTCAAAATCGACACAAAGAACCCATCCGTGCCGGTGCGGCGCGGGGTCAGCAGCCAACCCTCGGGTGATTTTATCGCGGCCTGCATGAAGGCGTCGGCCTTGTCCCACAACGCGCCTGCGGTCTCTTCCGGCGGCACAATCGCAAACTCCGGATGGCGCGCGACGAAGGCCTGCACCTGCTCGCCGTTCTCCTCCGTCAGCACCGAGCAGGTGATGTAGGCAATCCGCCCGCCCGGCTTGACCATGCGGCTTGCGCGATCAAGCACTTCGATCTGTTCCTTGATCCGGATTTCGAGCGCGCCCGGCCGCATCCGCCATTTGGCGTCGGGGTTGCGCCGCCAGGTGCCGGTGCCGGTGCAGGGCGCGTCGATCAGCACGAGATCGGCGGATGCCTTGATGTCGGAAAGCGGCTCATCTTCCCCTTTCGGTGCGCGCACCTCCGCATTGTGGACGCCCGCGCGGGACAGCCGCTCGTATATCGGCGCGAGCTGGCGCTTGTCGTGGTCGGTTGCGATCAGGCGACCCTTGCCCTGCATCATGGCGGCAAGCGCCAGCGTCTTGCCGCCGGCGCCGGCGCAGAGATCGATCACCTGCTCGCCGGGTTTTGCCGCTGACAACAACGCGGCGAGCTGCGAGCCCTCGTCCTGGACTTCGACAAGGCCCTTGATGAAATCCTCCTCCGCATGGATGCCGGGATTTTTGGCATCGGCGCCGAGCTCGATGCGCAAACCGATCGGCGACCACGGCGTCGCGTGCGCGCCGAGATGCTTCAGCGAGCCCTGCACCTTCTCGCGCTTGGCCTTCAGCGTGTTGACGCGCAGATCAAGCGGCGCGCGGCTCGCCATCGCAGCCGCCTCCGCCGCGCGATCGTCGCCGAACACCTTTGCCAGGTAGGGATCGAGCCATTCCGGGTAGTCGCCCGCGACCGGCGCCGGCGCATCGTCGGGCGAACGCGAGGTCAGCGCGCTTTTCTCGGCATCGCTCAGCGGCTCCGGGCCAAAGCGGCCGCCGTCGCACAGCGCGGATATCGTGGCGGCGTCCATGCCACGCTCGACCTTGAGCATGCCGAGCACGCGCGAGCGCGGCGTATCATCATCCATCACCCAGGCGCTCGAGGCGCGCCGCCGCAGCACGTCCCACACCAGACCGGCGATCGCTGCGCGATCGCCGGACCCGGCAAAACGATGCGCCGTGCCCCAGTCCTTCAGTGCTTTGGCCGCGGGCGCGCGTTGCGCCTCGATGGCATCGATCAGTTCAATCGCGGCGGAAAGCCGGGCAGCGGGAGTCATTGAAATCTTTCGGTTGGACGCGCATCAGAGCAGGAAGAGGATTTTCAGCGCGAAATAGAGCCACATCACGAACAGCACGATCACGCCGGCAAACCAGGCGAGCGAACGCGTCCGCACATCGTTGGAAGTGACGAAGATGCCGGCATGCACGAAACGGGTGACCACGAACACCCAGGACAGCATCACGATGATGAGATCAGCATGGCGCAGCGGCAGCGCCAGCGCGATCAGCACATAGAGCAGCACCGGCACCTCGAACTGGTTGGCGAAGCAATTGCCGATCTGGGTGGCGCGGGCCGGCCAGTTCTGCTGGCGCAGCGCGATGTCCTTGAACCTGGTCTCGCCGCTCTTGAGCGCCTGCCCGCGGGTCAAGGCCATGCCCATCAGCAGCGCGAAGGTGAGGAACATTTGCACGAAGAGTGGCAGCAAAACCATTTGAATCGACACGGGAATCTCCCCTTGACCGCGGTCGGCAAGCGACAGGCTATAGCGGCCGGCTCCGGCTGTGACAACAAGCCGGCCGCATCGGTTGAACCACAGGGCGGAACAACGTGACTAACTGCCTACAGTTCAAGTCGTTTTGGGTTTTGGCTGCTAGCCAGCGAGATGCCGCGATGAACATCACGACCACCCTGCTCAGCAAGTTCGGCGACCTCACCGGCCTCCTCGGTGACGGCCCGGACGGCGGACTCGGCCTCATCATGTCGGGGCTTGCCGGCACCGCCGCGGCGCTCGCGGTCGCGATTGCCCTCACCGTCTATTTCCACACCGGCTACCGTAACCTGCGCGATGTCGTGAAGCATGGCGTGGCCGCAATGGTCGCGCTCGCCCTCGTCGCCTTCGCCGCCTATGACATGCGGCATGCCGCGATGGCCTATCTCGGCATCAACCCGTCGAAGCCGGCGATCGAGTTCGAAATCCGACTGCCGAAGGCGGCGCTGTCAGCGATATCAGACACCCAGATCGAGCTCCACACCGACCGCAACCAGCGGCTTGCCCAGGTCGAAAACGCGCTCGACGCGACCAATGGCCAGAGCGTGCTCCGCGGCGTCGTGACGCTGGATTACCGCACCACCGAGCGCGTCATGGTGCTGAACCTGGCCGGCCGCGCCCAATGCGAGTTCAAGCTACGCCTTGCGGCTGATCCGAGCCGCACCACACAGTTCGGACCATGGCATCTCGCCGATCGCGTTGCGTTTCCTGATGGAGCGACCGAAGCAAATTCCCATGACGCTTTCGCGATCCGCTATCGCGTGCTTTAGGAAACGCGTCATTTTCTCCGTGCATTTGTGAAACACGTTCTCGTATCGCCTCGCGCCCGCCATTGATTCGCTTTCGCGGATGCGATGGAATAGAAGCCGAGTGAAATGTCACTGCCGACATTTCTGCGATGGGGAACATGATGGGACGATCGAATGCTGTTCGCTGGATTATTGGCGTCGTCATCCTGGCAGCCTTCGGTGTCACCCTCTGGTTTGCCACACGCCCGCCGCCGCTGACGATCCAGGGCGAAGTGTCGTCCAATCGCGTGGATATCAGCCCGCGCGTGTCGGCGCGCGTGAGCAAGCTCAACGTCGATGTCGGCGACAATGTCGAGCGCGGCGCCGTCATTGCCGAGCTTGAAAGTCCCCAGCTCGTGGCGGCGCTCGCCGCCGCCCGCGCCGCGCTGAGCGTGGCCAAAGCCGATCTCGCCCGCATCAACAGCACGCGGCCGGAAAACATCGCCGCCCGCCGCGCCGACGTCGATTCCGCCCAGGCCGACGTGGTATTGGCGCAGGAAACCTTTGACCGGCAGAAGCAACTCTTCAGCACCGGCAATGCGCCGCAGGCCAAGCTCGATGAAGCGACCCGCAACCTCGCGATGGCCCAGCAAAGGAAAGACGGGGCCGACGCGAACCTGAAACTTACAATCGAAGGCTCCAGTCCCGAGGAGAAGGCGCTGGCTGCCAGCCAGGTCAAGCAGGCCGAAGCCGCGCTCGGCCAGCGCGAGGTCGACGTCGCCGAACTCACCATCCGCGCGCCGATCCCGGGCCAGGTCACCACGCGCGTCGCCGAACTCGGCGAGAATTTTTCCGCCGGCGCGCCCTTGTTCTCGATGATCGACCTGAAGGACGTCTGGTTCACGTTCAATTTGCGCGAAGACCTGCTCGCCGGGCTGAAGGTCGGCGACACCTTCGAGGTAATGGTGCCGGCGCTTCGCTCGCAGCTCATTCCGGTGCGCGTCACCGTGATCAATGTGCAGGGGCAATACGCGACCTGGCGGGCGACACGCGCCACCGGTGAATTCGACTTGCGCACCTTCGAGGTTCGCGCGGTGCCGATCCAGCCCAGAGAGGGATTGCGCCCCGGCATGAGCGCGATTGCCTCATGGGCCGATCGGGTCCATTGATATGCGCCCCCTTACCGGAGTGAAGCCCGGGTTTGGTCTGGTGTTCTGGCGCGAGCTGCGCTGGCTGCGCCGGCGGCCGTTTCTGCTCGCGCTCACGACCTATGGGCCGCTCGCACTGATGGCGCTGCTCACGGCGATCTTCAGCGCTGGTCTCGCGACACGGCTGCCGATCGGCGTGCTCGATCTCGACCAGACCGAACTGTCGCGCGCGATCATACGCACGGTCGATGCGACGCCGGATGCGGCGGTCCAGATTCACGTGGCCGAGCTCGCCGAAGGGCGGCAATTGATCCAATCGAGCCAGATCTACGGCCTGCTGATGCTGCCGCAGAACCTGCAGCGCGACGTTTTCTCGGGGCGAAGGCCCGAGGTCGTGTTCTTCTACAACACCCAGAAGATGACCCCGGGCAACCTCGTGCTGCGTGGCGTGACCAACGCCGTCCTGACGGCCGCGGCCGGCATCCAGATAGCGCTGCGCACCTCCGAAGGACAGCCGGTTGAAATCGCGACGGCGGACCTCACGCCGATACCGGTGCAGACCAACGCGCTGTTCAATCCGACACTGAACTACGTGCATTTCCTGCTGGCCGCCCTGTTGCCGAGCCTGCTGCAGATCGTGATCGTGACGACGTCGTCCTATTCCGCCGGCCTCGACATCGAGACCCACCATCGCCTGCGCATCCTGCGGCGGCTCGGCGGCGGGTTGTGGCGGGCATTGGCCGGCAAACTGTTGCCCTATACCCTGATCTATCTGTCACTGCTGCTCATCATCGACGGCATTCTCTTTCGCTTCTTCGACCTGCCACTGCGTGGCAACGGACCGTTCTTGCTGTTAGCCGGCATCCTTTTCATTCTCGCCTGCCAGTTGATCGGCGTCCTGCTCGCGCTGCTGCTCAAGCCGACCGCCAGCGCGGTCAGCATCGGCACCCTGCTCACCGCGCCCGCCTTCGGTTACATGGGCGTGAGCTTCCCGCGGCATGGCATGAATGCCTTCGCCTATTACTGGGGCGAGATCCTGCCGGGCACCTGGTACCTGATGGTGCGGATCGATCAGACCATCCGCGGCACGCCGCCGGAGCTTTCGTCCAAGCCGGTGCTCGTTCTTGCGACCTTCGTCACGGGTTTGACGGTCCTCGTGGCGCTGCTGCTCGAGCTCCATCGCGCGCGCAGCGACGCTGCCGCCACCCGGCCGGCGGCTGTCAATGAGGCCCTGTCATGAGCGCGATCTTCGGCGTGTTCCGAAACGAGTTCAGTCGGATATTCACGCTGCGGCCGGCTTTCGCCACGCTCATCCTCGCGACCTGTCTCTACGCGGCGTTCTACCCGCAACCCTACGTCAACGAAGCGTTGCGCGATCTTCCGATCGCGATCGTCGACCACGACGGCACACTCGGCAGCCAGGAACTGGCGCGCCGTGTCGATGCGACATCCGACGTTGCAATCACCATGGCGCTGCCGGACCTCGCCACTGCGCAGCATGAAGTCTATGCCCGAAATATCTCCGGCATCCTCTTCATTCCCCAATATTTCGAGCGCGATCTCCTGCACGGCCGCCCCTCGCCGGTCGCCCTCTATGCCGATGCCAGCTACTTCCTCGCCTATCAGCGCATTAACGGCGGCGTCGGCGCGGTGGCGCGAACCTTCGGAATAGAGGTCGAGACCGCGCGCCTGATCGCCGCGGGCGTCGATCCTGCAATCGCGGCCGCCGCCGCCGATCCGATGCCTCTGACCTCGGTGGCCCTGTTCAATCCGCAAGGCGGCTACGCCACCTACGTGCTGCCGGCTGCCTTCATCCTGCTCGTGCAGCAGACGCTGCTGATCGGGGTCGGACTGCTCGGCACGCTGCCCGGCGGACGATTTGGCACGCGCGAGGGGCAAGCCGCGACTGCCGGTCCGTTCGCGATCGTGTTCGGCAAGCTGCTTACCTACCTTCTGCTCGAGGCCGTGGTGCTGCCGTTCTACCTGATCATCCTTCCCTATCTCTATGGTTTGCCGCGGCTTGGTTCAGCCTCGCACATCCTCATCTTCGCGATTCCCTTCGTCCTCGCGGTTGGCGGCTTCGGCATGGTGGTCGCCGCGATTTTTCGCAAACCCATCGCCGTTCAGCTCACCTTTGCGGCGGTCGGGCTGCCCTTTTTCTTCCTTGCCGGTTTTGCCTGGCCGCCAGAGTCGATCCCGCATGCGATCAGGGATGCGGCCACCCTGCTGCCGAGCAGCGAGGCGATCGACGGCCTGGTGAAGATCAGCCAGCTTGGCGCGCCCTTGTTCGACGCGCGCAACCAGTTCCTGACCTTGTGGGCGCTGGCGTTCCTCTATGGCGGCCTCGCGCTGGCGCTGGAGTACCGGGATCGCCGTCGGTTGCAGCCAAACAGCGCGGCCGCCTGACTGATCTGTGAACCAAACGTCATCTTTGGAAATCCTTGATTCAAGTCAGTCAGACTTCTTCGGGGACGCCTTTTTCTCTAAAGAGCGTCAAGACTTCGGACATACCGAACGCGACCTTGGCATCCTCTTCGTTCAACCCCATCAAAATGAGCTCGGCGGCGCGCCAGGGGACGTCGCTTGAAGGATCAAGTCGAATAGCTCGAAGAATGAATTCCCAGGCAAGTTCGATTTGCCGATCTTCCTTCAATACAAGGGCAAGGGCGACATACACTCGAGGATTCAACGGATATCGGCTCACAAGCCGTTGCAATCTCAGCAAGTTGGCTGGCACGTCCACGGCGGGCGCAATCACGGACTGTCTTTCCGCGTCAACCTCAGAAAGGCTCAGTTCAAGTTGAACTTCATCCAGCCAGCGGATCACATCGGCACGCGACTTTGCCAAGTGGACCGCCAAGAGAAGGACGAAGTTCTGAAGGATCTCTTCATCGGTCTCGTATGGCGGCTCGCCTGCTCGCGCTTCGCGAATGAACAGCGGCCAAACCATCGAAGCAATACGCGAGACCTGTTCGACATCGGTAAATTTAAGGGCCTCGAGAGCGCCAGACACCAACCGCTGCGTTTGAGTGTTGGTTCCAAGCGCACAACGAACCTGGAAATTATCGTCACGAAAGCTCAGGCGTCCAAGGATGATCGATAGATCTTCGGATGCCTTCACCCATTTTAGGTCAACATCTGCGTCAAAATTGAAGGGCGACTCTTTAAACTTGCTCTCCAACGCATCGGGAAGAACGACGCGCTGCGATAAAATATAATCCAGCCACTTGCGATCCTTTTTCTTTCCGATGATCGCGAGACTCTGCGCCATCGACCACCGTGCTTTCAACCGCTCGCCATAATCGGGCGCGTCGGGCTTCTCCAAATACGACTGGAAAAAGGGACCAATATCGCACCAGTATTCCTCGTACTGAGCTGAATAAGGCGCAAAGACCAGATCCTTTTCTAATCCCGCAGCTCTCAAAGCAGAATACGTCGCGCGAGCGGCAAGGCCGAGACGAGCGTAGTTGACGAGCCAGCCATCCATGTCAGCCGACAATCGCGCCGCTTTCGCTTGTTGCTCAACGTGGTGTATTGCGAGTTCCGCATCATCGCTCAGCTGTCTAATGAACGGACCCGCGGGCGGTATTTTTATTTTAGCTCCAATCCAGGCACCTGGATCATCAGGGCCGGTCGGGAGCACATTTGCAATTAGCTCCGTATCACTCGATGCCTGCCTGCGCCTCGCAAATAAAAACATGAACACATAAACTACAACATCCGGCTCGATGATGAAGCCATGATCGATCAGGCAGAAAATGTAGTCCAGCGCCGCTAGAAACCCTTTCTCCTGCACGACCCAGAGCGCGGCGCGTATGATTTTGAGAGATGAACTCAGGGTCGCGATTTCCTGGCCGTGCGGCCTGTTGAGTTGCAGGCTCCACATTGCCGTCAACGACTGCAATCCATCCTCGATCCTGAAGTCGGCTACGTCGCTCACCTTGCCGGCAGGCGGCCGGTCGCCGGGCCAATTGACCGTGTTGTAAAGCAGCGGAAAATCGGGATCGAGAGAAAGCTTCGCCCTGTCGGCCAGAACAATTATAGGCTGGCACGCCGTAAGGCGCGTCCTCGTGAACCAGCGTACATCACTGATGTCCAGGCGCCTTTCCCGCTCCCTCAACGCCTTAACTTGCGCCTTCGGATTCTCCGGCAGATTTAGTCGATCGAGGTCGATACAGTCTCCTGCTGACCAAAGCCTGCGGCCTTCCGCGTCAACAAGGTCGCCATCGCCCCGAACGAAATTCAGACATGATCCGAAAAGTCCGAAGACGCGAGCTTGAGTCAGCAAACTCCGCATCACATTTGCAACTAGTTGCGTCTCCATGGGACAGGCCCTCGCAACTTATCCAGCGCCCCCAAAGACCTTGGCCCCTATCTTGGCCAAGACAACAAGATTCTCCCGGCTCTCCCAAATGAAGCGAAGCGCTTGCAGAAAATAGTCCCCGATGGTTTTTCCCTCGGCGCGAACATAAGTCACCCCGCCAATTGCGAGAGAGCGCGACAACGCGTCAGCGAACTCGTTCGCTGAGGAGTGCTGAGCACTTGCTTCAGAAGCGAGAGCGAAGACTTGACGGATGCGCGCCGAGACATCGTCCAGCTTATCCAGCCCCTTCAAAGGCACGTAAATCGGATTCGCCACAACGCTCAGGCGTGACAACACAAGCATCCCGGGGATTTCTGGATGATCCTTTGGGAAAAGCGATCGGACAAACTCGACCAAGGCGTTTGCGCCCTGGATCTTTCCCAATCCCGGAGCGTCCAGTACGGCGGTGTTGGAGGCTTTTAGCTCCAACACATACAGAGCCATCACACCGCTGCCGGTGTCGTTCGATGGAGCCGGTCCGCTCAGGTAATTGTTGACCGCCTTGTCTATTTCCGGCTGATGAATGAAGAGTACATAACAGCCGCGGTGTTTCTGATCGAGCGCCGCCAAAGTTTGGGGCTTAAGGAGTTCATCTACATCCTTAACTGGGCCGGCCGCCCTTTTTTCACCCGAGTCTATGGCGGCTTCAAGAAGGCGACGGAAGTCTTGGACTGGCATACCGGTTTCCCGCTGAAGATTAGCCTGGCTCACGCTTACCTCCGCAAATAGGCGTCAAAAAAGCTCTACTTATAATTGTTTCAAACAATCGAGCGCGTCATCACCCGAACGGGTGACAACCGCTGGATTCCCTTGAGGTCTACGTCAGGTGTCAGGAAACAAGGTTGCGCAACGTGCGACGCCCGCAGTCGCCCTCCGCTCCGCTATCGCGTGCTCCGAGCGACCAATCGTCATAAAAGAAAAGTGTGAAATCAGCGTCATGATTCCGATGCCGGCCTGGATTAAAATGGCCCCGGAAGGGATTTCGCATGACCACATTTCGCCTGACGCAAATTTCCGACACGCACCTTGGACGGAAGCTGCCCAAACTGATCCAGAACTTCGAGCGGATCGCCGAACACATTGATGTAACGCGGCCCGACCTCGTCCTCAACAGCGGCGACATCGGCTTCGACGGCCCGAACCAGCCCGACGATCTCGAATTTGCCCGATCGCTGCATGACGCGATGCCGGTCGCCTGCCGCTATCTGCCCGGCAATCACGACATCGGCGACAATCCGACCCAGATCGGCCCGGTTCCGGCGCAGCTCGTGAGTGAAAAAGGCCGGCAGGCCTACATCTCGGTCTTCGGCGACGACCGCTGGCGTTTTGAAGCCGCCGGCTGGTGTTTCATCGGGCTCAATTCGCTGGTGATGAATTCGGACCTCGTCAGCGAGGCCGAACAGTTCGACTGGCTCGCGGGCGAACTCGCCAGCGCCGGCGGCAAGCCGGTCGCACTGTTCCTGCACAAGCCGATCTTCCTCAATGTGCCCGACGATCCCGAAATCGAGGCTTCCTCATTCCGCTACGTGCCGATGCCGGCGCGGCGGCGGCTGGTCGAGATGCTGCGCAGTGTCGATTTGCGGCTGGTCGGAAGCGGGCATGTGCATCAGCGCCGCGATTTCACCTTTGGCCACACCCGTCATGTCTGGTCGCCCTCGGCGGGCTTCATGATCTCGGATGCGAAGCAGGAGCGGATCGGGATCAAGGAAGTCGGCCTCGTCGAATATCGCTTCCAGCCCGACGGCTTCGAAGTTCGCCATGTCCGCGCCCCCGGCCAGATCGATGTCGATCTCGACGAGATCTGGACCAAGGAGCATAAGGCGCCCTCGCCTGCGAAAGCCCCGGCGACGATTTAGGCGAGTGCCGCGTCAGATCTGCGCGGCGTTCTTCAATTCCTGCTTGATCGACACCAGCAGCGACTGCAGCGCTTCCGCGTTGGCCGGCTTTTTCGGCGCGCTTGCGACTACTGGCGGCGGCGGAGCGGTGATCGCAGCAGGCGCTGGCTTTGGCGCAATGACCGGCCTGGACGGGAAGATCGGCTCGGGCGCGGACATCGGAGTGCCGACTGGCGCGGACGCCGATTGAGGCTCCGGCTCGACGAATTCGCCGTGCAATACGTCTTCGCGGCGGCCCATGATGAAAAGGGTCGCCCAATACGCGAGCGCGAAAAGGATTACGCAGAAAACACCGATCTCAAACATCACTGCACCAGAAATTGGTGCAATATTTCAATGTCTTGGCCCACCCGTCAAGCTACGGACAGGCCAAATAGTGCCAATTCCGCACCACTGTTGCCGTCAGGATACATCCGGCCGGCGGGCTTTAGGCCTTATCCGGGCCGACCCGCACCAGCTGCTTGCCGAAATTGGCGCCTTTCAGAAGGCCCATGAAGGCGCCGGGCGCGCTGTCGAGGCCTTCGGTCACGAACTCCTTGTACTTGAGCTTGCCCTCGCGCACCCAAGCCGACATGTCGCGCAGGAAGTCGGCGTGACGCGCGGCGAAATCGCTGACGATGAAGCCGCGGATGGTGAGGCGCTTGGTCAGAACCGCGCGCATCATCGAGGCCGCCCATTTCGGCGGCTTGGCCTCGGTGTCGTTGTAATGCGCGATCAGCCCGCACACCGGCACGCGCGCGAAATTGTTGAGCAATGGAAACACCGCCTCGAACACGGCGCCACCGACATTTTCGAAATAGACATCGATGCCCTTCGGGCAGGCCTCTTTCAGCTTTGCCGCAAGATCGGGATCGCGGTGATCGAGGCACTCGTCGAAGCCGAGCTCCCTCTTCACGAAGTCGCACTTGTCCTTGCCGCCGGCGATGCCGACCGCCCGCGCGCCCTTGATCCTCGCGATCTGCCCGACCGCGGAGCCCACCGCGCCCGAGGCGGCCGCGACCACGACGGTCTCGCCGGCCTGCGGTTTGCCGATATCGAGCAGCCCCGTATAGGCGGTCATGCCGGGCATGCCGAGCACGCCCACAGCGGTCGAGATCGGCGCGATTTTCGGATCGATCTTGGCGAGGCCCTTGCCGTCGGAGAGCGCATGGGTCTGCCAGCCGGCGCGCGCCAGCACGATGTCGCCCTTGGCGAAGCTGGGATTATTGGAGGCGATCACCTCGTTGACGGTGCCCGCCTCCATCACGCCGCCGATCGGTACCGGCGTGGCGTAGGACGGACCATCGCTCATCCGCCCGCGCATATAGGGGTCGAGCGAGAGCCAGATCGTGCGCAGCAGTACCTGCCCCTCGCCCGGCGCCGGAATTGGGGTCTCCTCGATCCGGAAATCGGACGGCTTGGGTTCGCCGACGGGACGGGATGCCAGAACGATACGCTTGGCCTGGGCCATGATGGTTTCCTCCGTTTTTTGTCTGATGACCGACATGTAGCGGGCAAGCAGGCGCAGCGGAAGAGTTTGAAAGCGCTGTGATTCCAGGGCAGAACTCAGAATAAAACCGCGAACTCTTACGTGGTTGAAATTGCTTTGTAATCCAAATCCGGAACGAAGGACCTTATCGTCCGATGGAGGTTTGCAGCGCTCCGAGACACCCCGTTCTCCGAACGGTTAGGCGTTTGCCGTTTGCCGAGCCTGATGCGCTTGCACGGAGCCAGGCTTCTGCCATTCCATGATCAGGAAGTACGGCACGCGTCGGTGCAGCTCCGATCTCAGGGGATCAGCCGCTGGGCTCGGCATCGGTTCCGAAAAATGGCGAAGCTCCAAGCCCTGGTTCAACAGCAGCGACATATAGCTGCTGAGCGGTCGATGCCAGGTTTGGACGCGGATGCCGCGCCAACGAACCCACTCGGCGCGCTCCTCCATATAGCGGTCTATGAAGAAGCGCTGGGTGCCGTCCGCGTCTTTCACCCAGGCTGCGGGCTGGCCGGCGGTGTTGAAGCTTGTTAGATTTGCGATCAGCACCGCGCCGCCCGGTTTCAAGACCCGCGCCATTTCCGCGATCCCTATCTTGATGTCCGGAATGTCGATCAACGAAAGGTAGCTGACCACGAGATCGAATGAATTGTTGGGAAATCCGAGCGCTTCTGCGCGCCCGATGCGGTAGTCGCCATCGGGATCCTGCCGTCTTGCGTGCTGAATCAAAGCTTCCGTGGGGTCGATACCAATAGTTTTGATTCCCCTGGCTCGCAGCATGCGGCAGAAGCGTCCTTTGCCACAGCCGACGTCCAAGGCACTGCGGAAGCCTTTATCGCGGAGGCACTCAATCATTGGAGCATCGAGCACAAACTTGCGCCCAAAGTCGCCCTCTTCGCCGATATCGGCAATCCAACCTGATGCCGATTCATCCCATCCGTTGGTCATGGCTTTGTCACTCTCGTTAGGGCGTTGACGCGGTGCCAATTTGCAGGGCGTCGAAATCATGATTGTGGTTGTCGCGGCTCGGGCGACCAACGATGTTGGCAATCTCAGATAGGGCCGCCACGCAATGGTTGGCCTCTTTTGCATGTGCGCCAACCAAAATGGTTTTCAATCCGGCGGCACGACCACCGAGTATGTCGGCGTGGACGGAATCGCCGATCATCCAGATCGCCTTCATTGGTCGCAGCTCTCGCAAGACCAAGCGAAAATATTCCGGATGTGGCTTCTCATAACCTACGCGGCCCGACGAGAATGCCGTTCGCACAAGCCTATCGAAGCCTAGCGCGGCTACCACGCTGTCAAGTTCAGGCGCAAAATTCGACATGATCAGGTTTGTCCAGCCCCGCGACTTGAGCGTTTCGAGCGATTGGACCGCGCCATCAATGAGCTGCCAGTGCCGAGCATCCAGGTAGACCGATCTCGACAGTTCGGCGGCCTCCCGGGCCTGCGCCTTCGAGAGGCCGAGTTGTTGCAGCGAGCACGCGGAATGATCGATGAGGTTGCGCCACCACGCGTCATCATCGGGCGCAAACGGGTGACTGAGTCGTCGGCTGTGCCAAGGGAAAGCAGATGAGAGCATGGGCCGAATGGTTTCGAGCGGCACCGCCATGCCCGCCACGCGTTGGGCCGTCTCGATGAGGGCACCCGCAAACCGTCCTGGCCGGACTGCCAGCGTCCCCTCAAAATCCCAAATGATCGCAGCCGCCGGTGTACGGCTGTCCAACTTAAACATGTCGGACTCGACGGGAGACGAGTCTCCAGCCAGCGTCTTGTCTTGTGCTGAGCAATTCATTCCTTGCCGCTCACCAACCAACGCGCTAGCGTGGTACTGTCCTCTTGCCAAAAGGTATATACCTCTCTAGGAGGGAAGAATTACAGTTTCATGACAGATCAGACCGCGACTGCGAAGAATGCAGCCCCTGCTCGATCGGTGCCTCTATGGCGCAAGATTGAAGAGTCCATTCGGCAGGACATACGGAGTGGCCGGTATGCCGCCGGCTCTCAGCTACCGCCGGATCGTCTTATCGCGACCGCTTATGGCGCAAGTCGCCTCACGGCGCGACGCGCCTTAGCATCACTCGAGCAACAGGGACTAATCCGCATCGAGCATGGAAACGGCACCTTCGTCGCCGACGATCACATTCGATACAATCTGGGCGAGCGCGTCCGCTTCGATCAAAACCTTCGGCAAAGCGATGTGGCGCCAATGCGTCGGATCGTTCGGAGAGCCGTTCGGGAAGCCAGCCCCGAGATAGCTCGGCATCTTGACCTTCCTGAACAGGCACCAGTCCTGGAATTGGAGGTGGCCGCCTATGCGGATGAGAAGCCGCTTTCGATCGGGGTCAGGTACTGTTGTGCCGCGCGCTTCAGAGGTCTTGCCGAGGCATTCGAGAAACAAAGATCGTTCACAAAGGCTTTGAGAGATTATGGGATCGAGGACTACCGGCGCGACACGACGGAGATCACTGCTCGGCTGCCGAGCGACGCTGAGGCGCGCTTTCTCCGCCAGCCGCGAACATTGCCCGTGCTGGCCTACGCTGCGGTTGACGTGGACGCGAAAGGGCAACCCATCTCATATCACCTGGGCTGCTTTGCTTCCGAGCGGGTCAGGATCGTTGTCAAGGGCGGCGAATAGATATGGGCGATAGCGTGGGCGAGTCTTCGCCGGCATCGTAAAAGTCGTCGCTTTCGCTGCTCGCAATGACGGCTTCAGGCGGCGTGAATTACACTGCGCCCGGATAGTTCGGCGCCTCGCGCGTAATCGTCACGTCGTGGACGTGGCTCTCGCGCAGGCCTGCGCCGGTGATGCGCACGAACTGCGCCTTCTCGTGGAATTCGGCGATATCCTTGGCGCCGACATAGCCCATCGCCGCGCGCAGGCCACCGGCGAGCTGGTGCATGACATTGGCGACCGGGCCCTTGTAGGGCACCTGGCCTTCGATGCCTTCGGGTACGAGCTTGAGCGTGTCCTTGATGTCCTGCTGGAAGTAGCGGTCGGCCGAGCCGCGCGCCATGGCGCCGACCGAGCCCATGCCGCGATAGGCCTTGTAGGAGCGGCCCTGCCAGAGAAACACTTCGCCCGGCGTCTCGTCGGTGCCCGCGAGCAGCGAGCCAACCATGGCGATGTCGGCGCCGGCGGCGAGCGCTTTCGCCAGATCACCGGAATATTTGATGCCGCCGTCGGCGATCACGGGCACCTTCGCCTTCTTCGCGGCTTCGACCGAATCCATGATCGCGGTGAGCTGCGGCACGCCGACGCCGGCGACGATGCGCGTGGTGCAGATCGAGCCCGGGCCGATGCCGACCTTGATCGCATCCGCGCCGGCATCGATCAGCGCCTGCGCGCCCTCTCTGGTCGCGATATTGCCGGCGATGACCTGCACCTCGTTGGAGAGCCGCTTGATGCGGTTGACCGCTTCCAGCACGCGCGAGGAATGGCCGTGCGCGGTGTCGACCACGATGACGTCGACGCCGGCGTCGATCAGCCGCTCGGTGCGCTCATAGCCGCCCTCGCCGACCGTGGTCGCCGCCGCCACGCGGAGCCGCCCCTGCGCGTCCTTGCAGGCCAGCGGATGCGTCACCGCCTTTTCCATGTCCTTGACCGTGATCAGCCCGACGCAGCGATATTGATCGTCGACGACGAGCAGCTTTTCGATGCGGTGCTGATGCAGCATCCGCTTGGCCTCGTCCTGGCTCACGCCCTCGCGCACCGTGACGAGCTTTTCATGCGTCATCAGTTCCGACACCTTCTGGCGCGGATCGGTGGCAAAGCGCACGTCACGGTTGGTCAGAATGCCGACGAGCTTGCCGGGCTTGCCCTTGCTGGCGCCGGTGACGACGGGAATGCCGGAAAAGCCGTGGTCCTTCATCAGCGTCAGCGCATCGGAGAGCATCGCCTCCGGGCCGATGGTGAGCGGATTGACCACCATGCCGGACTCGAATTTCTTCACCTGCCGCACCTGGGCGGCCTGCGCTTCGGGGTCGAAATTGCGGTGGATGACGCCGACGCCGCCCGACTGCGCCATGGCGATCGCCATGCGCGCCTCGGTGACGGTATCCATGGCGGAGGCGATGATCGGGATATTGAGCGGGATGGCGCGGGTGACGTGGGAGCGGATGTCGACCTCCGAGGGTAGTACATCCGAATGGCCGGGTTTCAGAAGGACATCGTCGAACGTGAACGCTTCGCGAAAGCCCTGAAATCCCTGCGCCATTGCCAACTCCTTATCCGCGGCCCGGTGGCCGCTATCAGCTTCTTATGGATGAACACCGTCTTCGGCAAAACATGGCGTTCCGCCGTCGAATCGAGGCCCATCGGTGGGGTTGACGCTGGTCGATAGCATGGTGCTGTGACGAATCAAAGCACCAACCACAGCCTTTTCATCGCCTGAGTTCAGCGAGGGTAGCCCGGCGGCGGCCCGTGCTGGCGGATCGCCTCCACCATTTCCCGGTGCCGGCGCTCCTCCCGCTTCATGTGGACCGCGACGATCGCATGCGCGGACGGCACCAGCAGCAGGAAATGAAAAAACAGGCCCAAAATCAGGCAGATTGCGAGCAGCACCAGGTTGAAGATCGCCGCAAAGGGCTGCCCGTTGAAGAGCAGGCCGAGCGGCGGCAACAGCGCAGCGAGGACGTAAATCATCGTTGAATCCACCGACCATGCGAAAACCGTCAGGCAGCATTTAGGTTTTGTGCCGCCTTCCGCAATAGCCAGTATGACGGGAGGGTGATACAGCGCGCTTACCGACCCTTACCGGCCCTTGCCCACCCTTGCCCGCCTCTTTTCACGACCAACCGCATTTTGATGGACAAACAGCGCGTTATCCCGCTCATCGTCGCCACCGCCCTGTTCATGGAAAACATGGACTCGACGGTGATCGCGACCTCGCTTCCGGCCATTGCCGCCGACATCGGGACCAGCCCGCTGACCTTGAAGCTCGCGATCACGTCCTATCTCTTGTCGCTTGCGGTGTTCATCCCGGCGAGCGGCTGGACCGCGGACCGGTTCGGCGCGCGCATGGTGTTCGCGCTCGCCGTCGGCGTCTTCATGGTCGGATCGATCGGCTGCGCGCTGTCCACTTCCGTGACCAACTTCGTGTTCGCGCGCATCCTGCAGGGCATGGGCGGCGCCATGATGACGCCGGTCGGACGTCTGGTTTTGCTGCGCACCATCGACAAGAGCGCGCTGGTCAACGCCATGACATGGGTCACCGTGCCGGCGCTGATAGGACCGGTGGTCGGGCCGCCGCTCGGCGGCTTCATCACGACCTATTTCTCGTGGCACTGGATCTTCCTGATCAACATCCCGATCGGGCTGCTCGGCATCTTCATGGCGATGAAGTTCATCGACCCGATCAAGAGCATCGATCCGGAACGTTTCGACCTCTATGGCCTCGTGCTCGCCGGCATCGGGCTTGCCGGCATCGCATTCGGTCTCTCGGTCGCGGGCCTCAATCTGTTGCCCTGGAGCATTGTCGCCGCACTGGTCGGGATCGGCTCGGTCTCGATGACGCTCTACGTCATCCACGCGCGGCGCACGGGTTCGCCGGTGCTCGATTTCTCGCTGCTGCGGCTTCCGACCCTGCGCGCCGCTATCATCGGCGGATTCCTGTTCCGCCTCGGCATCGGCGCGTTGCCATTCCTGCTGCCGCTGCTGATGCAGGTCGGCTTCGGCCTGTCGCCGTTCCAGTCGGGCCTCGTCACCTTTGCTTCCGCCGTCGGCGCGATGGGGATGAAGACGCTGGCCGCGCGCATCATCCGCGCCTTTGGCTTCCGCAACATGATGACGGTCAACGCCGTCATCAGCGCGATATTCCTCGGCGCCTGCGCGCTGTTCACGGTGACGACACCGCTGCTCTTGATCTTCATCATTCTGGTGGTCGGCGGCTTCTTCCGCTCGCTGCAGTTCACCGCCATCAACACGGTGGCCTATGCCGAGATCGAGCCGGCGCAGATGAGCCGGGCCACCACGCTCGTCAGCGTGAACCAGCAACTGGCGCTGTCGGCCGGCGTCGCCGTCGGCGCGGCGTCGGTTGAAACCAACCTGTGGCTGCATCATCAGACCGAGCTCAGCGCCGGCGTCTTCGCGCCCGCCTTCGTGGTGGTCTCGCTGATCTCGGCGGTGTCGTGTTACTTCTTCTGGCAGATGCCCGATGACGCCGGCCACGAAATCTCGGGGCGCCGCAAGGCGATCGCGATCTCGAGCCGCAAAGGCGCGGCAAAGGAAGCTGCGCAGGAGGCCACCGTGGCCGCTACCGAGGGCACCCAGGACGCGCGGGATCAGAGGCTGGGCTGACCGCGAAATCCCGTCGCCAGCACATAGCGCTCGGATGAGTCCTGCCGGCTCGCGGCCGGTTTCACGTGCCTGACGCTGGCGAAGTCGCGCTTGAGCTGCGCCAGCAACTCGGTATCGGCGCCGCTCTGAAACACCTTTGCCAGAAACGCGCCGCCCGGATTGAGCACTTCGGTGGCAAACGCCACGGCGATCTCGACAAGACCCACGATGCGCAACTGGTCGGTCTTGCGGTGGCCCGTGGTGTTGGCGGCCATGTCGGACATCACCACATCGGCGCGGCCGCCCATCATCGCCCTCAGCTTCTCGGGCGCATCATCGGCATGGAAATCGAGCTGGGCAAACTGGACGCCGGGGATTTCCGGCATCTCCAGCAGGTCGATCGCGACCACCTTGCCCTTGCCTTCCGCCGCCCCGACGCGTTTGGCCGCGATCTGGCTCCAGCCGCCGGGCGCGGCGCCGAGGTCGACCACGGTCTGGCCTGGCTTGAGCAGGCGATGCTTGTCGTCGATCTCGACCAGCTTGTAGGCCGCGCGCGAGCGATAACCGTCGCGCTTGGCCTGGGCCACATAGGGATCGTTGAGCTGCCGCTCCAGCCACAGCTTCGACGACAGCTTGCGCTTGCCACCGGTCCTGACCGTGACATGCAGCCGCCCGGTCTTGTCCTTTGCCATGGAATCACCAGGCGAGTAGTGGAGCGGATTTGACGTTCGCTCTTCGGTAGCCGCGATCACTTGTTGCGAACATCAAATCCAGAGCTCCACTACCATTAACAATCTTGCTGACGACCCTCTAATTCGAACATTCGCAACAGCGCCCGCTGCAATGCCGTGCGAATGTTAGAATTGGGTCGCCAATGCGCCGTCCTCGCGCATCATCTCGACCAGCATGCCTTCGCGCAAGCCGCGATCGGCGACGCGCAGCCGCGGCAGCGGAAACGCCTGGCGGATCGCATCGAGAATGGCGCAGCCGGCGAGCACCAGGTCGGCGCGATCGGCACTGATGCAATTGTTGTTGGCGCGGTCCTGATAGCTCATGCCGAGCAGACGGTTGATGGTCGCGGTGATGTCGGTGTTTTCCATCCAGACGCCGTCGACCCGGCGGCGGTCGTAGCGCGCGAGATTGAGATGGATGCCGGCGAGCGTCGTCACCGTGCCCGAGGTGCCGAGCAGGTGCATGCCGCCGATGTCACCGCCATGTTCGGCCGCGAACGGCGCGATGTGGCCGGCGACCTCCTCGACCATCCGCGCGTAGGATTCTCTGGTAACGTCGCGGCCGCCGTGATGTTCCGCCAACGTCACCACGCCAAGCGGGATCGACATCCAGGCCTTGATGCGAGGCTTGCACGGCTTATCCGCCGGATCGCGCTCGATCCGCACCAGCTCGGTCGAGCCGCCGCCGATATCGAACAGGATCGCGCCGTTGCCTTTGGGGTCGAGCAGCGGCGAACAGCCGATCACCGCGAGCGCCGCCTCGGTCTCGCGGTCGATCACTTCCAGCCGGATGCCGGTTTCGGCCGCGACGCGGTCGCGGAAGCCATCGGCGTTCGAGGCCGCGCGGCAGGCCTCGGTCGCGATCAGCCGCAGCCGACGCGCTTTCCTGAGCTCGATCTTGTCGCGGCAGATCGACAGCGCCGTGATGGCGCGCTCGATGGCGGCGTCGCTGATGCAACCCGTGGCAGAGACGCCCTCGCCGAGGCGGATGATCCGCGAGAAGGAATCGACCACGCGAAAGCTGTCGCCGAACGGACAGGCGATCAGCAGCCGGCAATTATTGGTGCCGAGGTCGAGCGCCGCATAGACCTCGGTTCCCTTCCCGGTTGCTTTATCAATTACCCGGCCCTGCGAAGGCTGCGCGGCTGCCGCGCCCGGCGCCGCCATTGCGACGCCGCCCTGCAGGTCTTCGCAGGGCATCAGGCCGCCGCGAAGCCGCGTGTCATCATTCATTCAAACTATCTTTCCGCGGCTGTTCACGAGCCGGCCTGGAATGTCTATTCACACAAACTTTAGCAGCGCGTGAGGGGTGTGCAACAACCCACACATGGGACTATGCCTAATCGGCCATTGTGGCGGCTGGATCGGTGCGTTATCTGACCGGAATGGCGCGAAATCGCGCGAAAACAGGCCTTTTCAATGCAAGATCACACTTCGCCCGCTTCTCTCGAAAACGCTATTGCAATGCAAAAATATGGCGTCGGACAGCCGGTCCGCCGCAAGGAGGACGATACGCTGGTCCGCGGCAAGGGCAAGTACACCGACGATTTCAGCCTGCCGAAGCAGGCCTATGGCTGGGTCGTGCGCTCCAGCCACGCCCACGGCGTCCTCAAGGGGATCGATACCACGGCCGCCAGGACCATGCCCGGGGTGCTCGGGATATGGACCGGTGCGGACCTCGTTGGCGCCAATTTCAACCCCTTCACCTGCGGCATGCCGCTGAAAAGCCGCGACGGCTCGCCGCTGCTGCAGACCAACCGCATGCCGCTCGCAACCGACAAGGTGCGCTATGTCGGCGACGCGATCGCCTTTGTCGTCGCCGAGACGCTGGCGCAGGCGCGCGACGCGGCCGAAGCCGTCGAGCTCGACATCGACGCACTGCCTGCCGTGACCGATGCCGCGGAGGCCGCCAAACCCGGCGCGCCGCAGCTTTATGACCACATCCCCAATAACGTGGCGCTCGACTACCACTATGGCGACACTGCCAAGATCGAGGCGGCCTTCGCCAGCGCCGCGCATGTCACAAAACTCGACATCGTCAACACCCGCGTCGCCGTGGTGTCGATGGAGCCGCGCGTTGCGCTCGGCCATTACGACAAGGCGAGCGAGCGCTACACGCTGCAGGTGCCGACCCAGGGCGTGTCCGGCAACAAGGCGGTCATGGCGCGGATCCTCAACGTGCCGCCGGAGAAGGTGCGCATCCTGACCGCCAATGTCGGCGGCTCCTTCGGGATGAAGAACCTGAACTATCCCGAATATGCCTGCATCCTGCATGCGGCCAAGGCGCTGGGCCGGCCCGTCAAATGGACCGACGAGCGTTCGACCAGCTTCCTCTCCGATAGCCAGGGCCGCGCGCAGCTGATCCATGCCGAGCTGGCGCTCGATGCCGATGGCAAATTCCTCGCCGTGCGCCTCTCCGGCTATGGCAATCTCGGCGCCTTCATCACCGGCGTGGC
>DATMNV010000122.1:0-3996 GCA_035568535.1 Bradyrhizobium sp.
AGGGCGTGATGCTGTCGGCTTCATAGGGCGCGAATTTGAGCGCGCCGATCCACAGGAAGACGATCGCGATGGCGACGCGCATCAGCGGGATGCCGACCCGATCGGAATGAGCGATCCAGGAAAGCGGCAGACGAAGATAGCGGATCATTGAGTTCTCCTCAGGCGTTGGGATTGATTTCGGCGGCGGCGTCGAATGCGTCGAGCGCGCGGGTGGAATAGACGACGGCCGCGCCGGCATTGACGGAGACCGCAACACCCAGCACTTCGGCTATCTCTTCCCTGGTCGCACCCCGTTCCCGGGCCGCCGCGGTATGTACCGTGATGCAGCCGTCGCAGCGCAGGGTGATGGCGACCGCAAGCGCGACGAGTTCGCGGGTCTTTTCATCGAGGTGACCGACCTTCTGGCCGGCCCGGCTGAGGGTGGTGTAGCCCTTGATGATATCGGGGTTGAGCTTACCGAAGCCGCCGACCCCGGCGCGAAGCTGCTGCCGATATGT
Source organism: Bradyrhizobium sp. (assembly GCA_035568535.1). Classification (GTDB taxonomy): domain Bacteria; phylum Pseudomonadota; class Alphaproteobacteria; order Rhizobiales; family Xanthobacteraceae; genus Bradyrhizobium. The sequence goes on from DATMNV010000122.1 coordinate 498, forward strand.
ATTCCAATCCAGCATGTGCATGACACTTTCCTCTTCGGTGCGATGTGAAACGCGGAATGAACGGTGGGATTGACTGTGTTCAGTGCTCCGCGTTGCGCGCCGAGGCGCGAGCAGGATAAGCCAGGACCGGCAATGCAATTGCGCCGCCGATGAATGTTGTCTTGATCGCGTATTCGTGATCGTTGCGCGTCTGAACTCCGCGCTTGGGTTGGCGCATCCGCATTACATCCTCATTCATTCGATGCTTTGAGAAATCGGGACGAACGGGAAATTGGCGATGCTCTCGCGGCGCAAAACCTATGCTGGCCGGATCAAACATTCAGACGACGCCACTGAGCCGGCTACGCTCGACCCGCTCAGTGCGATTGCTCCCCTGTTCCGGGCGCGCCCGGAAATTCAGGATGTGTGCCGATTTGCCTTGCAATGGGAGGTCGTGCACGAAGCGGACCCAGCGGGCTTTGCTCAATTTCACATCGTGACCAATGGAAATTGCCTGCTGGAGCGGTATTCCGGGGAAACGTTCAAGCTGGAAGCCGGCAGCATCCTCCTGCTCCCGCAGGGCGACTCTCACGTCGTGCGATCGGCGAGCCGTGGCGGAAGCTCCGGAGCGCCGATCAGAACCGAATACAACAACGCGATCAAGATCAAGACCAACACCCGCGGCGCGAGCGACACCGAGATGATCTGCGGCCGGCTGCGGTTGGAAGGGGCCATGTACAGCCTTGTCACTGCCGCATTGCCAAAGGCGATCGTGCTCAGCATCGGCAGAGGGGCGCTGTTTGACCGGATGCGGATGCTGGTGCAGGCGATTGATGAGGAACTGCAGGCCGCGCGTCCGGGCGCAGCGACGATTGCCACCGAGCTTGCCACCGCTCTCTTCGTGATGATGCTTCGCCTGCATTTCGAGCAGTCCGCGGCATCGAGCGGCATATTACGTCTGCTCGCATCGCCGTCTTCGGCCAGAGCCGTCACCGCCATGTTGAGAGCTCCCGCGCATCCCTGGACGCTGGACGAGCTTGCGGCCGAAGCCCATGTTTCGCGCGCGACCCTGGTTCGGATCTTCCGCCGGGAGGGGGATATTGCGCCGCTTGGCTTGCTGAGCGAGTTGCGGCTTGGTCTGGCACGCCATCGCCTCAGCTCGACAACTGGAACCCTGGCGCAGGTGGCGGCAGCGGTCGGCTACGACTCCGAGAGCGCATTCGTGCGCGCGTTTCGGAAACGTTACGGGATTTCGCCCGGTAGACTCCGCGCCGTCATAACGGGCGATCTCGCGGAGAAAGCTCACCCGATTCCATGATAGCCGAACGCAGCGTGAGACTGATAGCACGGCCGAAACAAAAGCAGGAAAGGCCGCCTCGATCGGCTGCCTCTCATTCTTTTTCAAGCAGGCGGACCATGTCGCCTTTTGGCACTTTTCGGACCTCACCAGATGTCCGACTTGAATCCGGAGTGCGTACCAAAGCGGCCGTCCGCCGACCATTCTGAATCTATGGGTTCACGCGCGGGTGAAGGCGGAAGCGGAGAGAACTCGCGGGGCCATTAAACCTGGCAACCCCATGCCGCCTCACGCCCGATACGCCGTCTTCCCGGTGCCGCGATAGAGCACCTTGACCTGCTCTTCCGAGACCATCTTGTGGAATTCGAGCGCCTCAGGCTCGAGGTCGCGCCTGGGCACATGAGCCGCCTCGAAATGGTGATAGCTGTCCTTGCCGCGCACCAGCGTGGCCCAGTCGCGGGAGCCGACCGCCTGCTTCAGATGCGTCGGAATATAGCGGATGGCGAGGCCAATGCGCCGCTGGTCGGATTGGTTCGGCTCCGAGCCGTGGAACAGCAGCACATGATGCAGCGAGGCCTGGCCCGGCTTCAGCTCGACATGCACCGCATCGGCCTCGTTCACCTCGACCGCGATCTCCTGCCCGCGGGTCAGCAGGTTGTTGCTGTCAAACGTGTCCTCGTGCGCGACCTGCCTTAAGTGCGTGCCGGCGATGAACTTCATGCAGCCGGAAACCTTGTTGGCCGGCGACATCGCGATCCAGACGGTTGCAACATCGGAAGAACTCAGCCCCCAATAGGTCGCGTCCTGGTGCCAGGACACGAAGCCGGGATCGCGCGCCTCCTTGATGAAGAAGCTGGTGTTCCAGCACAGGAGGTCCGGCCCCAGCACATCCTCGACCGCATCGAGGATCTTTGGATGCCGGATCATCTCGTCGATCCAGGCAAACAGCACGTGGCTGCGATGGCGCATCTCGCCACTGATCGGACCGCCGGTTTGCGCCTCGTAGTCCTCGAGCCTTTGGCGAAAGCCCGCGACCTCGCCCGCCGAGAGCGCATCGACCGGAAAATGATAGCCATTGTCGCGATAGGCGGCGACTTCCGCCTCGCTGAGGACCCTGGGCATGCGTTTGCTCCCAAATTCTTGTTTTTGGACTTGAACCGAAGCGTGGCAATGGCCCCAGGCGCTGTCAAGCAGCGGTAAATGGGCTCTCCATTTACCTTTTGTTGGCGCCCGTTTGCCCATAAAATCAGCTCATGCGCGCCACCAACCTTGTGATCGGGACCACGATGCTTGCGGTGATCGGCGCCGCGTTTGCGGGGCTGCTCGTCTATCAGAAGATTCACGGCGCCCGTAACCAGGGTGCGCTCCGCATCGTCTTCAACGGCTCGGCCAGCGGCCTGCGCCGGGGCGGCGCCGTGACCTTCGACGGCGTGCCCGCCGGCGTGATCCGGTCGATCAAGCTGGAAAACCCGCGCAAGATCGTGGCCGAGGTGTTGCTGGACAACAGCGCGCCGCTGCGCAAGGACACCGCCGTCGGGATCGAATTCCAGGGCCTGACCGGTGTCGCCGCCATCGCACTGGTAGGCGGTGCGCCGAGCGCGCCGCCGGTGCCGCTGGACCACGATGGCACACCGCTCCTGACCGCCGACTGGAGCGAGCAGCAGTCGATCACCGACACCCTGCACATTGTCGATAACTTCTTGCTCGGCAACCGCCAGACCATCAAGGACTCGATGCTTTCGTTCGAGACCTATACGGCGTCGCTGAAGAGCAAGGGCGAGGCGGTCGACGACATCCTCGCCAGGGTCGACGACAGCTTTGCCGGCTTCGACAGCACCATGGCCAGGATCAACAATGCGATCCCCGGCTTTGCCGATGGCAAGGCGGACGAGCTGTTCGAGAAGCTGAAATCGTTGCGCGAGCTCGCCGACACCTACAAGCAGAAGTCGGACACCTTCCTGGAGGAAGGCCGCCGCATGCTGAGCGACGTCAGCGAGGGCGCCAACAATTTTGCCCGCAAGATCGATCCGCAATCCACACCCGCCGCAGCCCCGCCGCGCAGGGCAGCGCCGAAGCGGCAATAGCCGGGTTCCATTCGAGGCCAGCGCGGAACCGGGCTTCCGGTTCTGCATGGCTCGACCCGGCCTAACCCCCGGTAAGATTTTTTGTTTTTGCTTGGAACCCGCGCGCGTTAACTCGGTTAGTCTGGTCAGGTCGAATCAG
>DATMNV010000123.1:0-16398 GCA_035568535.1 Bradyrhizobium sp.
TGGATGTTGAGCTAAACCACGATGAGATGAGATTGAATTGGAGCCGCACTGACGGTGCACCTGTCCTTCGGCGGCGTCGCATCGCCAGATGCGATCCGGGTGAAGGGTTTCTCCCTGCGGCCGTGTCTGCGGATAGAACCCCTCATCCGGCGCTTCGCGCCACCTTCTCCCACAAGGGGAGAAGGAAACGGAGTTCGCGGATGGTTCGAACCAAACGCCATCCTAGGTACTGACGGTCGCGGGCGGCGGCACCTTGCATGCGACGCGCTTGATCGAGCCGGAGAACGAGAACACCGGCCGCTCGGCGGAGGTGAGCATGCCGCGCAGGAAGATGATGGAGTTGCCGGCGCGGGTGATCTCGCAGCGGCCTTCGATCAGTTCGCCTTCGCGCGCGGCGTCGAGAAATTCGCAGCCAAAGGACAAGGTCACGCCGGGGCCCTTCAGGATCGGTGCGGCGGTAGCAAACAGGCAGTAATCGGCGAACGACATGAAGCAGCCGCCATGGACGTTCTTGGCGCCATTGAGGTGCTTTTTCTCGACCCGGAACGCGCAACGGATGCGGCCGTCATCCTCCATCCGGTGCCAGAACGGCCCGTTATTGGTTTCAAAGGCGTCGCGGCTCCAGGTGCGCCATCCCGCAAATTCGCCTTCGGTGCCGATGTGCAGGTCAGGACGGTTGAGGAATGCAGATTTGGCAAGCTCGTTCACGGAAAATGGCCTTCAAGTAAGGGGTAAACCCCTTAAATCCGATCCACGGGCGATGTGCAAACGGCTAAAGCGCGATGATGAGTCATCATCGCGCTTTAGCTTCTTGTTTGCGCATGATCTTTTCGGAAAACCGGTTCCCACTTTTCCGGATCATGCGCTCCCGCATGCCCCATTGCAAAGCTCTGGACAGCGTGAAAATGGGCCATAAAAGGCCTTTTCCGGCCCCTCCGATCTTCCTATTAACGGCCCATGCAAACGAACGAACCGAAAATCACCCCCGAACTGGTCGCAAGCCACGGTCTCAAGCCGGACGAGTATGAGCGCATCCTCAAGCTGATCGGGCGGGTGCCGAGCTTCACCGAGCTCGGTATCTTTTCCGCGATGTGGAATGAGCACTGCTCGTACAAGTCCTCGCGCATCCATCTGCGGGGCTTGCCGACCAAGGCGCCCTGGGTGATCCAGGGGCCCGGCGAGAACGCCGGCGTGATCGACATCGGCGACGGCCAGGCCGTGGTCTTCAAGATGGAGAGCCACAACCACCCGAGCTATATCGAGCCCTATCAGGGTGCGACCACCGGCGTCGGCGGCATTTTGCGCGACGTCTTCACCATGGGCGCGCGCCCCATTGCCTGCCTCAATGCGCTCTCCTTTGGCGCGCCGGAACATCCGAAGACCCGGCATCTCGTCAGCGGCGTCGTCGCCGGCATCGGCGGCTATGGCAATTCCTTTGGCGTGCCGACGGTGGGCGGGCAGGTGCGTTTCCACACCCGCTATGACGGCAACATCCTCGTCAATGCGATGGCGGTGGGCCTGGCGGACGCCGACAAGATTTTCTATGCGGCGGCCTCCGGCGTGAACATGCCGATCGTCTATCTCGGATCGAAGACCGGGCGCGACGGCATTCACGGCGCCTCGATGGCGTCGGCCGAGTTCGACGATGCCTCGGAGGAGAAGCGCCCGACCGTGCAGGTCGGCGATCCCTTTGCCGAAAAACTGCTGCTCGAAGCCTGTCTCGAGATCATGGCCGCCGATTGCGTGATCGCGATCCAGGACATGGGCGCGGCGGGGCTCACTTGCTCCGCGGTCGAGATGGGCGCCAAGGGCGATCTCGGCGTCGACCTCGATCTCGACGCGGTGCCGACGCGCGAACCCGCCATGAGCGCCTATGAGATGATGCTCTCGGAAAGCCAGGAGCGCATGCTCATGGTGCTCAAGCCAGAGAAGGAAAAAGAGGCCGAGGCGATCTTCAAGAAGTGGGGGCTCGATTTCGCCGTGGTCGGCTACACCACGCCGAGCAAGCGTTTTCGCGTCAAGCATGGCGGCGACGTCATGGCCGACCTGCCGATCAAGGAATTGGGCGACGAGGCGCCGCTCTATGATCGGCCGCATGTGGCCTCGCCCGCGCTGCCCGTGATCCATGCGCGCGAGGTGGAGTCGCCGATGTCGATTTCAGCGGCGCTGGAAAAGCTGATCGCGACGCCCGAGCTCTGCTCCAAGCGCTGGGTCTGGGAGCAGTATGACCACGTCATCCTCGGCAATACCGTGCAGCGGCCGGGCGGCGATGCGGCAGTGGTGCGCGTGCAGGACGGGCCGAAGGGGCTCGCGCTCACCGTCGACGTCACCCCGCGCTATTGCGATGCGGACCCATTCGAAGGCGGCAAGCAGGCGGTGGCCGAAGCCTGGCGCAACATCACGGCGGTCGGCGGCAGGCCGCTCGCGATCACCGACAATCTCAATTTCGGCAATCCTGAGCGCCCCGAAATCATGGGCCAGTTCGTAGGCTGCCTGAAGGGCATTTCGGAAGCCTGCCGCGCGCTCGATTTCCCGGTCGTGTCCGGCAACGTCTCGCTCTACAACGAGACCAACGGTCGCGGCATTTTGCCGACGCCTTCGATCGGCGGCGTCGGCGTGCTCGACGATTTCGCGAAGTCGGCGACGCTGGCGTTCAAGGCCGCGGGCGAGGCGATCCTGTTGATCGGCGACACCCAAGGTTGGCTCGGCCAATCCGTTTATCTGCGTGACATCTGCGGCAGAGAAGAGGGCGCGCCGCCGCCGGTCGATCTCGCCGCCGAGAAGCGCAATGGCGACGTGGTGCGCGGCATGATCCACGCGGGCACCGCGACCGCGGCCCACGACATTTCCGATGGAGGCCTGCTCGTCGCGCTGGCCGAGATGGCGATGGCGGGCGGCATCGGCGGGCAGTTCCTGCCGGCCCCGAGCGCGATCGTGCCGCATGCCTATTGGTTCGGCGAAGACCAGGCGCGCTACATTGTCACGGTGCCGGCTGCGGAAGCGGGTCTCGTGCTCGCCAAGTTGAAGGGCGCCGGCGTGCCGTGCACGCGCATCGGCACGACCGGCGGTGATTCGATCGCGGTTACCGGCGAGGCGCCCGTTTCCATTACGACGCTGAAAACGGCTTTTGAGAGCTGGTTCCCGGCCTACATGAATGGCGCGAATTAGCGCTCGTGAGGCGAAAATTTAGTCTGTCGGAAGATCTGTAACCGCAACCAGCATGGTGAGGCTGAGCGCGGTGGCAATCAAGATCGCTGATAATCCCATAAGGTGTCCTTTCAAGCTGGTCTCGGACGCCTCCCTTTTACGGGATTGAATGCAGGTTTGATGCCAGAAACGGCCGCGCGTCACAACACGCGAGTCGCACCCGGTATTTTGCGGAGCGCGACGGTTGCGGCCCAGCTCGAAGCCAGCGTCAGCACGAACACGATGATTGCCTTGATGATCGCGGTGAGCTGATCGACCGGTCCGAACGTCATGCCGAACAGCCAGTATTGCAGCCACAGCACCGGCACGTAATGCAGGAGATAGATGCCGTAGGCGCTGTCGCGCAAGGGATCGAAGATGCTCGAGCCTTCGTTGTCGAAGCGCAAAAACAGCGCGAGGATGTTGAAGGTCTGCGCCGCGCTGTAGGACACGAAGGCCAGCGCATAGGCGAGGTTCCACCAGAACGGCAGGTTGTTCGGATCTGGCAGCACCGAGTGCTTGATGTAGATCAGCGCGACGATGCAGCCATAGGTGAAGATGGTCGCTCCCAGCCAGACCGGCCAGCGCCGCGCCATCTCGCCATCGGGCGCGAGCAGGCCGCGATCGAAGCTTGCCGCACCAATGCCGCAGCCGAAAAAGAAATAGAGCAAATAAAGCAGGATCCGGCTGGCCTGGATCGCGACGGGGCCGAGCGCGAACCAGCGCGACGCGCCGAAATAAAGCACCGACGGCACATAGACGACGGTGGTTGCGATCAACAGCGCCCAGAAGAACAGACCCGGCCGGCCAAAACTTTCCAGCGATAATTTCCCGATCGTCTCGATCCAGCCGGACAGCGCGTAATAGACGAAGGCCGCGATCACGTCGAGCGCCAGCAGCACCCAGACGAACCAGGCCGGCCCGCTGTTCCACGGGCCCACGGTCACCGTCCTCCACCAGAACGCGGCGAAGGTCATGTTGGGATCGTGCAGCTCGAGCTCGACCGCCCAGTAGGCGAACGGCATCACCAGGAGCGCGCAGACGATGAAGGGAAGGCCAAGCCGCCACCAGCGGTCGCGCAGGAACCAGGCGATGCCCTTGCGCTGCAGGCTCGGCCAGACGAACAGGCCGGACAGGAAGAACATCGCCGACATGAAGAAGCTGTCGTTGAACAGCACGACGAGGTCGAAGCCGAGGAACGACTGTCTGTCGGTGTGGCCATAATAGGTATAGGCGATCACCGAATGGTGGACCAGCACCAGCATGGTGATGAAGGTGCGGGCGCGGTCGATCGCGGCATTGCGCGCCTTCGTTTTTGGCACCGCCCGGACCCCAGCGGGCGCCGACGTCTGGCTGATGGTTGTCATGTCGCGTCGCGCCCCGGCAAGCTGTTTGCCGGCGATGTTGCCGCCGGGAACCGAATTGGGCAAGGGGTGAATTGTCGCCTGCTGCGGACAAATCGCGGAAAGTTCTACCGGAACGGGCGGGGTGGAAGGCCAGGAACCTGTGCCGTCACCGGAAGTTAGATGCGTGGCTCTCGACGACGCGCCGGCGGTGCGCAGGCTGGAGGAATGGACCGTGACACTTCTGAAATGGGCACTGATCTTCTTTGTCGTTTCGATCATCGCCGGCATTTTGGGATTTACGGGCATCTCGTCGGCCTCCGCCGATATCGCCCGCTTCCTGTTTTACGTCTTTGTCGTGATCTTCCTGGTGCTGTTGATACTCGGGCTCACGATTTTCAGGGTGTAGTGAAGACGGTCGCCGAAACGTCACTGCGAGGAGCGCAAGCGACGAAGCAATCCAGCCTTTGCGGAGGTTCTGGATTGCTTCCGCCCTTCGCCAAGGCTTCGGCGGACAAGTCGCTTCGCTCGCAATGACGGTGTAAGCAATGACCGTCGCGGCTTTACGCCACTTCCTCGATCTTGACCTTGTCCGGATAGAACGCCAGGTGGCCGGAGATTTCGGTCATCGCCGGAAACGGCGTCTCGTAGGTCCAGATCGCGTTGTCGAGCGTCTTGCCGTGGGCGACGATCGAGAAATAGCTCGCATCGCCCTTGTAGGGGCAATGCGTCACCCGCTCGGTCTTCTTCAGAAGGTCCATCTTGGCGTCGGCCCGCGGCACATATTGCACGGCGGGATAGCTCGCTTCCTTCAGCGTGAGCGCGTGGGTGGTGTCGGCGATGACGACGCCGTCGGCCAGCACGCGAATCCGCTTCGGATTCGTAGTGATCGTAATGGGATGGTCGGGACCTGGGAGTTTCATGCGTCTACCCTCCACTTGAGCCTGTCGCAATCGCGGTGCAGCGATCCGGCTGATTTTTAATGAACGTGACCCCCAATATAGTGCCACAATGGGTGACCTTCAAAGCGTCCGGCGCTAGATTTGCACGTCACGGTCGGGTGAGCCGGCGGCGATTCGAGCGGCCGGGGACGTAAAGAAAAGACCGAACAGGAGAGCGACTGGGATGCCGATGGATGCCCACGATATCGAATCGATGATCAAGGCAGCGATCCCCGACGCCGAAGTGACGATCCGCGACCTTGCCGGCGACGGCGACCACTACGCTGCCACCGTGATCTCGGAATCCTTCCGCGGCAAGTCCCGCGTCCAGCAGCACCAGATCGTCTATCAGTCGCTGCGCGGCCAGATGGGCGGGGTGCTGCATGCGCTGGCGCTGCAGACGGGAGTGCCCGAGGGCTAGCGCATGATCCGGAAAGCAGTTTTCCCTCGCGACAAACGCGTAGCGTTTGCGCGGAGATCATGCGCAAAACAATGAGTTAACTCGCGATGGCGGACAATCCGCGCGGGGCGATGTTTCGCGTCATCGCGCCCGACCGACAGAGCCGCGTCACCAACGCCGAGCTGTTCTTCGATCTCGTCTTCGTCTTTGCGGTCACGCAGCTCTCGCACATGCTGCTCGGCCGCTTCACTGCGCTTGGCGCGGTGCAGGTGACGCTGCTGTTTCTCGCGGTCTGGTGGGTATGGGTCTACACCGCCTGGGTCACCAACTGGCTCGATCCCGAGCAGACGCCGGTTCGCCTCCTGCTGTTCCTGTTGATGCTGGGCGGCCTCGTGCTGTCGACCTCGATCCCGACTGCGTTCGAGGGCCGCGGCCTGTGGTTTGCGGCCGCCTATGCAACGATGCAGGTCGGCCGCACCCTGTTCTGGCTGATCGCGACGCCGGCGCATCGCACGCCGGTCCGCCACAACGCGATCCGTATCCTGGCGTGGCTGTGCGGCTCGGCCGTATTCTGGATTCTCGGCGGCTTTGCCGAGGGCGAGACGCGCCTGTGGCTTTGGATTGCAGCACTCTCGATCGAATATGTCGCGCCCGGTGTCCGGTTCTGGACGCCGGTGCTCGGCTTCTCCTCGGTCGAAGCCTGGGCCGTCGAGGGCGGCCACATGGCCGAGCGCTGCGCCGGCTTCATCATCATCGCGCTTGGCGAGGCCGTCGTCGTCAATGGCGCGACCTTTGCCGACCTGACCTGGACACCGGAGAACGTTACAGCGTTCCTCGCAGCGCTAACTGGCAGCATCGCGATGTGGTGGATCTATTTCCACAAGGGCGCGGAAGCCGGCTCCGAGATGATTTCGAAATCGTCCGAGTCGGGGCGGGTGGCGCGGCTCGCCTATACCTACCTGCACATGCCGATCGTCGCCGGAATCATACTCACCGCCGTAGCAGATGAGCTCGTGCTGAAACATCCCGGTGGTCATTCTGATTTCAGGACCGTGGTGAGCGCCGTCGGCGGACCGCTGCTGTTCCTGGTCGGCACGATCCTGTTCAAGCACGTCATACGCAATTTCCTGCAGCTCTCCCATGGCGTCGGCATCGTCGCGCTTGCGGCGCTGGCGTGGTTCGCGAGCGACCTGTCGCCGCTGATATTGTCGGTGCTGACGACGGTAATTCTCGTCATCGTCGCGGTGTGGGAATCGTTGTCGCTGCGCTCTAAACCTGAGACGCCGTAGGCGCTGCGGCGGCAATGGCCGGCTCCGGTGATTTTCCACGGCCTTCAAACGTCTCGTGGATCCTGCCGTCGACGATATGGACGCGCCGGTCGGCGCGGGCGGCGAGCGCGGGGTCGTGGGTGACCACCACGACAGTGCGCCCGCTGTCCGCTATCTCCCTCAGGATCGAAAACACCTGCTCGGTCGAAGTCGTATCGAGCGCACCGGTCGGTTCGTCGGCGACGATGATTTCCGGCCGATTGGACAAGGCGCGCGCGATCGCGACGCGCTGGCGCTGGCCACCGGAAAGCTGGTTCGGCCGCTTGTAGGCGTGGTCTTTCAGCCCGAGCGAGGCCAGCAGCTCCAGCCCGCGTTCCTGCATCTCCTTCTCGCCCATCTGGCCGGCGGCGCGCATCGGCAGCAGCACGTTCTCCAGCGAGGTGAATTCCGGCAACAGGAAGTGAAACTGGAACACGAAGCCGCATTTGGTGAGCCGCACATTGGCGCGGTCGTCCTCCGACAGTTTCGAGGTCGGCTGGCCGCAGATGATCACCTCGCCATCGCTCGGCGCATCCAGCAGGCCGAGCAGATAGAGCAGCGAGGATTTGCCGGAGCCGGACGGACCGGTGATGGCCAGGAATTCGCCCTTGCCCACGGAAAGATCGATGCCGTTGACCAGCGTGTGCGAAACCGCGCCCTCGATCCGCCGCACCAGTCCGACCGCCTGCAATGCCACGTCGCTCATGAGGCGCCCCGGATGATTTCGACGGGATGCACCCGCGTCGCCTTGCGCGCCGGGAAGAACGCGGCACCCGTGCAGCAGACCAGCGAGATGCCGCCGGCGACGATGTAGTGCACCGGCGAATAGTAGATGGAAATCGGGACCGTGGTTCCCGTCAGCGTGTTGTAGATCGTGATCTGCGACCAGCTGAAGCAAAGCAGATATCCGCTGATCCAGCCGAAAAGGGTGCCGACCACGCCGATGATCGCGGCCTCGATGATGAAAATGCGCCGCACCGAGACCTCGCGCATGCCGAGCGATTTCATGATCGCGATGTCCTGGCGCTTCTCGTTGGTGATGGTCGAGATGATGTTGTAGGTGGCGAACGACGACGTCAGCAGCATCGCGCCCATCACGGTCAGCACGATGAAGTCGCGCACCGCGAAGCTCGACAGCAGGTCGGAATTGGCTTCCTGCCACGATACCGACTTGTAACCGGTCTGGCCCTCGACCCGTTTTGCGATCATATCGGCACTCACGGGATCATTCAGACGCAAGCGCAATTCGTTGACGACGCCGCTCTGTCCCATCATCAGCTGGGCGGTGCCGATCAGTGCATAGATCTGTCCCTCGTCCACGCGTTTCAGGCCGGAGCGGAATATGCCGACCACGGCGGAGCTCACCTGGGTGCCCTGGCCGCCGATCAGGTTCACGGTGTCGCCGGTCTTGACCGCGAGCTTCTCCGCCAGCGCCTGGCCGATGATGATGGCGTTCGGCGCGCGCTGCAGATCGCTGATCTGGCCCTCGCGCATTTGCGAGACGAGCTTGGAGACCTTGATCTCCTGACGGGGATCGATGCCGACCAGCGTGACGCCGATGCGGCCGCCATGATCGATGATCGCCGTGGTCTTGACCTGCGGCGCGACGTCGCCGGGAATCCACGAGCGCAGCGAGGCCATCACCGATTCCGGATATCTGATGCCGGGACGGCTGTTCACATTGGCCACGCTCGACATCTGCACCGCGCCATATTCCCGGTCCGCGGGCTGCTCGGGTGCGGTGCGGCGCTCGTCCTGCACGGTCACGTGCGGCATGGTGTCGACGAGCTGGCGCAGGAAGTCGATCTGCGAGCCCTCCATCAGGCCGGCCATCATGATGGTGAAGCCGACGCCCATGGCGACGCCGGCCATGCCGACCAGCGTCTGCCGGACGCGGGTCGTGACATGGGTCCAGGCGATGTTCAGGATGAGATTTGCGGCCATTTTGGTTGCGCCCGATCAACGATTGGGGCTGTTTTTGGAAACGTTGCGCCGCGCGTCGTTCACGACCGAGTCGATATGGGCGGAAATCGCCTGCGAGATCACGGCATTGTCGGGGTCGGCATTGGCGAGCATAGGGGCCGCGGGAGCGGAAGCAGGCGCAGAGTTGGCCTGCGGCTGATCCGCCGTCGCGTCGGGAGCGGCGTCCTGCGACGCGGCAGCGCTCTTGTTCGGCTCGGTACGAACCCGCGTGCCGTCGGCAAGATCCGGCCGGGCCGGGGAAAGCACCGCCATGCCGCGCGACACCTCGCCTGCGATCTCGACATTGCGGCTGCCACGGATGCCGACACGGACCGGCACGCGCTCGATCTTGCCATTGTTCACGGTCTGCACGTTATCGCCGGCGACCGCTTCGGCCGGGACGACGATCGCCGACGGCTTCTCGCGGAAGATGATGTTGGCTTCGACCGACATGCCGATGCGCAGCGGCGTGTCGTTCGGGAGCAGGAGATAGACGCGGAAGGTCTTGCGGGTCGGATCGCCCTTGGGCGTGATCTGGGAGACGTTGGCGCGCAACGCCGTGCCCGGGAAGGCCTCGCTGCGCAGGAAGGCCTTCTGGCCCACGGCGATGCGGTTGATTTCCTCTTCATTGACCTCGGCAACCACCTGCATCGGCAGGGGCGGGCCAACCCAGAACAGCACGTCGGTCGGTCCCACGACATCGCCGACCCCGCCGTCACGCCGCAGCACCATGCCGTCGAGCGGCGCGCGCAGCACGAGCTGGTCGATCCGCACCTGCTGGGCCGCGATCCGCGACTTGTATTCCTCGGCCTGGGTCCAGCGCTGCTCATATTCCTTCTGCGCGGCGTCGCTCTTGGTCCGGTCCTTTTCGGCCCGCTCCAGATCGCGCTGGGCCTGCTGGCTCGAAATCTGCAGCTCGTTCAGCGCGCTGCGCTCCTCGGCATCGTCCTGGCGGCCGAGGACCTGGCCGGCCTTCACCGTCTGCCCCTCGCAGGTGCAGAGATCGACCAGCCGGCGCCGCTGCAGCGGCACCACCTTGGCCCACCGCGCGGGCTCGACCGTGCCGGTGCCATAGATGGCTTCGGAGACGGGGGCGATGGTGGCGACGCTGGTCGTCACCGTCTGCACATGCAAATAGTTGGTGTAGGCGTAATATCCGCCGCCGGCGGCTATCGCGAGGATCGCAATTCCCAGAATCCGCAGCATGGTCGCGATCCTCTCTCCTGGCTAGAAGCCGAATTTCTTGCGCAGTCCCTGCGGCACCTGGTCGAGGATGCTGTCGACGTCGCCCTTCTTGACGTTCCTGTCGAAATCTTGCGCGCTCGACTTGCCGGCGGCAGCCGCCGGTGCGGGCACGGGTGCAGCGGTGGTGACCTGGGACGGCGCGGCCGGAACGGGGGGAACGGTGGCCTGGGCAGGCCTTGATGACACCACCGGGCGCCAGCGTCCGCCCTCGGCCTTGGCGTAATTGATCTCTTCCGGGCTCATCCGGCCTTCGAGCACGCCGATCAGCTGGTGGGAGCCGTTGCGGAATTCCTCGACCCTGGAGGCGCCGTTGACGATATACGCCCATTTATAGGCCTTGATGTTGTCCTTCTGGACGCCGCGGCCGACGGCATAGAGGCCGCTCAGGATCAGCATGGCATGGGCGTGGCCCTGATCGGCGGCGCGTGAAAACCACCGGAACGCTTCCTCATCGGAGCGCGGCACGCCGATACCTGCGGAATAAAGCGCGCCAATATAGAATTGCGCGTCGTCATCGCCGGATTGCGCCGCCCGCAGATAACGGCTCGCCATGTCCTGGTCGAACACCGCGTCCGCCATGGCGGGATGCGGATTTGCCAGGAGAAGGGCGCTGCAGACAAACGCCAGAAGGGCTCGCTTCATGGGAATGCTCAAAGGCTTCGACGCTTCAAATTTCGGCGTCAATCGCCGACTATCACGCGTCGGCTGCTCACAAATTAGGTCGACTATACCTGCGCCGAGGTTCAGCGTTCAAGGATTGGGGGCGCAACAAGCCGCGACAGCGTGATCTATCGCACGCCGCCATCTCTCATTGCCCGAGTTCCCGATGAATGCGGGTGATCGTTCACTGACGATTAAGACACGTCAGCAAAGCCTCGCGAATCTTGTTGCTATCAGCCTGCGACCAGCGCGTGGACCGAGAACATTCTCTTCGCGTCCGTCCAGGATTCCCGCACCTGCCAGCCGGAACCGCGCGCGAGCGCGGTGAACCGCTCGATGCTGTATTTGTAGCTGTTCTCGGTGTGAATGCTTTCGCCGGGACGGAACGAGAAGCTGGTGCCGAGCATGCGGACGGCCTGCTGCTTCTTGCTGATCAGATGCATCTCGATGCGATGGCGCTCGCGGTTATAGATCGCGCGGTGGGTGAAGGCGGAGAGCTCGAAATTCCCGCCGAGTTCGCGGTTCATGCGCACCAGCACGTTGAGATTGAAGCGCGCGGTGACGCCGGCCGCGTCGTTATAGGCGTCGTAGAGTACGCGCTCGTCCTTTTCGAGATCGGCGCCGATGATCATCTGCGCGCCGTCGCCCAGGATCTCGCGGGCGCTGCGCAGGAAGCGGCTTGCTTCATGCGGCTCGAAATTGCCTATCGTCGAGCCTGGGAAGAAGCCGACCTTCGGCAGGCCGGCAACCGCGGGGGGCAGCGCAAACGGCGCGGTGAAATCGGCGGCCACCGGATAGACCGCGAGATCGGGAAAGTCCCGGCGCAACGCATCGGCCTGTGCCTTGATGAAGTCGCCGGAAATGTCGACCGGCACGTAAGCGGCGAACGCGCATTTCTCCAGCAGCAGACGGACCTTGGTAGTTGCGCCGGCGCCGAATTCGATCAGCGCCGCGCCCTTGGGGATGATGGCGGCGATGTCGTTGCCACGGTCGCGCAAAATGCCGAGCTCGGTGCGGGTTGGATAATATTCCGGCAGCCGCGTGATCGCCTCGAACAGTTCCGACCCGGTCTGGTCGTAAAAATATTTCGGCGACAGGCGTTTGGGATGTTGCGAGAGGTCTCCGATCGCGTCGCGTGCGAAGGCGGAAGTCTGCTCGTCGGGAAGATGCGCGTCGGCCAAAGCGGGAGCGTGCACATTCATGATACTCTCCTGAACGCGCTTACCGGCGCGCTTTTTGATCCATTGTTGAGCACGAACCCGGTCTCCACCTGCCGGACCCGCACCCTTGGGAAAAGTCAGGCGTAGTCGGCTAGCCGTAGTCCCGTGAATTGCCAGCGGTGGTGTGGATAGAAGAAGTTGCGATAGGTGATACGGCTGTGGCCTTCGGGGGTTGCAAGCGAGGAGCCGCGCAACACCAGCTGGTTGACCATGAACTTGCCGTTATATTCGCCGAGCGCGCCTTCGATGGCGCGATAGCCGGGGTAGGGCGCATAGGCGCTGCGGGTCCACTGCCAGACGATGCCGAAGGCGTCGTGCAATTGTCCTGCGCGCGCGGAAACTTCCCATTCCATTTCGGTCGGCAGGTGCTTGCCGGCCCAGCGCGCGAACGCATCCGCCTCGTAATAGCTGACATGGCAGACCGGGCTTGACGGATCTATCGGCTGCAGCCCGCCGAGCGTCATGATGTGCCAGGCGCCATCGACTTCGCGCCAATGGCCAGGCGCCTGCCAGCCTTCGTTTGTGACAGTTGCAAAACCGTCCATCAGCCAGAGCGTGGCGGTCGAATAGCCGCCATCTTTCATAAAGGCGAGCCATTCGGCATTGGTGACGAGGTTGCGGTTCAGTCTGACCGGCCCGACGAGCGCACGATGCGCCGGCTTCTCGTTGTCGAAATGGAAGCTGTCATCCGCATGGCCTACAGAATGGATGCCTTCGTTGAGCGTGACCCATTCCTCAGCCCCGCGGGTCGAGGCGGGGAAGCGCCATGCGGCGTCATAGGCGGGCGGAATCGGATTCTGCGCGAAGGCATGCAGGATGTCGGTCAGCATCAATTCCTGATGCTGCTGCTCGTGGTTGAGGCCCACCTCGACCAGTGGCGCGAGCGTCTTGAGTTTGGCTTCATCGGCAGCCTGGAAGAATTTCACCACCGCCGCATCGACATGGCGACGATAGGCCGCGACGTCCTCGGCAGCCGGCCGGGTCAACAGCCCACGCGCGTGACGGGCATGCCGCGGACCGGCGCTGACATAATAGGAATTGAACAGGAAGGCGTAGTCGGGGTGGAAGGGCTTGTAGCCGTCGCAATGTTCGCCCAGCAGAAACTGCTCGAAGAACCAGGTGGTATGCGCGCGGTGCCACTTTGCGGGACTGGCATCCGGCATCGATTGCACGACCTGATCTTCCGCGCTGAGCGGCGCAGCCCGGCGCTCGGTCTCGCCGCGGACCGCGAGATAGGCCTCCACCAGATTCTGGGCCAGCGTGCCCGAATCGGAGAAGAGTGACGGATAGGGGGCTGAAAGCGTGGCGGCAGCGGATGCTGGTTTCGTCACAGGTATCTCCGGTCGAGGGAGAGAACGTCGATGTCTCGAGGAGGTTCCCCGGTACTAGCCCGTCCTAAATAGGGGCTCCTATTCGGGAAAAAAGCCTCCCCCCGCTATGATATTAGTGGCGTCAGGCTATGGATGGCCCCGGGGTCAGCCCGCCGGGTGCAGGTAGTGCATATCAAATCCGCGCCATTTTGCTTTGGATGAACAAAGGTTTGCGCTACATATAAGGACAGTGTCGGGTTACATGGGCCGGACGAGACCGGCTCAGGAAGGCAAGACCGCAGCGGGCCTTGCCGCAAAAGGAAGCAAAGATGAGCATCGAGCAATTCATCAACAACGAAGTGAAGTCCAACGACGTCGTGCTGTTCATGAAGGGCACGCCGCAATTTCCGCAGTGCGGTTTTTCGGGCCAGGTGGTGCAGATCCTCGACCACATCGGCGTCGGCTACAAGGGCCTGAACGTTCTGGAATCCGCCGAGCTGCGCAACGGCATCAAGGAATATTCGAACTGGCCGACTATTCCCCAGCTCTACGTCAAGGGCGAGTTCGTCGGCGGTTGCGACATCATCCGCGAGATGTTCCAGGCCGGTGAACTGCAGCAGCTCTTCGCCGACAAGGGCGTCGCGGTCGACGCCGCGGTCTGATCTTGGCCGCGCGCGAGGTCGGTTCTGCGCGGCTCGAAATCATTGTTGCTGACATCACCACGCTCGGCGTTGACGCCATCGTCAACGCGGCCAACACGTCGCTGCTGGGTGGCGGCGGCGTCGATGGCGCGATCCATCGTGCCGCCGGGCGCGAGCTTCTGGCCGAGTGCCGCACGCTGGGCGGCTGCGAAACCGGCGACGCCAAGATCACCCTCGGCTATAAGCTGCCGGCAAAGCATGTGATCCACACGGTCGGACCGGTCTGGAGTGGCGGCAGCCACGGCGAGGGCGAACTGCTCGCCTCCTGCTATCGCCGAAGCATCGAGCTTTGTCGCACCAGCAATCTTGCTTCGGTCGCGTTTCCTGCAATCTCGACGGGCGTCTATCGTTTTCCTCCCGACCGCGCCGCCGACATCGCCGTCAAAACGGTGGCTGAAACGCTGCCCTCCGCCGCAATAGTTACCCGCGTCATCTTCTGCTGCTTTTCGCCCGACAGCGCCCGGCTTCATGAACAGGCCCTGACACGGCTTTAGCAGGCCTTGTGCCCCCCAAAGTCGCCGCTAAACTCCCGCCCGGACAAATCCTGGGAGGGAAAATGACGCAATTTCAAGGGTTGCGATCGCTGGCTTGCGGCATGTTGCTGGCGTCGGCGATCGCATTACCGGCGCGTGCCGAGGGCACTTACGAAATTCCGGCGGGTGCGCACTTCAATCCGGACAAGCTCGCCCGGATTGGCGACTTCTTCAAGAACGAGGTGGCGACCGGCAAGATCCCCGGCGCGATCGTGCTGATCCAGCAGCACGGCAAGCCGGTCTATCACGAAACCTTCGGCGTGCAGGATGTGGTGAGCAAGGCGCCGATCACCGACAAGACGATCTTCCGCCTGTTCTCGATGACGAAGGCGATCACCGCCGTGGTCTCGATGACGATGCTGGAAGAGGGCAAGATCAAGCTCGACGACCCCGTCTCGAAGTACATTCCCTCATTCGCCAATGTGAAGGTCGGCGTCGAGAAGAAGGCCGAGGACGGCACGACCACACTCGATCTTGTGGCGCCCGACCATCCGCCCACGGTGCTCGACCTGATGCGTCACACCTCCGGCATCACCTATGGCTTCTATGGCGACACCATGGTGCGCAAGGCCTATCGCGCCGCCAATATCTATCAGGGCAATTTCGACCTGGCCGAGTTCGCCGAGCGCATCGCCAAATTGCCGCTGGAGAACCAGCCCGGCGCGCTGTGGGACTACGGCCATTCCACCGACGTGCTCGCGCGTGTGATGGAAGTCGCTGCCGGAAAATCCCTCTATGCGCTCGAGAAGGAGAAACTGCTCGATCCGCTGGGGATGACCGACACCGGCTTCTTCGTCACCGATCCGGAGAAGGTGAAGCTGATGGCGCAGCCGGTGCCGAACGACAGCGACTTCCGGGTCGGCCGCATAAACGACCCGACGGTCGTGAAGAAGTGGGAATCCGCCAGCGGCGGCATGGTCTCGACCATGGCGGATTATTCGCGCTTTGTGCAGATGCTGCTCAATGGCGGCACGTTCGAGGGCAAGACCTATCTGAAGCCCGAGACCTTCACGATGATGGCGACCGATCATGTCGGTCCAGGTGCAGGGGTCGGCAGGGACTTCTTCTATTTCCCGGGTGATGGTTTTGGCTTCGGCCTCGGGCTTGCGGTGCGTACCGATCCCGGCAACGCCAAACCGCCGCCGCCGGGCGATCTCGGCGAGTTGAAATGGGACGGCGCCAGCGGCTGCTATTTCGTGGTCGATCCGAAGCAGGACATGTTCTTTGTGCTGCTGGAACAGACGCCGAGCGAACGGCAGCGCATCCAGCGAACGCTGAAGCAGTTGATCTATGAGGCGATGGAGAACTGACGGCATGGTGCGCGGGGCAGCCATAGCGGCGCTTTGGCTGCTGGCCGTCATCACCTGCGCGCGCGCCGAATCACCTTCGATCTCGGAACGACAGTTTTCGTCCGAAGGGCTCGCCAAGGTTTCGGATTACATCAGGAACGAGGTCGTGACGGGCAATATCCCCGGCGCGATCCTCTTGATCCAACGGCATGGCAAGCCAGCCTATTCCGAGAATTTCGGCGTCCGCGACGTCGCTACCGAGCTCTCCATGAGCGCGGACACGATTTTTCGGCTCTATTCG
>DATMNV010000124.1:0-2049 GCA_035568535.1 Bradyrhizobium sp.
ATCGCCCGGCGGCACAATCACGACGCCCGACACCAGAATTGGTTTGTTGTCGAGCCCGGTCGAACGATAAAGCACGCGATAGGCCGTGGCGCCCAGAGGCGCGCCATCGATCACCTCTTGCCGAACCAGCGTGCCCGGCGCGCCCGCCGCTTCTGATCTCGGCGCGCGATAGAAATCGGTCTGTGCGTTCGCCACACCCGCTCCGGCGAACATACATAAGGTGGCGAGAATGAGCCTGAATGTGAGGGGCATGGCCTTACATTCCATAGAGGATTTTGAGATCGCCGCTGGCGCGCAGCGCGATGCTGACACCGTCGGCCAGGAGGTGGATGCTGTCCAGCTTGGCGGTTGTGAGCTTACCTTCCATGCGGAAACCGTTCTTCAACGGCCTGTTCAGGCGCTCATTGGCTGCGTTGAGCAGGTTCTGATACGCCAGGCCATAACCGACGTCCGGAATGTCCTTCAACTGGTCGAGAATCTCATTCTGCAGTTGCGCCGCCACGGACCCGTCGGGCAACGAGCTGTCGCCCGCCAGATTGGAAATCTTGATCGATTGCTGACCGGGATCGACATTCAGCGCGCCGGACAGATAGATCCATTCGCCGGCGGTCGCATCGGTGTCGCCGGGCTTGGCGACGCGAACGCCGATCACCAGTTTGCCAGACGACGGATAGATCTGCATCTCCTTGACGATCGGGCCTGCCTTGCTGGCGGCAACGACCTGCATGATCTTGTCACGCAGCGTGTCATAGTTGACGCGCACCGGCAGCAGGATGTCGAACGTGCCGGGCTGACCGATGTCGTTGCCGAGCGGCGGCAGCGGCGTCGGCGTCACTGCGGATGGCGCCTGGCCGACCAGCGTCTGCGCCGTGCCGGTCAATTCAAGCGAGCCTGAGAGGTCTCTTGCGTCGGCATGGATGCCCGCGAATGCCGCGCTCGCCGGAGTAATTTGCAGCCAGACCTGGGGATCCTGCGAAATCTGGACGGGCTGGAATGCCTGCTCCCAGGCCTTTGCCGCCTTGTCATGCAGGTCGAGCCGCCGTGCCGTTGCCTGCGCGCGCCCCCGGATCAGACCGAGCTGTCTGCGAATGCTGGGCTCGGCGTATTTGGTCAGCGAGATGTCGCGGCCAAGAACATGGAGCACCGGCGGTTCAGTCCAGTGGAACGAGTCGCTGAAATTGAGGTCGACCGACCAGTCCTTGGTCAATTTCGGCCGAGACTCGACCTCTACCATGGCCCGCCCCTCGGCATCGCCGTGAATACGGGCAGTAAACCTGTTGGCACCCTGGCCTTCGATGCTGCCGAAGATCGGAATAGAGCCGACGATATGATCGCCACGGCCATAGAGTGATATCCCGCCGCGATCGACAAAACCGTCAACATCACAATTGGCCCTGATCCTGAACACCAGAACGCGCCGATTCACGCAGCCGATACGCTCGTCGATGGTTGCAAGCCGCCTCGGAACGTCACGCTCGACCGCCGACGCGATCGACGGCAGCCCGAATTCAATCGTCGCGGAAACCCGCGATGTCGTCGTCAGCGCGGACGGCTGGTCGGGCAACAGCGGCGGCTTCTCGCCTGCCAACGCTGTTCCGGTAAAGGCGGCGGTGCAGAGCAGCACCAAAGCGGCATAATTCGCATGAATGCGCGTTGCGCGACGGTCGATCGTCATCTTCTGTTCCCTATAAATCTGGTTGTCGGTTCGCGGGAGCGGCTCTACAAGCCGCACGCCCAAATCTTGTTGGCTCGTTGCCCACGAAATGTGTGACGAAGCATTCTCAGGAAACGGTGTAGCGTACAAATACCGTGTCAATATGCAGGTATAGGCTCGGCCGATAGCGTCCGTGTTATTCCGAGACGCGCATCAAAATGGGCCGTGCGATGCAATCGCATCGAGAGTTGCCGACAGCGCAGCGATACGAGATTGATATGCGCGCGCGATGCATGCGTGGTCGTCCCCGCAGGCGTTGCGTTCCTTCAGCCATGTCCGCTGCGCATCGCCGATATCGGCGCGCTGCCCCATCGCAACCAGCGACGTCACGACGC
>DATMNV010000125.1:0-42752 GCA_035568535.1 Bradyrhizobium sp.
GCGCTGCGCGGCGATCAGGTCGCTCATCTCCGACACGACATCGACATTGGCCTGTTCGAGGCTGCCTTGCGTCATGGTGCCGTAGCCTTCGGCCCCGGCCGTGCCGTCCTGCGGCGCGCCGGACGACGGCGTGTCGGTGAACTGGTTGTTGCCGACCGGCTGCAGGCCGGCCTTGTTGATAAATCGGGTCAGGCCGATCTGTCCGATGATCGTGGACGCCGTCGATCCCGGCAGCGTCACCGAGACCTGGCCCTGGGCGTTGACGGTGATGCCCGACGAGTTCTGCGGGATCGTAATCGTCGGCTGCACCGGGTTGCCCTGCGCGGTGACGACGCGGCCCTGGTTGTCCATCTGGAAGGTGCCGTCGCGGGTGTACTGGAAGGTGCCGTCCGGCATCTGGATCTTGAAGAAGCCTTCGCCGGTGACCGCCAGATCGAGGTCGTTGCCGGTCATCGACAGCGTGCCCTGCGTCATCGAGCGCGGCGTGCCGACGGTCTTGACGCCGCCGCCGAGATCGATGCCGACCGGCAGGATGGTGCCCTGGTCGGAGGCCTGCGCGCCGACGCGGCGCACATGTTCGTAGATCAGATCCTGGAACGCCGCGGTCTGTTTCTTGTAGCCGGTGGTGCGCAGGTTCGCGATGTTGTTGGAGATCACCTGAACGTTGAGTTCCTGTGCCGCCATTCCGGTCGCAGCGGTGTGAAGCGCTTGCATATTACGTACTCCTCAATTTGCGCATGATCCCTCGGGTCAAGCCCGAGGGCATGCTTTTCGGAAAATTGGTTTCCACTTTTCCGGATCATGCGTCAGGCTGGAACGTCGGCGAGTTTCTCGATGGCGGATTTGTGCAGGTCGTGCGCGGCGGCCAGCATGTTGGCAATGTTGGTGTAGATGCGATTGATCTCGATCATGCGGCCCATCTCGACCACCGAGTTCACGTTTGACTTCTCGATGTAGCCCTGCTGCACGACCGACTTGGTGTCTTGCTGCGGCGCGCCGCCTGCGCCTGGGCCGGCGGCGTAGAGATTGCCGCCCTGCTTGAGCAGCTTCTGCGCATCGGCGAAATTGACAACGCGAAGCTTGCCGCGGATCGAATCCGTTCGGGCCGCGCCTTCCAGCACGGTGATGGTGCCGTCGGGGGAGATGTTGATGTCGTGATCGGTCGGCTGGAACACGATCGGTCCGGCAGTGCCGACCACCGCGTCGCCGGAGCCGGTGACGAGCTGGCCGGTATTGTTGAGATGCAGATTGCCGTCGCGGGTGTAGCGCTCGCCGCCCGCGGTCTGCACCACCAGGAAGCCGGAGCCGCTGATGGTGAGATCGAGCGGGTTGTTGGTCTGCTGCGAGGCTCCTTGCGTGTAATCGCGGAAGGTGCCGCGGTCCTGGACGTAGGAGACGCGCCGGTCCTGCAAGGCAAAATTGTCTTCGTGCGCGCCCGAGTTCAGGTATTCCTCGAACAGCATCTGGTCGGACTTGAAGCCGACGGTATTGACGTTCGCGAGGTTGTTCGAGATGACATCAAGATGCCGCTCGAGCGTCGTCTGCCGCGAAAGTCCGACGAGAAGCGCATTCTCCACCGGTATTCTCCCCTTGCGTCCGACCCGCGCCACCGCTCTCCCAAGCCGTGCCGCCGATCTAAAGTGAACCGCTTTGGCTCTCCCAAGCCGGCCGGTTCGCCAAAGCTCAGAGCGAAAGCCGTGCCAAAGCGGAAATCGCTTTTATTTCAGATTGTTGGATGTTTCAGAGGAGTCCGGACAGGGCGGCAGAAAGGTCTTGTTGACCATGTTTGCCCGGCAACTTTTTCCTAGCTCCCGCCCGATCGAAAGGAACCATTAACCATTGTTACCTAGCGTCCACTTCGGACGAGCGCCTGTGCGCTGGGGGCATTGTATCGCGTGATTTGAGCTGCCTGGCTGGCATCGGCTTTAGCGTTGCAACCGGACCGGGCGGACCATGGCTGAGAATGAAGAAGGCGGAGCTGATACCAATGAGGTCGCCGCCCAACCCAGAAGCAAATTCAAGCTGATCGTCATGGTCGTAGGCCTGCTCGCCGTGCTCGGCGGCGGTGCGGCCACCTATTTCCTGTTGTTCCGTGGTGGCCACGACGATGAGCACCATGCCGAAGCCGTCAAGATGAAGCCGCCGGTGTTCGTCGAGGTGCCGGACATGCTGGTCAACCTGACCGGCAATCCGGGCGAGCGCGTGCAATATCTCAAGGTGAAGGTCGTGCTCGAGCTCAAGGAAGAGAAGCAGATCGAAGAGATAAAGCCGAGCATGCCCCGCGTCACCGACATCTTCCAGACCTATATGCGCGAGCTTCGCGCCTCCGACCTCAACGGTTCGGCGGGCCTGTTCCGACTGAAGGAGGAACTGACGCGGCGGGTCAACAACGCGGTCGCGCCGGTCAAGGTCAGCGCCGTGTTGTTCAAGGAAATCATGGTTCAGTAGCGGCGAGCGGACTTAAAGACAATGGCGGGCAACGATCCAGTCGACCAAGATGCCATAGCCGCCCAATGGGAGGCCGCGCTCGATTCCGAGGATCCCGCGGCGGCTGCGCAGGAAGCCAGCGCCAACGAGCTCACGGAATCGATGGCCCTGCAATGGGCCGCCATGGTCGAGGACGGCAGCCGTGATTTCGGCAGCGGCAAGAACTCCGGCGAGCGGGTTCTGTCGCAGGAGGAAATCGACAATCTGCTCGGTTTCACCGTCGGCGACGTCAATCTCGACGAGAACAACGGCATCCGCGCGATCATCGATTCGGCGATGGTGTCCTACGAGCGTCTGCCGATGCTCGAAATCGTGTTCGACCGCCTGGTGCGGCTGATGACCACGAGCTTGCGCAATTTCACCAGCGACAACGTCGAAGTCACGCTCGATCGCATCACCTCGGTGCGCTTCGGCGACTACATGAACTCGATCCCGCTGCCGGCGGTGATCAGCGTGTTCAAGGCCGAGGAGTGGGACAATTTCGGGCTTGCGACCGTCGATTCCAACCTGATCTATTCGATCATCGACGTGCTGCTCGGCGGCCGGCGCGGCAGTTCGGTGCTGCGCATCGAGGGCCGGCCCTACACCACGATCGAAACCAGCCTGGTCAAGCGGCTGGTCGAGGTCGTGCTGACCGATGCCGAGCTTGCGTTCCGGCCGCTGTCGCCGGTCCGTTTCACTATCGACCGGCTGGAGACCAATCCGCGCTTTGCCGCGATCTCGCGGCCGGCGAATGCGGCGATCCTGGTGCGCCTGCGCATCGACATGGAAGACCGCGGCGGTGTGGTCGAGCTGCTGCTGCCCTATGCGACCATCGAGCCGATCCGCGGCGTGCTGCTGCAGATGTTCATGGGCGAAAAATTCGGCCGCGACCCGATCTGGGAAGGCCATTTCGCCACCGAAATCGCGCAGGCCGAGATCGCGGTCGATGCGGTGCTCTATGAATCCGACATTCCCCTGAAACAGCTGATGAAGCTGAAGGTCGGCGACACCCTGCCGCTGGAAATGCGCGCCGACGCGACCGTGACGGTCCGCTGCGGCAGCGTGACGCTCACCGAGGGGCGGATGGGCCGGGTCGGCGACCGCGTCGCCATTCGCGTCACCAAGCCGCTGCGCAAGCCCAAGACGACACTGGCGATGTTCGAGAAGGCGGACGAGCAGGAAAAGTTGATGGAGGCCCAATGAACCACTCATTAGGTTTGATGATCGAGAGCCTGGTCGCCGTGCTGCTGCTCGTGACCATCGGCTATTGCATGCTGCTCAACAGCCGCCTCAAGCGGCTGCGGGCCGACGAGCATTCGCTGAAAGCCGTGATCGCCGAACTCGTCACCGCCACCGAGATCGCCGAGCGCGCCATCGGCGGGCTGAAGCACGCCGTGCGCGACGTCAACGAGAATCTCGGCAACCAGCTCACCTCCGCAACGCAGATGTCGGAATATCTCAAGCGCCAGCTCAGCGAATGCGATCATGTGGTGCGCCGCCTCTCCAAGATCGCGATCGCCGCGCGGCCGCAAGGTGCGGCTGCCGCCGAGCCGGAACCGCCGGCGCGCGTGGCGCCGCCGGCTTCGGCGCCGCTGGAGGCGCCGCGCCTTTCGAGCGCCAAGGCAGTGGCCGCCGCGGCGCAGGCCTTCTCTGAGCGGCGAAGGACCGGTGGCCTCGCGGCATGAAATCGTTTCGTAATATCCGCGTCATTCCGGTCGTCGTCGTCGCGGTGTTCTGCCTCGCCGTGCTCAAGGTCGCAGGCCTCGTGATCGATGGCGGCTATGTGTTCGACTACGATCCCGGGCGGAGCAAATCTTCCTGGGCGCAGGACAATCTGAATTTCCCAGGCGGAACGAAGGACACCTCAGCGGTCGCCAAGGGGTTTAACAAGGGCGATCCGGCCGACATCACCGGCTCCGTCCATGGCGCGCCCCAGGAGGCGCCGAAGGAGGACAAGCCGAAACCGGAGGCGCCGGATTCCAAGCCCGACGGCGTGGTGATGCATCCCGAGGAGAACCAGCAGCCGGTCTCGGCTTCCGAGCGCGCGATCCTGGAGCGGCTGCAGCAGCGCCGGCAGGAACTGGAAGCGCGTGCGCGCGAGATCGACATCCGCGAGAGCCTGTTGAAGGAGGCGGAAAAGCGGATCGAGAACAAGGTCGAGGAGATGAAGGCGTTCGAGGCCAACGAGAAGGCCACGAAGGACCAGAAGGCCGAGGCGGAGAATGCACGCTTCAAGGGCATCGTCACGATGTATGAGGGCATGAAGCCGAAGGACGCCGCAAAGGTGTTCGACCGGCTCGAGATGCCGGTATTGATCGAGATCGCCTCGCAGATCGCGCCACGAAAGATGTCGGATATTCTGGGGCTGATGCAGACGGACGCGGCCGAACGGCTGACGGTCGAGCTCGCGCGCCGCGCGAGCGGCGAGAAATCCGCAGCCGCCTCCGCCGATCTTCCCAAGATCGAGGGCAAGGTCCTGCCGCAAAAATAGAATTTGGCCGGTACCGCAGAGCGAGCCATGAGGGGCCGCGCGCGGTAGGAATGTCCCTCGTCGGGTCTCACTCCCGCGGCTTTCGCTGGATCAGGCCTTTGTCGACCAGAAGGTCGCTCCAACGTTTGCAGAACTCGGGTTTGTTCTCGGCTGCCTCGCGGTCCATGCTCTCAAGGGTCTGGTTTATCAGCCGCGTGACCCCTGGTATGAGTTTCGAGCGATCGTAGTCCATGCCGGCGCCCAAGCGCATCGCCTGCTCGATCGCAGGGTTGATTGCGTCAGTGTCAACGCCCATCGAGTCGCCCAGCTTGAGAATGCCGCCCGTGATCGACGCAAAGCCGGGGCACTCATACATGACGTGCAGGCTCCCGAACGCGGCTATCACATAGGCCACATCGTGTGGAGTCAGCGGATGATCTGCGAAGGCCGCGCCAGAGCACATCCAGGTCGCGACGGTTGTCGTAAGAAGGCGCTTCATTGTTGCGGCCCGTCGAAGGTCGAGGTAGTCGAGGCCGATCAGGCGGCGCGCTTCGCGATCTTGGCAATGGTGACGCGGCTGCAGCCTGTGCGAAAGCATCATCAGGTGAAGCGCTGCGCCTTGTCATTCAAAGGCCGAGCGCGACATAAGTCATCGCCGCTATCACGATAATCAGCCAGCCGTACCAAAGGACCAGCCACATGGTATCGCGGGTATCGCGCCTCATGTCCGCAGGGAAATGCTGCGGCTGAGCGCGCGCGTTGATCTAGATCAAGCGGTGATCAGGCGGGCCGCGATCGGCGCCAGAAGCAGCCCTGCAGCGCGCGCGGCCGGCGATCTGCGCGGGCAAGCGTAACGAGCGTAACGCGTACCGGGCGGTCGAGCTATTCCGTCCAACTATGCCCTAAGCTGCAGTCTGACGTGAAACACTGCAGCTTGGTTCTCTGCCCATTTATGACCGTCGTGCGAATCGCCAAGGGGCTGGTTCGGGCGGTCAAGCCGGCCCGGAATCCGTCCCGGAATCCGGCCCGAAATCCGCGCCCGCCAATCGCCGCGCCGCGAAGACGGCCGACATTAAATCTGGCGGCGTGAGAACCGCCTCTACCTCCGCGGAAACCACCGCCGCCGAAGCCGCCGTGGAAACCACCACCAAAGCCGCCACCCATGCCGCCGTGCATGCCCCCACCGAAGCCACCGCCACCACCACGCGCCGACACAACGTCGGGTGCAAGCATTCCAAGCGCCGCAGTCGCCAACAACGCGATCGTGACTTTACGGAACATGACTAAACTCCTCTCGCCCGAGAAGATGACGCCTGGGGAATATGGCCTCGTGGTGGTGGTTGGTCGAGGCCGATCAGGCCTTGCCGCGCGGGCGGCGCTTCACGCGGCCTGATCGAAAGGGCCTTGAAGCGCCCTGAAGATGGTGGCCTCGCCTACCTCGTAGTCGGCTGCCAGCTGCGCCATGGTGGCGCCGGCAGCGTAGCGTTCCGCGATCTTGCGCCGCTGGCCGGCGTCGAGGGCGGAGGGACGGCCGAACCGCTTGCCTTGCTCGCGGGCCTTGGCAATGCCGGCCTCGGTGCGGGCCATAATCAGCGAGCGCTCAAACTCGGCGATGCCGCCCAAGACCGTGATCAGCAACTTGCCGCTCGGTGTGGTGGTGTCGCACCACACCTCGGCGAGGCTGACAAAGCCGCAGCCGGCCTGTTCAAGGTCGTGCACGATGTTGAGAAGGTCGCGACTGGAGCGAGCCAGCCGATCGAGGCGGGTGACAACAACCACGTCACCGGGGACCAGAGCGCGCATAAGCTTGCTAAACTCGCGCCGGCCATCGGTCGACTTGCCCGACCGCTTCTCGCTGAATATCCGCTCGCAACCGGCGGCCTTCAGCGCCTCGACCTGGAGATCGTAATCCTGTTTTGAGGTGGATCGAATGTCCAGACTTTCGGAATAGTCAGGTGGGGGAACCATCTTTCCCGATCGCCGTTATGGCTCCGGCTTGGCAGGGGGAGCCCGCGATGGACACTCAGCACGATTTTTGGATCATGACGGTCACCACAGCGGCCATGGTGGCCGTCTGCACCATCGCTTTCGCCGTCTTCACCCAGCTCCACTAACGATGGTGCAGGCGGCCGAGCGCGCGCGAAAAGGTGATGCTTAGACACCTGAAAATCGCGCTAGCCTCGCCGTGCTGATCAGGGTGGCCCCCGCTTTCTCTGGTCGGCACTTCCAAGTGAAAGACGGCCCCAGCAAACAGCCCCCAGCCCGCTGGGGCCGTCGCGCACCTCGGCCGCAAAGCGAACCCGCCGCAGCAAAACGCGGGCCATTTCCGAAAATGCGAAAATGGGGCGGGACGGAAGCGGAGGGGCGCGGCGGAAAAAAGCGGGAGGCGGGCGGGTATGGGGGCCTCCACAATCACTCGTCGGGCCGATATCTCCGCTATCAACTTGTCGATTTTGGTCTTGTTGTCTTTTCAACAAGAATTTGCATGGCTCGGCGCAACTCGTCCTGAAAGTCTTCCCGTCTATGTGGCGGCACATATACCGGGGGTGGAAGGCTGATCAATCCACGAACATATTTTTGAAGTTGTTCTAACAAGGAGTCTCGTTTTTTGGGGGGCAGTTCCCCGACGAGATGCAATGTAAGGGCCTCCAAGAACGCTTGGCGCGCACCTATCGCAGCCATTGCCTTCTCTATGTCAATGGTCTCTTCCTTCGGGGGGGCATGCTCTTCCTTCGGAGGGGTACGCTCTTGTTGACGCCACTTGCCAAACAAACCCATTGCCGAACCTCATCTGACGCCGCCGTACCTCTATTCTAAATTGCAGCTTCATTTTGGCGGGGCCGACGTGCGGTTGGATTTCAATTGGAAAGCAACGCCGGTACGCATGATGGGTTACAGATGACTTTCGCCAGGTGAGGGATCGCGCCTGACATCACCGGCAAATCGGCGGGCGCGGGGCGTGAGGGTCAGTGGTGGCGCGCTCTGTCACCGCATCCGTTGGCACCGCCAAACCTATCATTGGCTTCCTCGGCGGTGTCAGACTCCACCAGCCGCTCCGCCTCTAGCCATGCGGCGGTGTTGGTCAGAAGACCGGCGGCGACGACCTCGCCGTTAACGGTGACGGCATAGGTGCCGTTGTTGCAATGCAGGATGTTGATGGTGGTCATGGTGTCGTCTCCACAGTTCCGTAACGCGCTCGCTGCCGACGCGTTCCTCACCGGGATATCCGCACTGGAAGGTTTAGGGGCGGGCGCGTATGGGGCTTTACTGCCGCTCAGTATCGGTCCCAATAGGCGCCGCGCCGCTGCGCGAAGTAGTACTTGGGATTGATCCTGCAATAGGAATAAGTACCGCTCGCGGTCGCCATGCATTGGGCGTAGCTGGAGAAATGGCAATCGCCGGGATAGCCATACATGTCCCCTTGCACGCAGTAGCTATTCGGCCCCGTAGGCAGGGGCGAAGAACTATAGGGCTGAGCCCGGGCTTGCCCTGCCAAAACCATACCCACCGTCAGAATTGTTAAAGCCAAAGTGCGCATTCGAACCTCCTCGAAGTCGGCACAACGCTAGGGCACTCAGGCAGTGGGCAATATTGATCCAAGTCAATTCACGTTCTCGCTCACAAAATACGCAGGTGGTCGTCCGGAATAGGTTAACTGTCGTTCCAAGCCGATGGTCCACTCAGTGGACGAGACACGCTCGGTGCAGGGTTGAGCGGTCGCGCACACCGATCTCAAGCACGGTGGCGGACTGATCGGCGGACCAGGGCTTGTTGGATGTCCTGGTCTTGGCGATGACCTCAGCGAGCTCGTCATCGGTGAGCCATGGCGCCCACCCGGCGGCACCAATTGCGGACGCCGCGTTCCGGTTTGGCTGGCGATGCGAGCCATGCGTGATCGCAGCCCCATCGCAGGATGCGCTTGCCCCTCTCATTCTGTGGCAGCACATCCTAGCCGCGATGTGCGAACCCCTTGGCATTGGCAGGGACCGCGATCCTTTTCGAAACAATGAGTTGACGTTAACAGGACGTTAATTCGCCAATCCTAGACTCCTTTCATCCTGTCCTGGAGCCGCGATGGGCGAGGGCGCTCCGCTTCCTTCGAGAAGCGGATCGCTGAAGTGGAAGACATGTCGGGAATGGCGCGAGTTGCAGCCATCGGATCTTGGTCGCAAGTCCGCGCCCTGGCGCGGACCGTCGGGCGCTGCCTTGTCGCAGCCGCCATGCTGGCGCTTGCGACGGCGACATTTGCGTCGGCCCAATCCGCGCGATCCGAGCCGGCCAAGGGTGAGGCGACGTTCTCCCAAGAAAAAGGCTACGCGCGGCTGGTGCTCAAGTTTTCGGAGGACATCGCGACCGAGGTCACCACCGCGGGTTCGATCGTGGTGATCCATTTCGAGCGCCCGGTCGACCTCACGGCCGATCGTCTTGCCGAATCCGTTCCCGACTACGTCGCCAACGTTCGGCGCGACCCCGACGGCAGCGCGATCCGGATGTCGCTGGCGCAGCGGGTGAAAATCAACACCATGCAGGCGGGCGAGCGCACCTTCGTCGACCTGTTGCCGGACAGCTGGAGCGGTCCGCCGCCGCCCTTGCCGATCGAGGTGGTGCGCGAGCTCGCCGAGCGGGCGCGGGCGGCCGAGCGGGCGCTGCGCCAGCAGCGCGCCGAGGCGCTCGCCAAGAAGCGGCCGCCGATCCGCGTGCGCGCGCTGGTGCAGCCGACCTTCGTGCGCTTCGTGTTCGAGATGCCCGACGGGGTCGGCGCGTCCTCGATCTTCAACGACCAGAAGCTGACACTGTCGTTCAATTCGCTGCTCACCTTCGATCTCGCCGACGCCAAGATCGCCGCACCCCCGAACATCGCCTCCATCAACCAGAAGATCGAGGGCGACAATACGCTGGTCGAGATCGCCATGATCGGCGATGTCGACGTGCATTCCTTCCGCGAGGACAAGACCTACAATATCGACGTCGCCTTCCAGGCGGAGAGGGCAAAGGCGCAGGCCTTGCCCGTGGCCGAAGCCGTGCCCGCGGCGGCGCGGACCGCCATGGCCGAAAAGCCGAAACAGGAAGCCGCGCCCGAAAAGCCGGCAGAAGAGATCACGCCGCCGACCTCGGAGACCATCACGCGGCAGATGAAGGCGGAAGGCAAATCCGAGCAGGCCGCCGCTGTCGCTGCGCCGGAAGCGGCAAAATCTGAAGCTGCAAAGCCCGAGGTGGCCAAATCTCAGTCGGCAAAGCCTGAAGCGGCACCGGCCATGGAAACGCCGAAGCACGAGGTTTCCGCCGAGCCGCCGCCACAGGCGATGGAGGCAAAGCCCGCCGCCGAGATGGCGCCGCCAGTGGCTGAAGCACCGAAGAAGGAGACATCGGCACCCGCGCCCGCCGCGGAAGCGCCGAAGCAGATGACGGCCGCGGCTCCGCAGCCGGAGGCGAAATCGACGGAAGAAGCGGTGAAGGTCGATGCCTGGCGCGACAGCGACGGCCTGCGTCTCACCTTTACCTTTCCCACCGTCACGCCTGCGGCCTCGTTCCGCCGCGGCGACACGGTCTGGCTGATCTTCGATTCCCGGCGGCCGCTCGATGTCGAGCCGATCCGCGCCAAGGGCGGGGCTGTTATCGGCGAGGTCAGCCGCATGCCGCTGGAGAACGGGCAGGCGATCCGCATCCGCCTCAACCGTCCGCAGATGCATTCGCTCACCAGCGACGAACGCTCAAGCGGCGCCGTCTGGAATCTGCTGTTCGCCGACAAGGTGCAGGCGCCGCCGCAACCGCTGTCGGTGGTGCGCAACATCACCGATCCCGCGCTTGCCAACATCGCCGTGCCGCTGCCCAATCCCGGCCTGCTGCACCGCCTGCTCGATCCCGATGCCGGCGACACGCTGCTGGTCGTCACCGCCGCACCACCGATCCGCGGCTTCATCAAGCGGCAGGATTTCGTCGACTTCTCGCTGCTCGATTCCGCGCATGGCGTCGCAATCCGTCCGAATTCCGACGACGTCGCCGTCGAGATCGCCGGCACCAAGGTCATCGTCGGCAAGCCCGGCGGGCTCACGCTGTCGTCGGTCGACGTCGCCGCCGAACGCGCGCCGATGGCGGTGCGTCCGCTGTTCGATGTCGAGGAGTGGCGCAAGAACCAGACCGAGATGTTCGTGCCGCGCCAGAACGCGCTGATCCGCGCGGTCGCGACCGCCGAGCCGGATTTGCGCCCGCAGGCGCGGCTCGATCTTGCCCGCTTCTACATGGCGCGCGGCATGTATTACGAAGCCAAGGGCGAGACCGAAGCAGCACTGGCCGATGCCAATCCGAAGAAGGATGAATCGATCACGCTGATGATCCACGCGGTCGCGAGCATCCTGATCTACCGGCCCGGGCAGGGGCTGAAGGACCTCGCCAATCCCGTGATCGGCAGCAATTACGATTCCCAGATGTGGCAGGCGCTCGCGCTGGCGCGCCAGCAGAAATGGGCCGACGCGCGCGAGAAATTCAAGAACGTCGAGTTCGCGATCGCCTCGCTGCCGCTTGACCTGCAGCGCATCGTCACGGCCGACGCCATGCGCGCCGCGCTCGAAGTGAAGGACTATGCCGGCGCCGCCAAGCGCCGCGCCGAGCTCGATGTGATCGGCGTGCCGGCGGAGATGCAGCCGGAAGTCGCTGTCCTGCGCGGCCGGCTCGCCGAAGCGCTCGGGCACGACCGCGACGCGCTCGACGAATACAAGGCCGCAGTTGCGTCCGATGACCGCAGGGCGGCGGCGGAAGCCAAGCTGCTGGAGGTCGCGCTCAAGCAGAAGCGTGACGAGATCAAGCAGGCCGACGCGCTGCGCGAGCTGGAACTGCTGTCGGTCATGTGGCGTGGTGACAGCACCGAGGTGAAGACGCTGCGGATGCTCTCGGAGATGTACAACGACACCGGCCGCTATTCCGAGGCGCTGCAGGCGGCACGGACCGCGACCCGGCTCGAGCCCAATTCCGAGAGCTCGCGGGCCGCGCAGGACGCCGCCTCCGCGCTGTTCGCGCAGATCTTCCTCGGTCCCAAGGGCGACGACCTGCCGCCGATCGATGCGCTCGGCATGTTCTATGAATTCCGCGAGCTGACGCCGATCGGCCGGCGCGGTGACGAGATGATCCGCAAGCTCGCCGACCGGCTGGTCGCGGTCGATCTGCTCGACCAGGCCGCCGAGCTCCTGCAATACCAGGTCGACCATCGTCTTGAAGGCTCGGCGCGGGCACAGGTCGCAGCCAAGCTCGCGATGGTCTATCTCGCCAACCGCAAGCCCGATCTCGCCATCACCGCGCTGCGGGCCACCCGCATCGCCGATCTTTCCGGCGAATTGCGCGCGCAGCGGCTGCTGCTCGAGGCGCGCGCGCAGAGCGATGTCGGCCGTCACGATCTCGCGATCGACATCGTTTCCAACATCACCGGGCGCGAGGCGATCCGGCTGCGCTCCGACATCTACTGGGCGGCGCGGCGCTGGCGCGAGTCCTCCGAACAGATCGAGATCTATTACGGCGACCGCTGGCGCGACTTCAAGCCGCTCAATCCCGCCGAGAAGAGCGACATCATCCGCGCCGTGGTCGGCTATGCGCTCGGCGAAGACGCGATCGGGGCGGCGCGGTTCCGCGAGAAATATGCGCCGCTGATGAGCGGCGAGGCCGACAAGATCGCCTTCGATACCGCGAGCAGGCCGCGAGCGGCCAACAGCGGCGACTTCGCCGCGATCGCCAAGATGGCGGCGAGCGTCGATACGCTCGACGGCTTCCTGCGCGAGATGAAGTTGCGCTTCCCCGACGGCACCGCGCGGGCGCCGGCAGCCGATCCGAACCCGACCGGCTCGCTGCCGCCGATCACCGCGGGCGCGCGCCGGGCCGGCGGCTAGCTCCTCTCGCAAATTCGCCAGGATCAGCGCGGCGGCGAGCGAAACCACGCGCGCAACTGCCATTGCGCCGGTTACTTTGAAGACGACGGGTTTCCAGTCGAACTATGCCTATCGCGCTTTCTGGATAGGCAGGTTAGATTGCTGCCTGCAAAAGCTAATGCGTCGGGCTGGCTTGGCCGTCTTCCCTCGATGGCATCGAGATATCTGGAAGAAAGGATATAGCGCATGCTTTATCTCGACTTACCGACCTCAAGCGATCTCTCTGCTTTGAACGATGAACGCGCGGATGTCTGCGTGTCAATTTACCTCCCGACGACGCCGGTGACGCAAAATATCCGCGAAGTGAGAATCGCATTCTCGAATCATGTGCGCGAGTGCGTCCGCCAGCTTCAGGGAGCGGGTACAGACAAACGTCGTGTCCAAGCCCTAAAGGAAAGTCTCGACGATCTCGCCGATGACGACGAGTTCTGGAATTACCAGGCGTACAGTCTTGCGGTGTTGGCAACCCCGGAAAGGGTTCGAACCTACCGGCTGGCAAATCGTCTGAGCGAAATAGTCGAGGTGTCGGACCGTTTTCACCTCAAGCCGATCATTCGGGCTCTTACCTTCCCGCAGGCTTCCTATGTGTTGGCGGTTTCCGAGAGTGCAGTCCGATTCGTTGAGGTCTTTTCTGACCTTCCTGCAACGGCGGTCAAGGTCCCGGGTCTTCCTTCCGATGCAGCAAGCGCAGTCGGCAAATCCACGATCAATGATCGTTCGCCAAGTGGACGCGTACAAGGCAGCGAGGGTCAAAAGACAAGGCTGGCACAATACGTTCGCAAGATCGACCTCGCTTTGCGTCCGATCTTGGCCAGCAGCGACATCCCGGTCATCTTGGCTGCCACACAGCCCCTCGACTCACTGTTCCGGTCGGTTAGCGTCATCAAAGTGCTGCCGAAAACGATTTCTGGAAGCCATGATCGGACAAGCGAGGCTGATCTGGCCAGCGCCGCACGTCCCATTCTCGATGAGTACTACAAGGGACAGATAGCCGAATTTGCGGCCTTGTTCAAAACCCGAGCAGGGCAACGCCGGACGACCGCTGACATTTCTGATGCGGCAAGAGCGGCTACGTTTGGGAATATCGATCAGCTTATGATCGATATCGATAATGTTGTGAACGGCTATGTCGACGAGGAAACGGGTGCCGTCACCTTCGACGGAGCCGGCGATGCACATAACTATGGCGTCGTTGACGAGATCGCACGGCGCGCGTTGCGAACGGGGGCCCGTGTTCTGGGAGTGCGCCGCGAGGATATGCCGGATCAGCGGTCGTTGGCGGCAATCCTGCGCAGCCCGATATAGACTATCGCCGGTGGCTCCTCTCGACATCCGCCCCTCGACACGGCAACCTGCAGCGGATCCATTTGCCGGAGGACCGCATGAGCAAGCCCGTCAAGACCCAAGCCGAACTCATCGAGATGGCGAAGGCGGAATTGAAAGTTCATGCCGAGTATCCGGAAGGCATGATCATTTCGGTGCTGCGCGACGGCGACAGCTGGGAGTTTCGCGCCAGCGCCGACAAGGCCACGCAAGACAAGCCCGGCTATCCCGAGGCGGTCGCGATGCTGGTGCAGATCGGCGACCATCTTTCCAAGCAGTACGATGTGAAGGGGTAGGGCCCCCGGTTGCGAACCGAGGGCCACGCCCGGACGTTGCCAACTCAAGGCTTCTTGGTCACGCAAGCCCGTCCCGCACCGCCACGGGTGACGTCGGCAGCGATGACATGTCGCCAGGTTCGATCGCTGCCACGGAGCGCCCCTTTGTCTCCGGCAACATGATCAGTGCCAGCAGCATGATGCCGTACGCCAACAGCGAAAACAGCAGGATGGCGCTGGCTAGTCCGAGCCGGTCGCTCAGGAATCCGACAAGCGCGGGAAACAGCGCGCCGATGGCGCGGCCGGAATTGTAGCAAAAACCCTGGCCGGCGCCGCGCACTTCGGTGGGGTACAATTCGGTCATGAACGGACCCATCGCGGAAAACATCATGTAGATGATGAAACCGAGCGGCGCACCGAGTATGAGCATCAGGCCGTCGCTGATCGGTGCAGCCAGGTAGATCGCGACACAGAGCATTGAGCCGAGGGCGGAGACGATGAAGGTTCGTTTGCGGCCGATCGCGTCGGCAAGATAGGCGCCGACCAGAAAGCCTGCGAAAGCTCCGCAGATGTGGATCAGGAGATACGAGCCCGTGTTCAGCGAGCTGAGATGCCGCTCGGTCTTCAGATAAGTGGGTAGCCAGACCGACAATGCGTAGGAGCCGCCTTGCGCGCCCGTCACCATCAGCGCGACCTTGAGCGTGGTCGACAGATAGGGCGGCCGCAGCACGGAGAAGGCCTGGGTGAGGCCGTTGGTATCCAGGCTGCGCCGCGCGTTGAAGACTTCGGGCTCCTTGATGGTGCGGCGGATCCAGAACACCAGCAGCGCCGGGGTCAGGCCAATCCAGAACATCACGCGCCAGGCGGTCGCGTCGGGCAACACGGCATAGAGCAGGGTGTAGAGCAGCGCCGCCGCGCCCCAGCCCACCGCCCAGCCGCTTTGCACGAAGCCGACGGCGCGGCCGCGATATTTGTCGCGGATCATTTCGCCCATCAGCACGGCGCCGGCCGACCATTCGGCACCGAAGCCGAGACCCTGCAACGCGCGGAGGACGAATAGCTGCTCGAAGTTCTGCGCAAAACCGCAGAGAAACGTGAACACCGCGTACCACAGCACGGTGATCTGCAACACGCGGACCCGGCCGTAACGGTCGCTGAGCGCGCCTGCGAACCAGCCGCCGAATGCCGAGACCACCAGTGTCACCGTGCCAAGCAGGCCAGCCTCGCCGCGCGAGATTTGCCAGGTCGCAAGCAATGTCGGAATGACGAAGCTGTAGATCTGCACGTCGAGTGCATCCAGCGACCAGCCGCCGAAACAGCCGGCCATGGTCCGCCGCTCACCTGCGGTGAGATCCCGCATCCATTGAAACATAGACGTCTCCCCGATGTCGACTTGTGTTGTTATTTCCGGGGATTATTCCGGATATTGCCGGCTTTGCCATCCGTCTTGTTTAATGGGCTCCATTCGCAAAATTCATGGCCGCGGCCGCGGCGAGGCGGCGATCAGCGCCTAGGCCATCGCAGCCAGCATGAGATAGGCCACTGTTGCGGCGAGGCCGAGCACGGTGCGCACGGCGTGCATCTTCCCCCATTTTACGATCAATGCGCATAGCTCGCCGCTGGCCGCCCCGATCGGCCACGCGCCGATCCGCTTGTTGGTCGGCATCATGACGAAGAGGGTGTAGGGCCAGTTCGCCAGAATCAGCGCGGCGGCGAGCGCCCAGCGCCAGTCGCGGAGCTGCCAGCTTGCGAGGAAACCGAAGGCGGCGGAGATCACGGCCAGTGTTGCCTGCATGGCAAAGCCGCGCGCGTAACTCGGCTTCCATTGTTGCAGCAGGGCCTCGTCGTCGAGCTGGAGCCGGGCCGGCTGCTCGGCGAAACCGACATAGAACGCGGCGCCGGCAAAGGCCGCCGCCACCGTCAACGCAACAAGTCCGGCGATCATCATCGCCTCCTTCTAAATTGACAATATATTGTCAATATGATCATATATTGTCATGAATGCAAGACCGCCGACCGAGCAGCGTCATGACGCGCTGACCCGGCTGATCCTCGAGGTGTTCCGCGTCAATGGCGGGCTGATCGCGGCCGGCGATCGCCTGGTCGCCGATCTTGGCCTGACCAGCGCGCGCTGGCAGGTGCTGGGGGCCATCGCGCTGTCGCCGGCGCCGGAACCGGTGGCGCGGCTGGCGCGCGCCATGGGCCTGCACCGGCAGGGCGTGCAGCGCATCGTCAACGAACTGGAAGCGGAAGGTATTGTCGCGCTCGACGACAACCCGCACCATCGTCGCGCCAAGCTGGTGCGGCTGACCAGGAAGGGCGAAGCGCTCTATCGTGAAGCCGAGCGGCGGCAAAAGCCCTGGGCGAGGGCGCTCGCAAAGGGCCTCGATCCGAAGGCGATCGGCGCGGCGAATGCGCTCCTGAAGTCGCTGCGCGGACGCCTGGAGCTGGCGTTCGAGGAATAACAGCTTTACGGCAGGGCTTGCGGCTGCAGGACTTTCAACAACTGCTTGGCGTGCGGTGACAGGGTTTTCAGGCTGCGTATGCAGGTGGTGAGGTGCCGCGCGGCCCAGCCATCGGTCAACGCAACCGCCTTGATCGCCATCGATTCCTGCAGGCGCCGCGCGGTTGCCTCCGGAAGCACGGCAATGCCGATGCCGTTCTCCACCATTCGACAGATCATGTCGAAGCTGCCCAGGCGCAATCGCACGCGCAAGCTCAAGCCGGCGCGCAGCGCCTGCTGGTTCACGTAGGCCTGCAACGCGCTGTCGGCACCAAGACCGACGAAATCGTATTGGAGGGCCTGCCTGAAGCTGACCTCGCGGTGCCGTGCCAGCGCGTGCCTGCGCGCCACCGCCAGAACGAGCTGGTTTTGCGCGAAGGGAAAGGTCTGCAGCTCAGCCGTTGGATCGACGTTTCCGGCGACGATGCCGATGTCGGCGCGGCCGGCCGCCACCGCGCGCACGATGGCGGGGCTGTGATGCTCCTCCAGATCAATGTCGATGTGAGGATGATCCGACAGGAATTTCGCGATCGCGGCCGGCAGATATTCGAGCATGCCGACCGTGTTCGAGTGCAGCCGGACGCGTCCGCGCAGTCCTTGCGCAAATCCGCCGAGCTCGCCGCGCATCTGCTCGAGCTGCTGCAACACCACATTTGCATGCTGGGCCAGCACCGCGCCGGCGCCGGTCGGCTCTACGCCCCTGCGTTTTCGCTCGAGCAGGGGTGAACCCAGCGCGTCTTCCATGGCGCGGATGCGCTCGCTTGCGGCGGCCAGCGACATGTTGGTCCGCTGCGCGCCATGGGTAATGCTGCCGGCTTCCACGACATGAAGAAACAGCCTCAAGTCCACCAGATCGTATCTGAGCGGCATTTTACCTGCCTTCGGCTGAGCTTGAGGCACGCTTAGCACATTCCGCATTGCGCGTCTCGGCGCTGCGCACAAGGGTAGGCGCGCTTCAGGCAGCGGAGATCACACCATGACGTCGATGTTTCGAACGCGGCTGTTGCCGATGATCGCGGTGCTGGCGCCAACCAGCCTGATTGCGGTGAGTGCGCCGGTCCACGCGGGCGGCGCGGATGATCTGGTCGGGAGCTGGAGGCTGCTGTCGTGGCAGGTGGTCGCGGCCGACGGTTCGACGCATGATGTGTTCGGTGCGCGGCCGTCGGGCTATCTCGTGCTGACCCGGGAGGGGCGCAGCATCGTCGTGACCACGGCCGATGGGCGCAAGGGCGGCACGGATGACGTGACCCGTGCGGCGCTCCATAAAACAATGCTGGCCTATAGCGGACGCTACCGCGTCGAAGGCAGCGATTTCATCACCCGCGTCGAGGTGTCCTGGAATGAGGACTGGAACGGCACCGAGCAACGCCGGCACTATCGGATCGACGGCGACGAGCTTTTTGTCGAAACCGCGCCGGGGCCGAGCATCACATTCCCGGGCCAGACCGACTTTCGCAGGCTCGTGTTCGAGCGCGATAAATAGAGGGGACTGATTTCGGTTCAGCCGGCCGCCGCAAGGGCGTGGCAGGCTGCACCGGGTCGTTCGAGCGGCGCGCCGTCGAGCGAGCGCCGCACCTCGATTGCGCCGGGCGGGAAGGCGATGCCATCCGGCGGCGTGAAGACAAAGGCGTGGCGTCCATTGCCGATGCCGGCCGTCTCCAGGTCGCCGCGATGGCGGTTCGCCAAGGTCTGTCCGATCAGGCTGCCGTCCGCGTAGACATCAAGACAGACGGGCGCCTCGGGATGACGGAGATTCTGTGCCCAGCCCTCGATCGCGTGCGCGCTCACGACATCGACAGAGCCGCGCAGTGCGCCGCTATCCGGGCCGATCGCCAGGCCGGCGCGCAGCGCGAGACGCCGTCGAACCGCGTCGACCACAAACCCTTCGTCAAGCCGCGGCGCGCAATAGCGCGTGGGCCGCTCGGCCTCGTCGGGATAGAGCAGGGCGTATTCCTGCACATTGTGGAACATGCCGCGGCTGTCGTCGTCGACAAACGTCTCTGACGGCGCACCCTCGGCGAGGATCACGTCATGGCTGTCGAGCTCGATGTGGAAGTATTCGACACTGTCCACCTCGTCGGCCTGTACGATCGACACGCCGTTGACGAGGTCTTTCGCCTCGATCAGCACACGATCGAGATACATCGCATGGTGCGGCGAGATCCAGAGATCGCGCCTCGGCAGTCCTTCGCCGAGCGATCCAACCTTGAAGCAGATCGGCAGGATGTCCTTTCGGCCGATGATGAAGCGGCCACCATAGCTGCGCCGGCCGATCCACTTGATCGGACGTGCCACGCCCGAGGCCGTCATGATCTCGTCGCCGATCGAAAGCTCCTCGACCAGCGTCTCGCCGGCCTTCGTCGCGATCCGCGTGCCTCGGCGATAGCAGGCAATCTGGTCCGCCGTGATCACCGTGCCGCCGCCCTGCGAGGCCAGATGGAAGAAGTCGCCGTTGAAAATCTGGTTCTTGTCGAACTGGAAGTGATAGGTCGCGCCGCCCTCGGTGACGGTCAGCACATTGGTGCTGTAGTCCATGTCGGCACGGCCGCCGGCGACGTTGGCAACCGAGGTGAGGCCGATCTTGTCGCCGGCGACAAAGCCGGTGAGCGTGTTGCTGAAACTCGAGGGCGCGCCGAGATCGAGCTCGGCGCCGCTGCCGCTGAAGACGATGTGCTGTCCCGAACTCACTGTGCCCTGCACCGCTAGCGTGCTGCCGGCGTCGATCGTCACGGTGCCGGCGCCGTTCAGGTTCGCGACAGTCATCGTGCTCGGATCGAGATCGATCGTGCCGTTGTTGATCACGCTGCCCGCATCCGAGAGCGTCGCGCCGGAGAGCGTGAGCGTGCCGTTGTTGGTCAGCGTCGAGTTCGCCGTGAGTGCGTTCGAGCCGGTCAGCTCCCAATGCGCGCTGCTGTCGACCGTGACGTTGCCGAAATTGACAAAGTTCGTGCCGATTCCGCTCAGCGTGCCGACGCCGCCCGCCGCAAGTTCGAGCGCGTTGGCAGCACTGGCGCTGCCGATGACGGCGCCGCTGAACACGGCGCCCGCATCCACAATGAGCTGGCCGCTCGCCGTGCCGTAAAACGCGATCGCCTTGCCGCCCGTGCCGGCGATCGTGCCGGCGTTGGTCACGGTACCGCCCGCAAGCAGATCGATGCCGATAACGCCCTTGATCGCGGCGGAGGCATTGTTTGCGACCGATCCGCCGGCTTTCAGATCGACGCCGCTGCCGATGGTATTTCCCGAGCCGCCGACGATCGTGCCGGAATTGAGCACGCTGCCGCCATTGCCGAGCAGCACGCCATAGCCGTGGGCCGTGATCAGTCCGCTGGCCGCGTTGGTGAACGTGCCGCTCTGGTGGAAGGCAACCCCATATTTCGGGCCGGGCGGATAGAGCGCCCTGATCGCGCCGGAATTGACCAGCGTGCCGGCGCTTGCGCCGGTGGCAGCGGCACTGGAGAAATTAACGCCGCCATCGATCGTCGCGTGCAGCGCGTTGAGGACATATCCGCTCTTCAGGTAGATGCCGGAATCACTGGTGCCGCCAGAACCGATGACGTTGCCGGAATTGAGAACCGTGCCGTTTGCCAGGATATCGATGCCGATCCTGCCGCCGTTGATCGAGGCCGATGCGGCGTTGGTGACCGTCGTCGTGTCGGCGGCGTGGACGCCGTAATGGGTGCCGCGGATCAGGCCATGGGCCTGGTTCGTGACGGTGCCGCCGCTCTTGAGGTCGACGCCGGCGCCGCTCGTCGCATTGGTGGCGCTGACCGTGCCGGAATTGACGACGGTGCCCGCCGCGACCAGTTGGACGGCGTAGGTGCCGCCCACGATCCTGCCGGAGTTGAGCACGTTCCCGCCCGTCTGCAGCAGAACCCCGTGTCCCGTGGCCGTGACCAAACCCGTCGCGTTGTTGGTGAACGAGCTGCCGTTCTTGACATAGACGGCGGTGCCGCTCGTCTGGCCGATCGTGCCGAAATTGAACACGGCACCCCGACCATTGGCGAGTTCGATGCCGTACTGGCCGCCTGTGATCACCGCGGAGGCCGCGTTGGTGACATTACCGCCATTTGAGAGCAGGACGGCCGCGCCGCTGATCGAAGTGCTGGCGCTGGTCGTGCCTGAACTGACGATGGTGTTGACGATGGTGAGGGCGCCGCCGATCGTGCCCGAGTTGAGGATGGTGCCGGCGCCGCCGGAAATGACGATGCCGTCGGCCGAACCCGTGATCGACGCGGAGGCGGCGTTGGTGACATAGCCGCCGGCCTCAAGCATGACGCCGGTGCCGGTTGGCGTAGCGGTGGTGCCGATCGCGCCGGAATTGACCAGCGTGCCAAAGCCACCAGCGATTTCGAGGCCGATATGGCCACTGATGATGCCGGAGGCGGCGTTGGTGGCAAATCCGCCGGCCTTCAGATAGACGCCGACGCCACTATTCGCGTTGGTGTCGCTGATCGTGCCGGAATTGACGACCGTGCCCACGCCGCCATTGATGTCGACGCCGTACTTGCCGCCGGCGATCGAGGCGGAGGCCATGTT
Source organism: Bradyrhizobium sp. (assembly GCA_035568535.1). Classification (GTDB taxonomy): domain Bacteria; phylum Pseudomonadota; class Alphaproteobacteria; order Rhizobiales; family Xanthobacteraceae; genus Bradyrhizobium. Next base: position 21,493 of record DATMNV010000125.1, read on the forward strand.
GGTGACAAGGCCGCCGGCTCTCAGATAGACGCCATCGCCGGTCGTGGCACTTGTGGTGCCGATCGAACCGTAGTTCACCACGGTGCCGGCGACGCCGGTGATCTCGACCCCGGCATTGCCTGTGATCGCGCCGGAGGCGGCATTGGTGACGGAGCCACCGGCTTTCAGATAGACGCCGGCGCCGGTGGTCGCATTGGTGCTGCTGATCGAGCCGGAATTGACGACCGTGCCGGCGCCGCCGAAGATTTCGACGCCGTATTGACCGCCCGTGATCGATGCGGAGGCCGCATTGGAGACATAGCCGCCGGCGGCCAGCACGACACCCTTGCCGACGGTGACATTCTGGCCGGTGATCGCGCCGGAATTGGTGAGCTTACCGGCTGCGCCGGCGATGGCGACGCCGGTAAGCTTGCCGATGATCGAGCCGGAGGCGTCGTTGCGGACCGATCCGCCGTCAGTCATCAGGACTCCGGTGCCGACCAGCGTGCTGGTGCCACTGATGAGGCCGCCATTGATGAGCGAGCCCGCCTTGTTGTCGATCTCGATGCCGTAGTTCGTGCCGGTGACGGTCGAGGAGGTACCATTGGTGATGATGCCGCCGTCGGCGAGCGAGATGCCGATCGTGCCCTCGACGAGACCATAATTGTTGATGGTCCAGTAGGTCGCACCCGTGCCGATCAGCCCGCTGCCCGATGCGCTGGTGGTGGCGCCCTGGGCGACGGTGGCGGGGTTCTGCGAGGCGAGGCTCAACGTGACGGAGGACGAGTGACTCCCGGTGATTGTCGTCGCCATCGGCAAAACCCCCAGCCCTGTACGCTCCGGGAGGTTGCACTCCTCGGCCCTGGCTATGAGTTAGCGGAGCGCCGATACACCTTTATGACGGAGTTTTAATGATGACGCCGCGATGCCGCAACCAGCGCGAAAGCTGCCGCGGATCACACCGCCGCGAATTGCTCGCGCAACGCGGCGGTGATCTCACCGATCGGTCCGGCCCATTGCCGTGACACGGATTGCCGGAACAGGCGCACCGACGGATACCAGGGACTGTCGCTGCGCTCGAGCAGCCAGCGCCAGTCCGGCGCGCGCGGCAGCATGATCCAGGACGGGCGATTCATCGCTCCGGCGAGATGGCCGACCGAGGTGTCGACGGTGATGACGAGATCGAGGCTGTCGATGATCGCCATGGTGTCGTCGTAGTCGGCGACCTCGGCACCGATGTTGAGCAGCGGCGCCTGGCCGAAATATTGCCCGGCCTGCACCGTCGCCGGTCCCTTCTGCAGCGACACCAGCGCGATGCCGCGCAGGCTGCCCAGCGGCGCAAAGGTCGACAGCGTGGTCGAACGGTTGCGATCGTTGTTGTGCCTGGGCTGGCCCGCCCACACCAGACCGACACGGCGGTAGCCGCGCGGCGCGATGCGGTCGAGCCGTTCGCGCCACTGGGCGATGCGTTTTGGATCGGCGTGCAGGTAAGGCGCAAGCGCCGGCACATTGTCAGTGCGCGTGCCGTGCAACCGCGGCAGGCCCGACAAGGCGCAGTAGGCCGCAAAGGGCGGGCAATCCTGCCAGTGCTGGAAGATCTTTAAGGTGGGGTGCTGCTGACGCACCAGGGCCGCCATCGGCTTGCTGCAGGCGATGGCGATGTCGGGGCAGCGCTCGACGGCCCAGGGAATGTAGCGGCAGAACTGCACGACATCGCCAAAGCCCTGATCGGCAACCAACAGCAACGTCTCGCTCTGTAGCGGCTTGCCGTCCCATTGCGGTGCATTGGTCGGCGGCATCAGGGGAGAGGCGCCCTGGATGCGGAAACGCCACTCATATTCTTCCCAGCCTTGCTCCCAGTCGCCGCGGAGCAGCAGCGCTTCGGCGCGGGCGAAATGCGCGCCGGGTAGCGTGGGATCGATCCGCAGGGCCGCGTCGGCGCAGGCGATCGCTTCATCGATTTCGAGGCGATGGAAGTGAATGATCGCGATGTTCTGCAGGCAGAGCGGATCGCTCGGTGCCAGCACGACCGCCTGCCTTGCCGTGTCGAGCGCCTCGTCGAGGCGGCCGAGCACGCGATACATCTCGCAGATGTTGCGCAGATAAAGCGGGGTATCGATGCCGAGCTCGAGCGAGCGCTCCATCTGTGCCAGCGCCTTCTCGGGATCACCAAGCCGGAACGCCACCACGCCGGAAAGATGCAGCGCGCTGGGCTCGTTCGGCTCGGCGGCAAGGATATAATCGAGCAGGCGCCTGGCCTCCTCGAACCGGCCGGAGGCCTCGGCGTCTCCGGCAAGCCGCAGCACTTCGCCGAGCGGCAGCGGCACCGTCGTGGAAGTCGGCCCGCGCGGGCGAAGGGCGGGTGTTTCCATCAGCGCATGATCCGGAAAAGTGTACAGCGGTTTTCCCTCGCGACAAACGCGGAACGCGTTTGCGCGGAGATCATGCGCGAACAATAAACTAAAGCCCGATGGTGATTCATCCTGAACTCATCGCGCTTTAATCGATCGTGTAGCCGAGTTTCTCGATGATCGGCTGCAGGATCGGGATCGCCGGCTCGAGATGTTTGCGATAGTTGCGGTAGCGGAAGCGCGACCGGTCGTAGAGCTTTTCCGTCACCTGCGCGTAGCTCGCCGTGCGCGCGTAGCGGCGGTTCTCCTCGAATTTCAGGCAGCGCGTATCGAAGGGCTCGCCGATGAAATCGAGAATGGTGCGCACGGTCGGCTCCTGGTCGCCGACCATGTCCTCGTAGCGGACCGGAAGGTAGCGCAGCGTCATCTCGGCGCGGTAATGCTGCACGAGCTCCATCACGCGCACATAGTGCAGCGCCGCCGTCTCCAGCGCGCCGGAGCAGAACATGCCGTGGGTGAACAAATTCGAGATCGCCGACACCATGACGTCGAGAGGATGGCGGATCACGTGGATCAGCGGCGCCTGCGGGAACAGAAGCGCGATCAGGCCGAGATGGGTCTCGTTCAGCGGCATCTTGTCGGTGAACCAGGCCGCACCCTCCTCGACGAGGTGCATCTGGCCGACCTTCTGCAGGTAGTAGTCGCGCAGATTGTCGAGGCCCTCGCGCTGGTCGCCCATCCAGAGCTCCGCGAGCGCTTCGGGGTAGCCGAGCGGGCTGTTGAGCATGCGCGGCATGATGTTGCTGATGTCGTTGATGAAGGGCAACTCGTCGCCCGCGGAAATGCGCGGATGCGCCGTCAGCGTCTGCTCGATCAGCGTGGTGCCGGAGCGGGGGAAGCCAAGGATGAAGACCGGCTGCGCCACATCCGTCCGCACCGTGGCGCGCGGCAGGCTTTGCAGGCGCTGGGCGGTGAAGAAATTCTGCAGCCGTGCGATCAGGGATTCGGCTTCGCGGTTGAGATAGACGTTGCCGCTGAGCTCGCGCGCCAGCCGCTTGCCTTCCTCGAAACTGGCAAAGGCCTCGTCATAGCGTCCAAGCGAGTCGAGCAGCCGGCCCTTTTCCAGGAGCTCGGTCGGGCCGAGCTTGACGCCGCTGATCTGCTGGGGGATCGAGTCGAGCTTTGCAATGGCCTCGTCGTAATGTTTGGTGCGGCCGAGCAGCACCGCGCGCGACAGCATCGCGCTCGGATCGTTCGGCCATTTCGCCTCCATGGAATCCAGGATCTTTCCGGCGGCATCGAAATTGCGGTCGGCCTCTTCGAGGCGGGCAAAACCCAGGACGGTCTGGCGCACGTCGGGCGCGGCGGCGACGGACTCCTCGTAAAGCGCGCGCGCTTCCTCCATGCGGCCCTGGCTCTTCAGGGCCCAGGCGAGGTTGGCGAGCACGATCGGATCGCGCCCGCCGGAGAGCTCGAGCACGCGGCGGTAGTGATATTCGCCGATCTGCGGCCGTTGCGCCTCGGTGAAGATCATGCCGAGCAGGTTATGGGCCTGCGGGTTGGCCGGCGCGATGCGCACGGCGTTGCGGGCGTGGATTTCGGCCTCGCCGAGATTGCCCTTGCCGAACAAGAGCAGCGTGAGCTCGTTGGTGGCCCAGAAATTATTGGGGTCGAAGGCGACGATGCGCCGGATCAGCGCTTCGGCCGCAGCCTGGCGGTTCTGGTCTTTCCGGATCTGGTAGAGCACGGTCAGCGCGCCGGGCCGGTCAGGCGCCAGCTCCAGCACCTCCAGGCAAAGCTGTTCCGCGGTGTCGAGGGCGCCCTTGCGATGGGCCTGGACCGCGCGCTCCACCAGCGGGACCAGGTGCCGTCCCGATTCCGGCGAGGTACGCACGGCAAAATCGAGACCGCAACATCGCGACCGCCGCAGGCCGCTGCCGCATTCGCACAACCGGGGATCCGCCACTGCCAGGCTCACGTTCCCTCCGATACCGCCAGGGAGATAGGGCTCCTCGTAGCAAAGCCATGTGACCCCTTCAACGCAGCAGCGGCGAGGGCGAGAGCGGACTGATGGGGCAGTTAATGCGAAAGGCGCATGCTTAACGGGCAGCCTGGCCGCTAGCGCCGATCATATTCGTCGGGTCCCATCGCCCAGGGAAATTGATCGTGGCCGTGGGCATAGGTGCGGTTGGTCTGCGCCGGATCGCGATTGACCAGCGGCCGCAGGTACATCGGGTGCGTGGCGCTGCGTACTTCATGCTCGACCGTGAAGAGCGGCTTGCCGCTCTCGAGATCGACGATGTCGCGGAAGCGGTACTGGTATTGGTTGTCTTCCTGGGAAACCAGGCCGCGCTTCAGAAGGCGGCGATAGGGGCCGGAGAAGTTCGTGATGTAGATCTGCACGTGGTGGCCGTCGAAATCCGGCTGGGGAGCCGCGGTTTCGCGGAATTGCAGATACTGGTCCTTGCCCACCTTGACGCGCGCGAGATTGCCGTCGCCATTCCCCAACTCGGCAGGGATATCCATGATTTCGGGATAGAAGGCGGAAATGGCCTTCGCCGTTCCCATCGGCACGTCGAACTCGACATAGGGAATGCCCAGCGTGATCCGCCCGAACCTTGTGGCATCGGGTTCATAGCAGCGCAGCCGATTGCCCCAGGGGCAGGTGGCCTCGACAAAGTCGTTGCGCTCGCTGAAGCTGAACTTGGTGCCCTCGAGCTTTTTCGCCACCGAGGCCAGCCGATCGAGCAGGGCCTGCCGGCCCGCAATCACCAGCGCCGTGTGGCCGCGCAGCACCTGCGCGTGGCCTGCCGGCAGATGAAACTGGCTGCGGCCAACATTCACCCACATGTTGGTGTCGGACACCATCAGATAGGGGTCCCGGGTCAGCCCGAGGCCGGTGACATAGAACAGTGTCGCCAGCCGCTGGTCGGGGACCTGCACATTGACGTGTTCGAGATGGATCGAGTTGCCGAGATCCTCGGCGGAGCGGTCGAAATTCTGCTGCTGCATGGGTGCGGTTCCCCGGGGTGTGCGGCGCCCATCATAATCAAGTGCGGACCGGGCAGCTATCCCCCGTAACTCTGCACCAGGCTTCCCGCGACCAGCGACCAGCCGTCGACCAACACGAAGAAGATCAGCTTGAAGGGCAGCGACACCACGACCGGGGGCAGCATCATCATGCCCATCGACATCAACACCGAGGCCACCACGAGGTCGATGATCAGGAACGGCAGGAACAACAGGAAGCCGATCTCGAAGGCGCGTTTCAGCTCCGAGATCATGAAGGCCGGCACCAGGATGCGCAGCGACATCTCCTCCGGCGTCGCCGGCGGCGGCTCGCCCGAGAGGTCCATGAACAGTTTCAAGTCCTTTTCGCGCACGTTCTTCTGCATGAAGCCGCGCAGCGGCACCGAGGCGCGCTGCAGTGCATCCTCCACACTGATCTGGTTGGCGATCAGCGGCTTGATGCCGTCGTCATAGGATTTCTGCAGCACCGGTCCCATCACGAAGGCGGTGAGGAACATCGCGAGCGCGATGATCACCGAGTTCGGCGGCGCGGTCGCCGTGCCCATCGCGGTGCGGAGCAGGGAGAGCACGACCACGATGCGGGTGAACGACGTCATCATGATCAGGATCGACGGCGCGATCGACAGCACCGTGAGCAGCGCGATCAGCTGGATCGCGCGCTCGGTGACGCCGCCATTGCCGCCGCCGAGATTGATGCTGATGTCCTGCGCGAACGCAGCCGTGGCCAGCGAAACCGCGGCAATCAGACTGACAATGAATAAAACTCTACGCGGGAACTTCGAATGCCTCACGAAGACGACGACTTCGGACGGCCAAGGAGAGAAGCCATCTCGTCTTCCAGGTTCTCAAAACTGCTCTTCGTTGCAGGGGCGGGAGCAGGCGGTGCCGGCGGCTCGCCGCGTGGGACGCGGGCCGGCGGCGGTTCGGGCGCGACCGGCGGCGCCACGGTCTCGGCGGCCGGCCGGCGCAAGGCGGCTTCCAGGCGCTGTGCCATCTCGGCAAGATTTTGATCCGCGGCCGAGGGGGCCGGAGGAGCAGGAGGCGGCGGCGGGGGTGGCGGCGCAGGCGGAGGCGGAGGTGCGGCGGACCGATCGGGCATGCGCATCGGCGGCGCCTTCGCCGCATCGTTCTGGCGCGAAGCGCGCGGCATCATCGGCTCGCCGCGCGGCAGGCGCGGCGGCAGCGGCTCGGCCCTCGGTTCACCGCGCGGCTCGCGCGCTTCGATGCGTGGCTCCCCGCGTGCCTCTGATCTCAAATCCGCCCTTGGTTCGGTTCGCTCGGTACGCTCGAGCCTCGGCTCCGGTCGTGATTCGCGGGCCATCGGCTCCGGCGCGAAACCGGCGAGCGGATCGGCGCGGCGTTCCGGTGCGGGCATCGGCATCGGCGGTGGCGCGGGACGGCGCATCTCGTCGGCGAAAGCGGGCCGGGCCGGGCGCGGCGACGGCTCCGGCATTTGCGGTTCGGGATGCGGAAAGCCGTCGTCGCCATCGTTCCAGGCGGGGTCGGGGAGCGGAACGATTCGCGGCTGCACCTCGGCGCCCGCAGAGCGCTGCGGCAGTGCATCGCGGGCGGGTGTGGCGCGGACGATGTTGGGCTCGACCACGATGTCGGTCGGGCCGCCGATCATCAGGAGATGCTCGATATTGTCGCGGCGGACCAGCACCAGCCGGCGGCGGCCATCCACAGCCGCGGCGTCGATCACGGCCAACCGCGGCATCCGTCCGCGCTGTGTGTTGGCGCCCAGACGGTTGCTCGCGAATCGGCGCACCAGCCAGGCGGCCAGCCCGATCAGGCCGAGCACCACCACGAATGCGAAGATGAAGGTCAATGTTCCCGACATGCTTTGTCCCCGCCAAATACCGCTTTTCTCAGGCTCGGCGAGGGTTCCATGCACTCTGCCGGTTGGCGACTAACGCCCGAGAAAGCAACGAATTCTTAACCCCACGGCAGGAACTGCCGCCCACTCCTTAATAACCCATGAATCGGCTGAGCCAAAACGACTTCTTGGGAATCCGTCGCTCGCTGCAATCTTGGGGTTAACGCAGCTTTCGTGGCGAAAATGCGCTCAGTTGGAGCAGGGCCGCCGATCGCAGGCGAGATCGACGGTGCCATGGCCTGCACGCTTTAACCGCCTGTTAACCATACACCGGGCAAATTCTGCCTACCTGAGGGCATCAGCCCTTCGGGCCAACAGCGGAGCGGCGCGATGTCGATCAGCGATCTTCCGGTCTTGTCGGCGTTGCGCACCAAGATGCAGTGGCACCAGGCGCGCCAGAGCGTGCTCTCCGAGAACGTCTCCAATTCCGACACGCCGAAATTCAAGCCGCGCGACCTGGTCGAGCCGAAATTCGACGCCTCCGGCAGCCGCGCAGGCTCGAGCGGGCCGCTTGCCCTGGCGCGCACCTCGGCCGGTCAGAACATCACGCCGTCGGGCGGCGCGAGCCGGAGCTTTGACGTCAACGGCAAGGCCGGCTTCGAGACGCGCCCGGCCGGCAACAGCGTCAACCTCGAGGACGAGATGATGAAAGTCTCCGCCAACCAGATGGACTATGCCGCGGTCACCTCGCTCTACAGCAAGAGCCTGCATCTTCTGAAGACCGCGATCGGCAAGGGCTAGGCAGGGCTTAGGGGAGAATTATCATGGCCGATGACGTCAGCGATTTCACGAGATCGATGGGGATAGCGACCTCCGGCCTGCGCGCGCAGGCCGGGCGCATGCGGGTGATCTCGGAAAATATCGCCAACGCCGACTCGACGGGGTCGAGCCCCGGCGCCGATCCCTATCGCCGCAAGGTCCCGACCTTCACCTCTCAGCTCGATCGTGCACTCGATGCCAAGACGGTCGGCCTCGGCAGGGTCGTGCCGGATACTTCGAATTTCCGCACCAAATACGAGCCGTCCAATCCGGCCGCGGACCAGAACGGCTATGTGAAATATCCCAACGTCAATCCGCTGATCGAAATGACCGATATGCGCGAAGCGCAGCGATCCTACGAAGCGAACCTCAACATCATCGGCGCCACGCGGCGAATGATCCAGCGCACGCTCGACATCCTCAAGGCCTGAACAGGAATCCCTAAATCATGGCTTCACCGACAGCAGCCGCCAATGCCTATGCCAATCTCGCCCGTCTCCTCGAGAATACCGGACCCGGAAAGAGCTCCGATTCCGATTCCACCGGACCTTCATTCGCCTCAGTGCTCAAGGACGCGGTCGGCAGCGTGATGGAAGCCGGGCGCAAGTCCGACGCGCAGACGGTCGCGATGGCCTCGGGCAAGGCCAATGTGATGGACGTGGTGACGGCGGTGGCGGAGACCGACGTCGCGGTATCGACGCTGGTGTCGGTGCGCGACCGCGTGATCCAGTCCTACGAAGACATCATGAAGATGACGATCTGACCGCGCAGCGGTCATGACGACGTAAAAGTGGAAAGAGCGAGTTGCAAAATGACCGGTGCTGAAACCCTCGACGTGGCGCGCGATGCAATCTGGACCATCGTGGTGGTGTCGTCGCCCCTGATGGTCGTCGGCCTCGTGGTCGGCGTCGTGGTGTCGCTGTTCCAGGCGCTGACCCAGATCCAGGAGCAGACGCTGGTGTTCGTGCCGAAGATCCTGGCGATCTTCGTGACATTGATATTGGCGCTGCCATTCATGGCGGATTCGCTTCACAGTCACATGATGCGGATATCGTCGCGAATCATCGGCGGCTGATGCATGTTCGAGCGATGCGCCTCGATGTTTCCCTGCTGCCGGCCCTTGCCGCCGCCTTCATGCTGGCCTTTGCCCGCGTCGGCGCGATGGTGATGCTGTTGCCGGGCCTGGGGGAATCCAACATCCCCGTGCGCGTCAAGCTCTCGATCGCGCTGCTGCTCACGCTGATCATCCTGCCGCTGCATCGCCAAGCCTACCATATCGACATGACTTCGATCACCCCGCTGCTTGTCCTGATGCTGCATGAGATCGTGATCGGTGTGATCCTTGGCGCCACCGCGCGCGTGACGCTGTCGGCGCTGCAGGTCGCAGGCAGCATTATCGCCCAGCAGGTGGGGCTCGGCTTCGTCACCTCGGTCGATCCGACCCAGGGTCAGCAGGGCGTGCTGATCGGCAATTTCCTGACCATGCTCGGCGTGACCATGCTGTTTGCGACCGACACCCACTACCTGGTCATTGCGGCGCTCAGCGACAGCTACAAGATCTTCTCGCCGGGTGAGACCATGTCGACCGGCGATGTGGCGTCGCTGGCGACGCAGGCCTTCGCCGCGGCGTTCAAGATCGGGCTGCAGCTTTCCGCGCCGTTCCTGGTGTTCGGGCTCGTATTCAATATCGGGCTCGGCGTGCTGGCGCGGCTGATGCCGCAGATGCAGGTCTATTTCGTCGGCGTGCCGCTCTCGATCTTCGCGGGCTTCCTGATCCTCGCGCTGGTGCTGGCCGCGATGATGGGGACCTTCCTCGATTACTTCATCCGCGTCATGCACGACATGATGCCGCTCAACTGAAAGCTTTGGTGAGATGGCGGACGAGGGCGACACAGACGACAAAACATTAGACCCGTCCCAAAAACGTCTTGACGAGGCGCTCGAGCGCGGCGATGTCGTCAAGAGCCAGGAGATCAACACCTGGTTCGTGATCGCGGGCGCTACACTCGTGCTGTCGACCTTCGGCGGCTCGATCGGCACGGGCATCATGGTGCCGATGCGCAATCTCATCGCCAATGCCTGGATGATCCACACCGACGGCCCGGGACTGCTGAGGCTGGCGGGGAGCCTCGAATACGCGGTCATCAGCGCGGTCGGCCTGCCGCTGTTGATGCTGGCGATTGCCGCGATCGCCGCCAACATCGTGCAGCATCGACTGGTCTGGTCCGGCGCGCCGCTCAAGCCGAGTTTCAGCAAGATCTCGCCGATGTCGGGCTTCAAGCGCATTTTCGGCAAGCAGGCGGCGGCGAATTTCGGCAAGGGCCTGTTCAAGCTGATCGCGCTCGGCGCGGTCATGACCGCGATCCTGTGGCCGGAACGAATGCGGCTGGAAGCGATGGTGCGGTTCGACCCGGCCGCGCTGCTCACGGTCACATCGTCGTTGACCATGCATCTGCTGGGCTCTGTCGTGGCGATGCTCGCGGTCGTCGCGATCCTCGATTACCTCTTCCAGTACCGGCAATGGTACGAGCGCCTGAAGATGTCGCCGCAGGAGATGAAGGAGGAGTTCAAGCAGTCCGAAGGCGATCCGCACATCAAGGGGCGCCTGCGCCAGATACGCATGGCGCGGATGAAGAAGCGCATGATGGCGGCGGTGCCGAAGGCCTCCGTGATCATCACCAACCCGACCCACTATTCGATCGCGCTGCAATATGACCGCGGCATGTCGGCGCCGGTCTGCGTCGCCAAGGGTGTCGACAACATCGCGTTCAAAATCAGGGAAATCGCCAAGGAGCACGACATCCCGATCGTCGAGAACGTGCCGCTGGCGCGCTCGCTCCATGCGACCGTCGATGTCGACGAGGAGATTCCGGTCGAGCACTACCATGCGGTCGCCGAGATCATCGGCTACGTCATGGGGCTGAAGCGCAACCTCTCCGGCCGGAGGCACTGATGCAGCCCCCCGATCGCGAAAAGGGCCCGCAAAACCGGCCTAAAATGCACGCAAACCGGCAAATGGAGGCCTGATGCCCTTGCCTTGGCAGGCCCGATTCAGGCACTCAGGAAGCAGCACGTGGAGAGTCGCGTGACCGTGACCGACTGGAGGGCCGGGTTCCCCGCCATGACCGCCGATGCCGATCTCGAGCCGACGCCGGAGCCTGCTTCTGCGCATGAGCCGCTGCGGCGGCGCGGCTCGATCGTGCTTGTGCTGCTCGTTGCCGGCGGACTGGTCGCGGTCGCAGTTGCCTTGATGACGATCGGGCGCAGCCAGGCGCAGCCCTATATTCTCGGCCTGCTTGCCTTGCTCGCAATGGTCGGGCTGTTCAACCTGTTTGCCTTTGCCGCCGGCATCATCCGCTTCGCCGACCGCAAGTCGGATGATCCCGTGATGGGCCGTATCGCCGATCATGCTTTCGACGGGCTCGCCGTCACCGACGCGCGCGGCCATGTGGTCTATTTCAACGGCGCCTATCTCGCGCTGACGGGCGCAACCGGCGCGCAGGATGTGCGCCCCGTGGAGCGGGTCTTCATCGGCAATCCCGATGTGTCGGAAGCGGTATTCCGGCTGCTCAAGGCCGCGCGCGAAGGCAAGCGGCAGCAGGAAGAAGTGCGCATCGCCGGCCATGATGGCGGGCACGGCCGCTGGCTGCGGATGCGGGTGCGCCCGCTCGGGCAAGGCAAGCGCGAAGCCAGATATGCGGTGTGGTCGATCGCCGACATCACGCGCGACCGCGAGCGCCAGGAAGATGTGTTCCAGGAATTGCAGCATGCGATCGAATATCTCGATCATGCGCCCTGCGGCTTCTTCTCGGTCAATGCCGCGGGCGAGCTCGCTTATGTCAATGCCACGCTGTCGAACTGGCTCGATTACGACCTCGCAGAGATCGGTTCGGGCGGCCTGAAACTTTCCGACATCGTCTCCGGCGACGGCGCGTCGCTGTTGACCTCGATCGTCGCGGTGCCCGGCGAGGTGAAGACCGAAGTCTTCGATATCGATCTGAAGATGCGCGGCGGCAAGACCATGCCGGCGCGGCTCTACCACAAGCTCGCGTTTGGCGCGGACGGCGCGCCCGGTCCGTCGCGCACGCTGGTCATCAGCCGCGCCCGCGACGAACGCTCCGATCCCGAGCGTGCCGCCGAAGTGCGCTTCATGCGCTTCTTCGACCATACGCCGATGGCGATCGCGACCGTCGACCGCTCCGGCACGGTGGTGCGCGCCAATGCCCGCTACGCCAAGCTGGTGCAGGGCCTGAACGGCGAGGGGGAGGCGGCGAAGTCGATCTTCCGCGCGGTCAACGCCCGCGATCGCGGGACGCTGATCTCGGCGATCAACCAGGCCGCTGAAGGACAGGGAGACATCGCGCCGGTCGAGGTGATGCTCGAAGGCGCCAAGGAGCGCTGGGGCCAGTTCTTCGTCACCTCAGTCGAGTCGGACGAGCGTGACGCGGAAGCCGCGATCGTCTACATGCTGGAGACCACGGAGCGGCGCGCACTGGAAAACCAGATCAACCAGTCGCAGAAGATGGAGACGGTCGGCCAGCTCGCCGGCGGCATCGCACACGACTTCAACAATGTGCTCTCCGCCATCATGATGGCGAACGACTTCCTCCTGAACGCGCACAAGCCGACCGATCCGTCGTTCCAGGACATCATGCAGATCAAGCAGAACGCGACGCGCGCCGCCACCCTGGTGCGGCAGCTGCTCGCGTTCTCGCGGCGGCAGACACTGCGGCCGCAGGTGCTCGATCTCGGCGACGCGCTCTCCGATCTCACCATGCTGCTGCGCCGCCTGATCGGCGAGAAGGTCAAGCTCGACCTCGTGCATGGCAGGGATCTCTGGCCGGTGAAGGTCGACGTCTCCCAGTTCGAGCAGGTCGTCGTCAATCTCGCGGTCAACGCGCGCGACGCCATGCCCGATGGCGGCAAGCTTACGGTGAAGACCGCGAACGTCTCCCCGGCCGAGGCCGCGCAGCTCGCCTACAAGGGCATGCCGGCGGCGGATTATGTGCGGATCGACATCACCGACACCGGTACCGGCATCCCTGCCGATATCAGGGACAAGATTTTTGAACCGTTCTTCTCGACCAAGGAAGTCGGCAAGGGCACGGGCCTCGGGCTCTCCACGGTCTATGGCATCGTCAAGCAGACCGGCGGCTTCGTCTATGTCGATTCGGAAGAGGGCAAAGGCACCTCCTTCTCGATCTTCCTGCCGCGCCATCGCCCCGAGCTGGAAACCCATGCCGAGCCTCACGCCGCCAACGGTGCAGCGAAGGAGGCGACTGGCGAGCAAAAGGCGGCGGCGCCACGTCCCGATCTCACGGGACAGGGCACGATCCTCCTGGTCGAGGACGAGGATGGCCTGCGCTCACTGAACGCGCGCGGCCTGCGCTCGCGCGGCTACAGCGTGATCGAGGCCTCGAACGGCGTCGAGGCGATCGAGGCGCTGGAAGAGAAGGACGGCGACGTCGATCTCGTCGTCTCCGACGTGGTGATGCCGGAGATGGATGGCCCGACGCTGCTCAAGGAGATGCGCGGCCGCAATCCGAATCTGAAGATCATCTTCGTGTCCGGCTATGCCGAAGACGCGTTCGAGAAGAGCCTGCCGGAGAACGAGCAGTTCGCCTTCCTGCCAAAGCCCTTCACACTGACGCAACTGGTCGCAGCGGTGAAGGAAACCATGGCGCCATAGGTGCTGGGCCACCTCGTTTCAAGTGCCCTGGGCCGGCGAAAAGCCTGAGAATGGGTCGCAACTGCCTGTTCCCGCGACGCCGGGCCGCAGCCATTATGCCCGGTAACGGCTTCACATTTCCACAGCGCAGCCCATCTTATGGGCGGTTCCCTTGCCGGGGACTTCAGGGAAAACCGACATGACCTTCACCCCTCGTTTGCGCGGGTTCATCAAGGCGGTCGCCATCGCGTTGGCGTTGGCGCTGCCGGCGACGCTTGCGATTTCCTCGGCCGACGCGCGTGTCGGCGGTGGTTTCTCTTCAGGCTCGCGCGGGACGCGGACCTTCTCCCCGCCGCCCTCGACCAACACGGCGCCATCAGCGGCGCAGCCGTTCAATCGTACCTTCAGCCAGCCTTCCAGCCCGAACTCTTCGGCCGGTGGCGGCCTGTTCAATCGCGGCGGCGGCGGCTTCTTCAGCCGGCCCGGCGGCGGCCTGCTCGGTGGCCTGGCCGCGGGCTTCCTCGGCGCCGGCCTGTTTGGCATGCTGTTCGGCGGCGGCCTGTTCTCAGGGATTGGCGGTTTCTCGTCGATCCTCGGCCTGGTCCTGCAGATCGTGCTGATCGTGTTCGTTGTGCGGTTGGCGATGTCGTGGTGGCATCGCCGCCAGATGTCGCAGCCGGCCTATGCCGGACCGGCCGGCGGCCTCGGCGACACCAGCAACTCGAATTTCGGTGGCATGGGCTTTGGACTGGGCTCGAGCAGCACGCCGCTGCAGATCCAGCCCGCCGACTATGAAGCGTTTGAACGGCTTCTGGTCGACATGCAGGCGGCCTTTAGCAACGAGGACATCGGCCGGATCCGCACCCTGGCGACGCCCGAGATGGTCGCATTCTTCACCGAGGACATGCAGCAGAACCGCGCCCGTGGCCAGGTCAACAAGGTCACGGATACGAAGCTGCTGCAGGGCGACCTCTCGGAGGCCTGGCGCGAGGGCGACAGCGACTATGCGAGCGTCGCGATGCGTTTCTCGATGATCGACAAGTATCTAGATATCAACAGCGGCCGTCTGGTCGGCGGTAGCGACCAACCGGTGGAAGCCACCGAAGTCTGGACCTTCGTGCGGCAGCGCGGCGCCAACTGGATGCTCTCGGCGATCCAGCAGACCAATTGATTGTCGCAGAACTGGCGAAGAAAAGGCGTCGCGGTGGTTCCGCGGCGCCTTTTTCATTTCGCTATCGCAACTGAGGAATAAGTCTTGCCGCGCCGTGTTGATCTTGGGTTGCAGGCAAAAATCAGAACACCAAGGGAGGAACAGATGAGCCTTGTCACGAAGACTGTATCTGCGGGCGTGGCCGCCTTTTCATTGGCGCTGCTGGCGGCAGCGCCGGCCTCGGCGCAGTCAGCGAATATGACCTTCTTCCTGACCAGCAACGGGCCCGGCAACGGCGCCAATCTCGGCGGGCTCGACGGTGCCGACAAGCATTGCCAGACATTGGCGCAGTCCGCCGGCGCCGGCGCGACAACCTGGCACGCCTATCTCTCGACTCAGGCCGCCGACGGCAAGCCCGCGGTGAATGCGCGCGACCGCATCGGCAAGGGGCCCTGGCAGAATTCCAAGGGCGTCACGATCGCGAAGGACGTCGCCGATCTCCACAGTGCCGGCAACAATCTGACCAAGGAGACCGATCTCACCGAAAAAGGTGAAGTCAGCAATGGCATCGGCGACAAGCCGAACCGGCACGACGTGCTGACGGGATCGCAGGCCGACGGCACCGCGTTCGGGCCGGAGGCCGACCGCACGTGCAAGAACTGGACGAGCAGCACGCAGGGAGCCGCGATGGTCGGCCATTCCGACCGCAAGGGCCTGCGCGATGACGATGCCTCGCATTCGTGGAACTCGTCGCATCCCTCGCGCGGACCTGACGGCGGCTGCTCTCAGAACGACCTCAAGAGCACCGGCGGCGACGGCTTGCTCTATTGCTTCGCGGTGAACTGACGAGAGGCATTCCTTCCGGGGCTCGACGGCGGCGCCGAACAATTGTCTTATCGGATCGTTGACGCGCCGGGGCGCGTTTGTCGCGCGCCCGACGAAGTGGGAACGTCCGATGAATTACGAATTGTATTACTGGCCCTATATCCAGGGCCGCGGTGAATATGTGCGCCTCGCGCTGGAAGATGCCGGCGCCGCCTATACCGATGTCGCGCGCGGCAGCGGCGGCACGGGCGCGATGATGAAGATGATGGGGCAGGGCGCAACGCCGCCCTTTGCGCCGCCATTCCTCAGAGCGGGCAAGCTCGTGATCGCCCAGACCGCCAACATCCTGTTCTATCTCGGCAGCCGCCATGGCCTCGGACCAAAGACGGAGGTCGGAAAGCTCTGGGTGCATCAGCTCCAGCTCACCATCACCGATTTCGTGCTGGAGGTTCACGACACCCATCACCCGCTCGGGCCCTCGCTTTACTATGAGGACCAGAAGACGCCGGCGAAGAAGCGCACCGACGAGTTCTGGGACGAGCGCGTGCCGAAATTTCTTGGTTATTTCGAAGGGCTGCTGAAGGATAACGGCGGCAGCTATGTCACCGGCCGCAGGATCACCTATGTCGATCTCTCGCTGTTCCAGATCGTGGAGGGACTGCGCTATGCCTTTCCGAAGCGGATGAAGGCGTTCGAGAAGCAAATCCCGGGCCTCATCGGCTTGCGCGACCGCGTCGCCGCGCGGCCGAAGATCAAGGCGTATCTGCAAAGCGAGCGGCGGATACCGTTCAACGAGGACGGCATCTTCCGGCACTACAAGGAACTGGATAAGTGAGTCGTCATTCCGGGGCGCCTCGAAGAGGCGAACCCGGAATCTGGAGATTGTGGCGCGAGATTCTCAGGTGCACGATTGCGCACCACAGTTCGCGCTGACGCGCGCCCCCTCAACGATTCCTGCCATCGATCGGCGTCATCGCCACCTTCGCAAGGTCGATGCCGTCGATGCAGCTGACGTTCAACGCAACCACCTCGCTGCCATCGGGCTTGGTGCCGCGCGCGAATACGTCGACGCCGCAATCGGTGCAAAGCTGGTGCCGGATCGCGTGCTTGTTGAAGAGATATTCCTTCAGGTTCTCTTCCCCGGCGCGGAGCTGAAAGCTCTTCGGCGGAATAAAGCTGAAGTGCAGTCCCTTCTTGGTGCAGATCGAGCAGTTGCACGCGGTCACCATGGCAAGGTCCGAAGTGCACTCGAACCGCACCATGCCGCAATGGCAGCCGCCGGTGAACGTTCGCAGGTCTGGCATGGTTTCAATCTCCCCCTTTGGTTCCAGCATTTTCCGCAAGTTTGCGGCCGTTCTCAGGACTTGACTCTCATATAAGCTTTTGCTTATATATTGTCCATGACTCCTGCAAGCCAACTTTCCGCCGTCATGAAGACGCTCGCCGACCCCACGCGTCGAGCGGTGTTCGAGCGTATCGCGAGCGAACGCGAGATCGCGGCGACCGCCCTGGTAAAGGGATCAAAGGTGTCGCAACCGGCGGTGTCGCAGCATCTGCGCGCGCTGCGCGATGCCGGGCTCGTGATGGAGCGGCGCGAGGGCCGACACATCTATTACCGTCCTGCGCCAAAAGGACTGGCGCCACTGAACGACTGGCTCAGCCACTACGAGGCGTTCTGGCGCGAGCGCCTTGATAATCTCGAAAAGCTGTTGGAGGTAGGCGGCGATGAGTGAGACGCACGCGATAGAAGTCGAGAAAGTATTGCCATATCCGCCCGAACGAATCTGGCGGACGCTGACGCGCAGCGACCTGCTCGCGAAATGGTTGATGCCGAATGATTTCGAGCCTGTCGTCGGCTATCGCTTTACCTTCCAGACCAAACCGATGGGCGATTGGGACGGGACCGTGCATTGCGAGGTGCTGCAATGCGATCCGCCGAGCGTGTTGCGTTATTCCTGGAAGGGCGGCTCGGATACCAACGCGGCCTACGGCTCGCGACTCAATTCCGAGGTGACCTGGACGCTGACGCCCGTCGAGGGCGGCACAGAAGTGCGCATGGTGCATGACGGCTTCGTCTTCCCGGGCAACCGCTTCGCGTACGAAGCGATGAGTCCGGGCTGGAGCAGGATTCTGGATGCGATCGCGCGCGTGACCGCGGAGGCCGAGGTCAGCCTGTCCAACGGAATGCCGGCGGCGTAAGTTTACGCCAGCTGGTCGACGCGCGTGCCCTGTCCGGGCGGCAGCGGCGGTTTCGGCGGCGGCTGATAGGCGCTGTTGTTGTTGTCGCTGGTGGCCTGCACCGGCGGCGTGGAGTTGCCGGTATCGATCGGCGCCACCGGGGCCGCAGGGGAAACGCTGGAAACACTCATCGGTCGGATCCTTTTTGTTGGTCCGACCGTGACGCCCTTCCCTCAACGGCACATGAAATCAATCGTTAAAATGCGAGCGATCGGGGCCAGCGGCGGAGCATGGTGAACAGGCAGCGCATGTCATTCGACAATGGCGGCCGCCGATCTTAGGGCTTCGGCTACTGGTCCAGCCCGCGCCGGACCACGATCGAGGCGTCGGTCTTGGTGCGATCACATTCCATGTCGAGGCGCTTGTAGCGCAATGTGATCTTGTTGCCCCGCAAAATGCCCATGCGTTTGAGGCAGCGCGCGGTGCCGGTCATGGTGTCGTCCTTGGGCAAGGTGAAGATCACGGCCGAGGCGGAGCCGACCAGGTCGAAGAAGGCGGGTTTGATCTTGCGGTCGGTCTTGGCATAGAGCTCGTTGGAATATTCCTTGCCGCGGCAGCCGAGCGACAATTCGGCCGCCGCCGGATGCGAGAGATAGATGATATTGGCGGCCTTGAAGTTGACCTTCAGTCCGTCGATTGCGTTCGCCAGTTGCTTGGCGATGTCATCGCACTGGTCGGCGCGGGCGGGGGAGGCGGCAAGCGCGCCGAGAGACGCGAGTGCGGCGGCGAGCAAGATCGGTCGGCGAAATCGTCGTCGGGATGTCATGTGCGAAGGCCCCTTTGCCGCCATTGAAGCGAATGGGGGCGAGGAGTGCAAGGGTGGGTTTTTTCCTCGACCGGTGTTATATTGGAATACATGAGCAAAGAGCAGGTGAAAGCTATCCTCGATCGCGTGATGACTTGGCCGGCCGAACGGCAGGAAGATGCCGCAAAAATCCTGATGTTGATGGAAGCTCAGGATGACAGCGCTTATCGGTTGACGGACGATCAGGTCGCTGAAGTGCAGCGGCGGATTGCTGCTCCGAATCGTCGATTTCTGACCCTCAAGGAAGCCGAAGAGCGAATGCGTAGCAAACTCGGTGATTAAGGAAAGCTTACGCCATGCTGGACGAAAAAAGGATACAGGAGATTGCGCAAGAAGTCGCGAGCGCAAACCTTGCCAGCACAAATGTCACGTCCGTTTCGAGCAGCCCGACGATTGACTCCCAAGGGCACGACGCCCTTCGGATTACGATCGTGCTTAAATCAGGCTCTGAATCCAGCATCAGCGGAGATGCCGCGCTCGGTACGCTCGTCGGCATAAGAGACCGCCTGCGGCGCGCCGGCGAGGAGCGGTTGGCCATCATCGAGTATGCCACCAAAGAAGAGCTCGAGGCGGGTGGCGATCTTTAACCCTGATCATTTGTTTGAGCAGGCCGACAAGCTCATCGCGTCTCAGGCAGGTCGCCCGCGCCAAGCCGATATTCGACGAGCAATATCTACGGCGTACTATGGAATCTTTCACGCCATCGTCACCAAAGCCGTCGATCAATTCATCGGGGCGACGAACCGCGACAAGAGTCACTACGGGCTGGCGTACCGGAGCGTGAGCCATTCGCGGCTCCGCGAGATATCTAACGAGGTCCAGAAATCGACGCAGTCCAACAAGTATCGGCCCTATGTTCCTACTACCGGTTTCGGTTCCAACATCATTGCTTTTGCGGAGGCCGTGCTTGAGCTTCAGGAGAGGCGGCATTCCGCTGACTACGACGTAATGGTCAGTGTAACCAGATCGGATGCCGGCCTTGCGGTCGCTACGGCTCGAGCGGCTCTAAGCGGCTTCGGCAAGGCAAACCAACAAGAACAGCTGGCATTTCTGAGCCTTCTGTTGTTTTCTCCGCGCTAGCAAACTGTCTTCAACCCACGAGCCACCCCATGAACGCCCCCACTGCCTTTCCCGACCAAAAGCCCGTTCCGCCCTATAAACACATCCCGCTGTTTCCGCTTGGCGCGGATACGACGCCCTACAAGAAGGTCACGAGCGAGGGCGTGCGGGTCGAGAAGGTCTTGGGCAAGGACATGCTGGTAGTGTCGCGCGAGGCGCTGCGGGCGCTGTCGGAGGCGGCGTTCGGCGAGATCAACCATTATTTGCGGCCGGGGCATTTGAAGCAGCTCCGCAATATCCTTGATGACAAGGAAGCGAGCTCGAACGACAAGTTCGTGGCACTCGACTTCCTGAAGAACGCCAATATCGCGGCCGGCGGCGTGCTGCCGATGTGCCAGGACACCGGCACCGCGATCATCATGGGCAAGAAGGGCTGCAACGTCATCACCGACGGCGACGACGAGGCCGCGCTCTCGGAAGGCGCGCGCGACGCCTATCTGCGCCGCAATTTGCGCTATTCGCAGGTGGCGCCGCTGTCGATGTATGAGGAGAAGAACACCGCCAACAACATGCCGGCGCAGTGCGAGATCTACGCCGAGGGTGACGACGCCTACAAGTTCATGTTCATGGCCAAGGGCGGCGGGTCTGCCAACAAGAGCTTCCTGTTCCAGGCGACGCCTTCGGTGCTGACCAAAGATCGCCTGCTCGCGTTCCTGAAGGAGAAGGTGCTCACCCTCGGCACCGCGGCGTGCCCGCCCTATCACCTGGCGATCGTGATCGGCGGCACCTCCGCCGAGCTCTGCATGAAGACGGTGAAGCTCGCCTCCGCCCGTTATCTCGATGCGCTGCCGACCCACGGATCGGCGGATGGCAATGCGTTCCGCGATCTCGAGATGGAGCAGGAAATCCACAAGATGACGCAATCGCTCGGCGTCGGCGCACAGTTCGGCGGCAAATATTTCTGCCACGACGTGCGGGTGATCCGCATGCCGCGCCATGGCGCGTCGCTCCCGATCGGCCTTGGCGTGTCGTGCTCCGCCGATCGCCAGGTGCTGGGCAAGATCACCAAGGACGGCGTCTATCTCGAGGAGCTCGAGCATAATCCGGCGCAATACCTGCCGCAGGTCGAACAGGCGCTTGGCGGCGATGTGGTCCAGATCAACCTCGACCAGCCGATGAAGGACATCCTGGCGACGCTCGCAAAGCACCCGATCAAGACCCGGCTGTCGCTGACTGGCACCATGATAGTCGCGCGCGACTCCGCGCATGCGAAATTGCGCGAGCGGCTGGAGAAGGGCGAGCCGCTGCCGGATTATTTCAAGAACCATCCGATCTATTACGCGGGCCCTGCGAAGACGCCCGAAGGCTACGCCTCCGGTGCGTTCGGTCCGACCACGGCGGGGCGCATGGATTCCTTCGTCGACCAGTTCCAGGCAGCCGGCGGCTCGATGGTGATGCTGGCCAAGGGCAATCGCGCGCCCGCCGTGCGCGAGGCCTGCAAGAAGCATGGCGGCTTCTAT
>DATMNV010000126.1:0-9968 GCA_035568535.1 Bradyrhizobium sp.
AGGGAGCATGGGATCAACCGCGAGCGAGGGCCACCGCTTGGCTGGCGCGTCTTGCACCGACAAACTGACAACTTGGTAGGGCCACTTCATGATTGGGACGGATGACGCTTGATCGCCGAGCCATACGATATAGAAGGGGCCCGCGCTCTTATCCTTACCCGGAATTGGCGGCCACGGCATGTCGGCGACTTCGATTGCCATATACGCGACGATGCCGCCGTTGGCGTAGACCAGATCGCGAGGGAGTTGCGTCACGAAGCCGTCTTGCGCTGTCGCTTCCACCACGGCATCGGGCGGAATGGCAACTCCTTCAAGTAACTTCGCGAGCGCCACGGCTCGATACGTCCGAGACGTATGGTATGCGACATCGCGCGACGTAGTGATCTCGACGACATCCGTGCGGGCAAGCAGCGCGTCCCGATCGAAGATATGGACGCCGCCATCGGCTGACACCGTCAACGTCGGACCGGCTGCCCAAACCGATGTTGGCATTGTGAAGGCAACCAGCGAGAAAACTAACGTGACAGCGAGCCCGATCATCGTTCTAGGCATATTCCGAAGCGTCCCTCGAACGCGGCAATGGTATGCGCGCAACGCGACTATCGCAGAGTTACACCTATTCCCAACTCCTCCAGCAGCGAAGCCGACATTACGCCGCCAATTCAGGCGTCGAAAATTCGCGCTGCGGACGCAGGGAAGTCGTAACCTTCTATGGCTGTCCCCTCCGGCCCTGAGCCATGGGCTTCTAGGAGTTTCCTGACGGGCCGCCGCATTCGTGCGGCCGCGGCGTCTGTCGAGGTCTTCATCGACCAAACGAGCCATCAAAGTACCGTGCGGCGTCATGCGATACGTCTGCAACGACGGTGCGGAGGCAACCAGCGGCGGCCACGCCGCATTGAGCTCAGGCATTTAGCACAACGCGGTAAAATCCGCAGTTACAGTGACAGCACTGTCACCGTAATTCCGCGACTTGAGTCCGATATCCGCAGCAAAACGGACATCGGCGGAAGCTGCAAAGCGGCCTACCGTGACCCCATGAGCGCCGTTTGGGTCTCATTTTGAAGCCTTGGCGATCTTGTGCACAAGGTGGCCGGTTTCATGATCACGGCGGAGCTGGCTCAGCGACGTCTCGTTCAGTTGAAAAAGAACCTCGCTCAGCTTCTCGGTCGCGGGATAACCGGCGGCAAAACCTTGTCCGTAAATCTTGCGCAACGTGCCGATGAGGGTGTTGCCGTGCTTTTGGCTGATTTCGCCGTCGTGGTTGCGGTGGCGATTGTCGAGGCCGGCTTTGCTCATGCTGCTCTCCATGGTGCCTGCGAGCGACAGCATCCTCCCGCCCGGACCAAATGGCAATCTTGCGCTGCAACCAGGACGTTAAAGCCGGGTCTATCGGACATCGCTGCAGCATTTGCGCGAGATGACGCTTCGCTCAGCCTAAGCTGTCAGCCGTCGTGGGTCGCACGATCGACCGGTTGGCACGCCCTTGTTGTTGATCTCGATCTGGAAGATTTCGGACAAGCCCGCCGTTCCAGACGGCGTTAGTTGGAGTGCACGGCTGCCCGACACACGTTTGAGCCAATCGAGCTCCAACAGACGATCCAGAATCCGGGCTCCGACGAGTCCCTTGAGGTGATAACGGCGCTCGCTCCAGTCGAGACAAGGCTGGCAGAAAATCCGCCGGGTCCGCGGCCTCAGATCAACGCCGAACGCGGACAGGAAACGCCCCCCTGACGACGTGACCTCACCGCCTTCATCGGTGAGTACGATGTGCCCCATGGCCACAAGTGCATCGGTAACAGCGACCCCTAGCTGGCCAGCCAGGTGATCGAAGCAACTCCGGGCAAAACGGACTGCATCGTCGTTTGCCGACCGCGGCTGACGGCGGGGTGGCACCTCTATGGCGGCGACGACCTTGATGCTCTCCAGCATTGTGGCGATCAGCGGGGACGCGATCCGATAATAGCTGAAGCGGCGCTTGTGAATGACAGTCAAAAGCCGCGCGGCAACCAGCTTGCTCAGGTGGCCGCTCGCCGTCGAGCGAGAGACATTGGCGCAGTAGGCAAGCTCAGTGGCCGTCAGCGACTGGCCGCCCATCAGCGCGTTAAGCATCGTCGCTCGCGCGGTGTCACCCACGAGAGCGGCCACTTCCACCAGATTTGCTGCCGCGACCATCCCTGACCCTATCGCTGATACCGAAAGCATATCAATCGATGACAGTTCGGCATAGGCCGAACTGTTGGCGCGAGACAATTGCGAACCTCGCGGCAAGTATCCGGGGCCCGGCGCGACAGCCTGAGCAGGGAATATCGTCCTCCAGGAGTTGAACCTCATGCTGATCCGCGCCCTTCATATCGAGCAGGCAAGTATCATCGTTGCCGTGGTTTGCAGCCTCATCGTCGCCGGCCTCCTGAAGGGGACAATCGGGGTCGGCATGCCAGTCGTCGCGCTGCCGCTGCTGTCGCTGTTCATCGACATCAAATCAGCGGCCATGCTGCTGAGCATGCCTTTGATCTTCAGCAACGTGCCGCAGGCGCTGGAGGGCGGAAAGACCGGACGATGCCTCATGCAATTGATGCCGGTGTTTCTCGGCATGATTCCCGGCCTCTTCCTTGGCGTTCGGCTCCTGTTGGCGCTCGATGCGAACGTTGCAAGGATGATCGCAGGCCTGGTGCTCATGGGTGTCGGCGGCGTCACGCTGCTCGCGCCGAAGCTGCGGCTTCAGTCTCGCCTGGTTTTACCAACCGGCATCACATTCGGATTTTTCGGCGGGATTCTGGGAGGCATCGCAGCGATGTCGGGACCGCTTGTTTTCATATTTCTGCTTGCGAAGGGACTGAGCGGAAAGGCGTTCACAAAAGAAGCATCGCTGTATCTCGTCGTTTCCTCCGGCTTGCTGGCAATTCTTCTGACGGCCAGCCGCCAGTTCAATTGGCTTGACGTTCTGGTCTCGACGGCTGCGATGTTGCCGGTCGTGCTCGGCATGTACCTCGGACAACATATGCGCGATAAAATTGCACCCGAGACATTCAAGAAGCTGGTGTTGATCGCAGTCATTGCCGCGGGCGCCGAGTTGCTGCGACATGGTTTCTTCAGTTGACGGGCTTGAGAGGCTCCGTAGTGCTTCCCCCCGAAATGACGGCACCCGACGGGCAAATCGCTTCGCCCAATCAGAAACGTGTCAAGCCTATTCAACAAAAATATTCTTCTTCCGTTTTTCAGAAAATATGATTATCTCCCCCTCATCCCGCCTCCACCAGGAGGGGCGTATCGCGATCGTCACGGACGTGGAAGCGGGATGCGGTGGACGAGAAGATGCTTAAAGCGCGCTTGCGCGCCGACGAAGGCATCTTTTCGGACGGCCAAGCCGTGTGGTCCTGTCCCCCCGACGCTGGGGACAAGCCTCTCGAGACGATTGTCGCGAGGCGACGGGGGCCAACAAGCCCGGAGCCCCGAGGAGAGCGCGGAGCAGCCGTTAACACCATCGCGCAGGGAATGCCGGTTGTTTCGGCCTTGCCTGTGGTGACTGCCGCCTGCTTTTTTGTTGCAGGCGGGCCATGGGTGCGGCCTGCATCCGGCATTCCCTGCGCCCTCTTCCTTCGAGGGAGACGAGTGATGCGCTAACTCGGGCATTTCGTGCCGCGGGAACGCGAGGGTGTGGCCGCAATCTTCGCGCGGCCCATCCTTCGAGACGCCGCGCGGGCGCGGCTCCTCAGGATGAGGTCGTAACAAGTGGCGCGAAAGCTAGACCCTCATGGTGAGGAGCCGCCAACGGGTCCGCGCGAAGCGCGGCCCGATGACAGGCTCCGCGGCGTCTCGAACCATGAGGCCCCACCGCCTAACGGCGCCCGCCAAAGGTTAATTTAACCTCCCGTTAAGGGAAATTTTTCGTTCTTTAAGGCAGCTCTTAAGGATTTGGGGCCACACATTAGAAGATGTAAAAGTGCCCGTGCGCCGCGGGCGGGGTTGTGTTGTTTGATGAGTAACGCCGCCGATAAGCCCGAAGTCGTGCAGCTTCCGGCCGATCCGCCTCAAGTCGCGCCCGCGAGCAATCGCCGCGCCGCCGCGCAGCGGGTTCGCGAGGCGCGCGATCGGTTAACGTCGACCAGCGGAACCCGCCCCGCATTCGACCGGGAACTGCTTCGGCAATACGCGCAAACCCGGATCTCGGCATCCTATGTCGTGATGCTGCTCGTGGTTGCGACCGGCTTTTTGCTCGGCGTCTGGGTGCAACCGCTCTCGGCCGCGGCCTGGACCTGCGGCGTGCTCTGCATCCACATCGCGATCATGCGCGCCAGCGTCCGCTTCCTCGCCGAGCCGCCCTCGCTCGCCACCACCAGGAAGTGGCGCTCGCGCTTCGTGCTGCTCGACCTGCTCTACGGGCTCGGCTGGATGGCGATCCTGATCCAGCCGGGGCTGGGTGATGTCTCCGACATGCTGATGATGTTTTTGATGCTGCTCGTCGTCGCGGTGTCGAGCATGCTGGCCGCGAACCTGCCGATTGCGGCGCTGGCCGCCACCGTGCCGATCACGGTCGCGATCGCGCTCAATTTCGTTATCAGCGGCAAATTCGACAATTACGTGCTGGCGGCGTTTGCGATCGCGGCCGAAGGCTATTTCGCCCTGCTCGCCCACCGCCTGCACTCGACCACGCTGGCGACGCTGGAAGCCCGCGCCGAGAAGGACGCGCTGATCGGCGAGCTCGAGCAGGCGAAATCGATCTCGGACGAGGCGCGCCACCGCGCGGAATCCGCCAATGTCGCGAAATCCCGCTTCCTCGCGCAGATGAGCCACGAGCTGCGCACGCCGCTGAACGCGATCCTCGGTTTCTCCGAGGTGATGAAGAGCGAGATTTTTGGCGGGCACGCGGTGCCGGTCTACAAGGAATATTCCGCCGACATCCACAATTCCGGCGTCCACCTGCTCAACCTCATCAACGAGATTCTCGATCTGTCGCGGATCGAGGCCGGCCGCTATGAGCTGAACGAGGAAGCGGTCTCGCTGGTCAATGTCGTGGGCGACTGCCATCATCTCCTGAAGCTGCGCGCGTCGACCCGCGGCATCACCATCCATGAGGTGTTCGAGCAGGGCATGCCTCGGATCTGGGGCGACGAGCGCGCCACGCGCCAGGTCGTGCTGAACCTGTTGTCGAATTCGATCAAGTTCACCCCGCAGGGCGGCGAGATCTGGCTCAAGGTCGGCTGGACCGCCTCCGGCGGGCAGTATCTCAGCGTGAAAGATACCGGCTCCGGCATTGCCGAAGACGAAATCCCGATCGTGCTGGCTTCCTTCGGCCAGGGCTCCAACTCGATCAAGTCCGCGGAACAGGGCGCGGGCCTGGGCCTGCCGATCGCGAAAAGCCTGATCGACATGCATGGCGGCACCTTCACGCTGAAATCGAAGCTGCGCATCGGCACCGAGGTGATCGTCACCTTCCCGCCGGAGCGCGTGATGTCGGCGCTCGCGCCGATGGCCGAAGAAGCACCGCCCTTGCAACCGGAAACCATGTCCATGCCCGTGACCGACGAGAAGCATCGTGCGCGCAACAAGCCGATCATGAGTGCCGGCACAGGGCTTTGAAAACTCATTTGAAAATCTGGCGCTTGCATCAGTGCCAACCTATCAGTCAAACTTGCGGAATGAGCCAGGAAACGCCGTGCATCGCAGTCTGTATGATCGACCCCAGGACCAGCCTCTGCTTCGGTTGCGGCCGCACGCTTCCCGAGATCGCGCGCTGGCACAAGATGGCGAGCGCCGAGCGGCGCACGGTGATGGCGCTGTTGCCGGACCGCATGGAGCAGGCCGGGCTGCCGCGCATGGCCAGCGATCCCAAGCGCGACTGACCGACCGCTACGTCTATGCCGGAGGCACGCGATGACGCGCCTCCTGCTGCTGCTGTTTCTGATGGCGGCGACCGCCAGCGCCGTGGTGGCCTATCGCGATCCCGAACAGCTCGCGCGCGCCAGCGACAGCGTCTCGGATTTCCTGCGCAAGCGCGCCTCCTCGCCCGCTTCCGCCGTACATATCCCGCGCGGCCAGGCCGGCGAGTTCGCGATCCATGCGCGGATCAATGGCGTCACGGCGCCCATGGTGATCGATACCGGCGCGACCGCGGTCGTGCTGACCTACGAGACCGCGAAGGCGATCGGCCTGCCGCTGGAGCTGCTCGAATATGACGTCGATGTCGAGACCGCGGGTGGCCATACCAAGGCCGCGCGGCTGACGCTCGATCGGCTCGCGATCGGCAGACTGGTCGAACGCTCGGTGCCCGCGCTGGTGGTGCCGCACGGGCAGATGAAGACCAACCTGCTCGGCATGAGCTTTCTCGACCGGCTGGAAAGCTGGGAGGTGCGCGCCGACCAGCTGGTGCTGCGCGGCTTCCCCGAGCCCGTGACCTCACGCAGCGATCGCGGCCGCAGCACGCTCTTGAACTAGCGAGATCGCGTCACGCAGCACATTCACACCAGCACCAGTCCTGACGCCCTGCTCGGCGAGATGCCGGCGGAAGGCGCGTGCGCCCGGCACGGCATGGAAGGCGCCGACGAAGTGCCGGGTGATCGCGTGCAGCCGCGTGCCGCGCGAAAGCTCGCGCTCGATATAGGGCATCATCGCCTCGAAGGCGTCCTTCATGGACGCATGCGGCGCGGTCTCGCCGAACAGCAGAGGATCGACATTGAGCAGCCGCCACGGCTCCTGATAGGCCGCGCGTCCCAGCATCACGCCGTCGACATGCGCGAGATGCGCTCCTGCTTCCTCGAGGCTCGCGATGCCGCCATTGATGACGACGGGCACGTGAGGCAGCGCAGCCTTCAGCCGATAGACCCTGTCGTAATCGAGCGGCGGGATGTCGCGGTTTTCCTTCGGCGACAGGCCGTCCAGCCAGGCCTTGCGCGCATGCACGATCAGCACATCGGCGCCCGCGGCGATGACGCCGCGCGCCAGCCGATCGAGCGAGATTTCCGGATCCTGGTCGTCGATGCCGATCCGGCATTTCACCGTGACCGGAATTTTCACCGCGCGCTTCATGGCGTCGACGCTGGCTGCGACCAGTTCCGGCTCCGCCATCAGGCAGGCGCCGAAGCGGCCGTCCTTCACGCGGTCCGACGGGCAGCCGACATTGAGGTTGATCTCGTCATAGCCAAAATCCTCGCCGATCTTCGCCGAGGTCGCGAGATCGGCCGCATCGGAACCGCCGAGCTGCAGCGCGAGCGGATGCTCGCTCGCATCAAAGCCGAGCAGCCGCGCGCGGTCGCCACGAATGATGGCGCCGGTCGTCAGCATCTCCGTGTAAAGCCGCGCCCGCCGCGAGAGCAGACGGTGGAACACCCGGCAATGCCGGTCGGTCCAGTCCATCATGGGCGCTACGCAGAATTTAAATTTACTGGAATCACTCATATTTCAATCTTATCAATGTCTTGTATCGAATTAGGCATCGCCTGATTTCGTCTCTTTACTTGCCTTTTCGCACCATTTTGGTGCTTATTTACGACAGAGTCGTAAATCGAGGGGGCAAGTCGTAGTGGGAACGATCAACGCACGCCGTCGCAAGGACGGCACCATAGCCTATTCCGCCCAGATCCTATTGGTGCGCTCCGGGCAGATTGTCCACCGGGAATCCCGCACCTTCAACGACCGCGCCATGGCCAAGGGCTGGATCGAGCGGCGCGAGCGGGAGCTCGACAAGCCCGGCGGTCTGGAGGCCGCCAAGATCGGCAAGGAGACGCTCGGAGACGCGATCGACAAATACGTCGCCACCAGCCGCAAGAAGATCGGCAAGACCAAGGCGCACGTCCTCGAGGCGATCAAGGGTATGGACATCGCCGAGAAGCAATGCCGCATCATCAACAGTGAGATGCTGATCGAACTGGCCGAGGATCTTTTGAGGAGCCGGCAGCCGCAGACGGTCGCCAACTACATGTCGCACCTTCAGGCTGTGTTCGCGGTCGCAAAGCCGGCCTGGGGCATGGAGCTTGATCTTAATGCGATCAAGGGCGCCCACGCGGTCTGCCGCCGGCTTGGGATTACGAGCAAATCGAAGATGCGGGATCGCCGGCCGACCATGGACGAGCTCGACAAGATCCTCACGCGTTTCGGTGTCGTCGAGGCCAGGCGGATCGGAACCGTGCCGATGCAGAAGATCGTCGCCTTCGCCATCTTCTCTACCCGCCGGCAAGAGGAGATCACCCGCATCCTGTGGAGCGACCTTGAACCCGGCCGGGTCTTGGTAAGAGACATGAAGCACCCGGGCGACAAGGTTGGCAACGACACATGGTGCGACCTCGTGCCAGAGGCCGAGAAGGTGATCGCCTCGATGCCGAAGGTGGCGCCGGAGATCTTTCCGGTGACGACCGATGCTGTCTCGGCATCCTTCACGCGCGCCTGCCAGTTTCTGAATATCGAGGACCTTCATTTCCACGACCTTCGGCACGACGGCATCTCCCGCCTCTTCGAGATGGGCTGGAACATCCCCAAGGTGTCTGCAGTCTCCGGCCACCGCTCATGGCAATCGCTGAAACGCTACACCCACCTCCGGCAGACCGGCGACAAGTACGCGGGCTGGAAGTGGCTCGAGGAGATCACATGAACATCCGGTTCACCTCCGACCACCTGTGTGTACCGAAAACACAGGGCAACGAGTCGAGGTTAACATCGCAGCGGTCCTAAAATATCCAGCAGATATTTGGGGTACCTCGGAGCGCCTACAACTACATCAAACAATATTGAAATTCCTAATCTTTTTCGATTTCTCGGACTACAATGTATCCCAGCTTGTATCTCAATTTGTATCCCGGATCTTCTGATCAATCCGACACGAAAATTTGTGCCCCGTTGGCGTGGTCACGGCGCTCCTCGGCGATCCCGTCGGCTTCGAGAGTTTAGAGCAGAGTCGTGCGAGCCAGCGCAAACTTGCCAGTCTTTCATTCGATGCTGCCGGGTTCGGCCACGGCAAGCCTATCGCCCGCGATGCGTCGGCGCAGTTCCGCTATAAGTGGGGCCAGAGATTGGCTGCCTGACATGGGTGCGCCTGGGTCGTTCGCGTCGATGCGACGTGATCGAGAAACGGCGTCAAAGTGGCGCGCCACGGCCGATGAAGATGGGCACTACACCCTCGCGATTCCCCTATGATGCTGCAGCCCACGATGCGCTCCAATTGGCAAGTCTGCGATGCTCTGCCATCTCCCACTACGCATCGTGGATCGATCCCCCGATGTTGCTGGGTGGTCCGCTTACCCCTGATCGTGTCCCCGGGCGTGGTGTAACTGGCGGCGGGGCACCGCGTTCGCCGGCAAGGCCGGGCCGGTCAGCTGGCGATAGCCGGAAGGCTGACGGTTGGATCATCGCTCAACGGCGCGATGGTTTCTAGCGTCATGTAGCGGGCGCGCTGGACAGCCCATTCATCGTTCTGCTCGAGCAGGCTCGCCGCCCGCTGACGCAACGCACTCAAACGTGACGTTTTCCAGATGGCCCCTCCATGACTCTAGGAAGGCCGCTGGTGCGGGTTGGCTCGCGGTCCTGGGGGTGGTCTTCATATTCCTTAGATGGAGGGGCAACGAGGTGAACCGCGGCCGGTAAGGATTTTGACCGCTGTGCCTGTCGAAAATCAAATCCGAACATATTCGTGGTGCAATCCACCGAGGATTGGGCGGCAAAGAATGCGCCCTGCCCTCTTCACGCTGCGCGATAGGGGCGCGTCCTTATCCAAGGCCAAGTGCGTGCGCGTCTCATTATAGTAGCGAGCGTAAGATTTCAGAATGCGGCGCAGATGCACCTCGCCCAGGACAATGATGTGGTCCAGACACTCCCGCCGGATCGATCCGATCAGCCGTTCAGCCAAGCCGTTCTGCCAGGGTGAGACAGGTGCAATCGGTTTGTCCCGAATGCCCATGGCACGCAATCGGCGCGTGACGACGGTGCCGTAGATTCGATCCCGATCTCGGATCATATAGCGCGGAGCCGTGTCCCAAGGAAAA
>DATMNV010000127.1:0-2890 GCA_035568535.1 Bradyrhizobium sp.
CTTCAACTCGGCGCGCAGCGCGTCCTCCTTGCCGGCATGAGGCCGCGGCGAACGATGCCGAGCTTCGCGCCACGGCCGACGCCGCGGCTATCCGTGATCCGCGCGACCACGCGGATCATGTTCTTGAAGCGGGCCATGTTCGTCTTTGACCATTCGGTCGGGCTCGATAGCCGGGCGCGATAAGCGGGGCTGTCGAGCACGTCGATCGTTTTCGTCGAATACAGGAACAGGTTCTTCGGGCTGCCGGTATGGGCAACATAGCGCCGCGCCTCGAGGAAGCCTTCGATGGCGACGCGCTCTTCCAGATGCTCGCGGTCATACCAGCGATTGAACTCCTCCTCATGCGCTGGCTCGATGTCCATCGACGTCAACAGCATGCCCTTCCCGGCGATCGGCACTTACTTTGCTCCTTCCTGCTAGCGCACAGTAACGGTAATCACGTCCGACATCACGGGTGGCGCATGCGGAATGTGCGTCCAGTCGCCGAGGATGAGTTGCAACGTGTGCTTACCACTCGGCAGGCTGACCATGGCTTCGGTCTGTCCTCCTCCGAAATGCCGGTGGTGATCATCGGCCGGAATTGGCTGCGTTAGCTCGTCCGGCGTGAGCGTGGCGTCGATTATCAGATGGTGATGGCCGGTGTTCGGCTTCTCTACACCGGCAGGTGCGACGCCCATGCCCGAAAGGCCGAACTGCACCAGGAACGGACTATCGAGCTCGTCGCCGTCTTTCAGGTTGATGAAATAGACCTTGGCGCCCGGCGGCGACGGCGTTTCCGCCAAAACATGGGTTGCACAGGCAATGACAAACATCCCCATGAGCACAAGCATGGTTCTGGTCGCAGGTTTCATGATGTTCTCCCGAGTGAGCCCACGTCCATGCGGCTCGACAACGACCTTAGCACACGCAGCAGGCGCTGTTGTGCGTTCAAGCAAAGTCAGGCCGTCGATGTCGCAAATGTGTCATTCGCGACCGGCTGAGTACTATCTTGTGATCTTCGACGCGACGTCCGCGATCGCCCTCATCACGGCGTTCCTCACGCCGGGATCGTAGAGCGTATGCCCGGCGCTTTCGACGACGTGGACTTCGCTATCGGCCCAGCGCGCAGCGAGCGCCTGTGAGGTCGAGGGTGGGCAGAGCATGTCGTAGCGGCCTTGCACGATGACGCCGGGAATGCCTTTGAGCTTGTCGGTTTCTTCAAGCAGCTGGTTCGGCCGCATGAAGCAGTCATTCACAAAGTAATGCGCTTCCATGAACGGTGTCGCCGGCAGGGCGCCGCCAGACTTCACCGCGGCAAGATCAAGCCGCGTGCGCGTCGGCGCATGCTCCGACAAAATACGCTCGACGTCATGCCAGGCGCGCGCGGCGGGGCTGTACACGGCTGCATCGTCGGAAAGAATACGTCGCCAATAAGCATCGAGCGGCCGGTCGCGCTCGGCTTCCGGCAACAGGCTGAGGAAATCCTGGTAAAGGCCGGGATAGAAGCAGGGCAGGCGCTGGCAAAAGCCGGCTTCGATCTCCTCATACGTGCCGAGGAAGGTCGCGCGCAGCACGATGCCGGAGACGCGATCCGGATGCGCCTCTGCGTAAGCCAGCGCCAAGGTCGCGCCCCAGGAGCCTCCGACCACCATCCAGCGTTCGAAGCCGAATTTGGTTCGGATCGCTTCCAGGTCCGCGATCAGATGCGCGGTCGTGTTGTGCTCGCGGCCGCCCTTGGGTCGGCTGCGGCCGCAGCCGCGCTGGTCGAACAGCACGGCGTGAAAGCGCTCGGGATCGAATAGCCGGCGATGATCGGGCTGGCAGCCCGAGCCCGGCCCGCCATGCAGATAGACGGCGGGAATGCCGCCTTCGCGGCCGACGCTCTCGACATAGAGCTCGTGACCGTCGCTGACCGGAAACTGTTCTGAAGTCAGCGGCGCAAAGGGATCGGTGCGCCCGTGACCTGCGTCAGGCGCCATGGTCGTCGCCCGCCTCCGGCGTCCCACCGGCGAAATTGCGATAGAGGAAGCGGTTCTCTTCGGACGCGGCTTCGCGTTCGGCCTGCTTGAAGATCGTTTCATGCAACGGCGAGAACGTGCAGGCCGGATCGGTATTGCCGGCATCGCCCGTCAGCGCAAAGGCCTGGCAGCGGCAGCCACCGAGATCGATCTCGCGGAATTCGCAAGACTTGCACGGCTCCTTCATCCAGCCGGTGCCACGATAGCGGTTGAAGGCGTCCGAGTTCTGCCAGATCCAGGCGATCGAATGATTGGAGCGCACCGACTCGAATTCGAGCCCGGTGATGCTCTCGGCCGCATGGCAGGGCAGCACCTTGCCGGCGGGCGAGATGTTGAAGAACTGCCGGCCCCAGCCGCCCATGCATTTCTTCGGCCGCAGCGCGTAATAATCCGGCACGACGTAGTCGATGGTGAGCGCGCCCTTGAGCCGCTCGCGCGCTTCCTCGACGAGTGCGCTCGTCTCCTCGATCTGCTGCAAGGTCGGCATCAGCGCGGCGCGGTTCTTCAGCGCCCAGCCGTAATATTGCACATTGGCAACTTCAAGCCGATCGGCGTCGAGATCGACCGCCATCTGGATGATGTCGGCGAGCTGATGCAGGTTCTGCCGATGCATCACCGCGTTCACGGTGAGCGGCAGGTCGAGCTCGCGCGTCCATTTCGCGACCTCGATCTTCTTGCGATGCGAATCCTTCAAGCCCGCGACACGATCCGCGACGATGGGCTCGTTGCCCTGGAAGCTGATCTGCACATGACACAGGCCGGCATCAGCGAGATCGGCAAGTTTTTCGCGTGTGAGCAGCACCGCTGACGTGATGAGGTTGGTGTAGAGTCCGGCATCATTGGCGTGCTTGACCAGCTCGACGATATCCTTGCGCGCGGTCGGCTCGCCGCCG
>DATMNV010000128.1:0-36905 GCA_035568535.1 Bradyrhizobium sp.
AGAAATCGTCAAAGACCTTGTTGAGCTCGAAATGCGCATCGATATGCAGCGCGTTGTATACCTCAGGCCGCTGCAGCGTCACGATCGTGATCGGCCCCTTGCGCGTAACCTTGGAAAATTTCAGCTCCATCGTTCCTCCCGTGAATTTTTCTGTGGCGCGAAAACACCCGATCCTAACCTCGCGCGCGATGTTCGATATACCCAATTACGCAAACGGGAGCCGCGCCACAAGCTGTCCTCGCCCAATCGACTGCCGCAACAACAGACAAAAGCACAGGGAGTATTGCCTTGGATTTCAACCTTCCGTCCGACCTCGTCGCCTATCTCGACGAACTCGACCGCTTCATCGCGCGCGAGATCAAGCCGCTGGAAGAGGCCGACGACAACATCCGTTTCTTCGACCACCGCCGCGAATGGGCGCGCACCGATTTCGACAATGGCGGCCTGCCGCGGCATGAGTGGGAGGCGCTGCTGCGGAAAGCGAAAGATCGAGCCGACGCGGCGGGCCATTTGCGCTTTGCAATCCCGAAACGCTATGGCGGCAAGGACGGCTCCAATCTCTGGATGGCCGTGATCCGCGAGCATTTTGCATCGAAGGGCCTCGGCCTGCACAACGATCTGCAGAACGAGCATTCGATCGTCGGCAATCTGCCTATCGTCACCATGCTCGACCGCTACGGCAGTGACGAGCAGAAGGCGATGATCGATGGATCGATCACAGGCAAATATCGCATCACGTTTGGTTTGACGGAGCCAGAGCATGGCTCGGACGCGACCCACATGGAAACAAAGGCGATGCCGGCCACCCGCGACAACGTCAAGGGCTGGCTGATCAACGGCGAGAAGATGTGGACGACAGGCATGCATGTCGCCACGCACTGCGCGCTGTTCGCGCGCACCGCGGGCAATGACGGTGATGCCCGCGGCATCACCTGCTTCCTGGTGCCGGCCAAGAGTGCAGGCGTGAAGGTCGAGCAATATATGTGGACCTTCAACATGCCGACCGATCACCCGCGCGTCAGCTTCACCGACGTGTTCGTGCCGGAAGACGCGCTGTTCGGCGAGGTCGGAAAGGGGCTGTCGCTGGCGCAATGTTTTGTGCACGAGAACCGCATCCGCCAGGCCGCGAGCTCGCTGGGAGCTGCCGTCTATTGCATCAATGAGAGTGTGAAATACGCGCGGGCGCGAAAACCGTTCGGCAAGGCGCTCGCGGAAAACCAGGCGATCCAGTGGCCGCTGGTGGAACTGGCCACGCAGGCCGAGATGCTGCGGCTGTTGATCCGCAAGACGGCGTGGGAGATGGACCAGCTCACGCAGCCGCAGGTCGAGCACACCCTCTCCGACAAGGTGTCGATGTGTAACTTCTGGGCCAACCGGCTTTGCTGCGAGGCCGCCGACCGCGCTATGCAGGTGCATGGCGGCATGGGCTATTCACGCCACAAGCCGTTCGAGCACATCTATCGCCACCACCGCCGCTACCGCATCACCGAAGGCAGCGAGGAGATCCAGAAGCGCAAGGTCGCCGGCTTCCTGTTCGGCTATATGGGGGCAGGCAAACATTAGAGCAGGGGACATGGAAGGCGGCTGCACGTGCGGAAAGATTCGCTATCGCCTGAACGGCAGGCCGCTGATCGTACACGCCTGCCACTGCACCTGGTGCCAGCGCGAGACGGGCACGGCGCACGCGCTCAACGCGATGTATGAGGCGGATCGGGTCGAGCACCTCAAGGCCGAACCGGAGATCGTCGACACGCCTTCGGCAAGCGGCAAGGGCCAGCGCATC
This sequence comes from Bradyrhizobium sp., assembly GCA_035568535.1. Classification (GTDB taxonomy): domain Bacteria; phylum Pseudomonadota; class Alphaproteobacteria; order Rhizobiales; family Xanthobacteraceae; genus Bradyrhizobium. Next base: position 1,784 of record DATMNV010000128.1, read on the forward strand.
GCGCGCTGTCCGAACTGCAAGATCGCCGTCTGGAGCAATTATCCGGGGGCTGGGCCCGCGATCCGCTTCGTCCGCGTCGGCACCATGGATGATCCTACCCAGTGTCCGCCGGACATCCATGTCTTCACTTCGACCAAGCAGCCGTGGTTCACCTTCCCGCCCGGCGCAAGGGTGGTTCCCGAGTTCTACAAACTGGACGAGGTCTGGTCGGACGAGGCCAAGGAGCGCCGCCGCATATTGCGGGAGCGGGCGAAGAAGTGATCGAAGCTATCGCTTGCAAATAGCGCGAGCCGCACCACCGTCGCGGTTTACGCGACGATGATGCGAACTCTTGGCGCGCTGATCCGCCGTCAGGCGTGATACCACATCAACTTGAATTGATGGTGGCCACCGTTCTGGCTATGCTTGTTCTCGTTCCAGAAGCTTGGAACCGGCTGGCCGCCGTGATTGCCATGTTCGCCGGAATTCCCACGGCCATCGCCACCATCCGCGACTTGTTGGCCGCCGTTGCCGCCGCCAGCGCCTTGCGCGCCCTGGCCGCCGGCGCCTTGTCCGCAGGCACTGTGGCCGCCGTGGATGCGCGCATCGTCGCGTACGGTTGTTACAGCCATTGACTTTCCTCCAACTGAGAGAATGTACCGCGCGCGTACGCCGAATCTTCGCTCATAAGGGTGTCGCAACTGTGACTGCACTTTGACTCGGGCCTTGGCGAATGCGGCAACTCTCGGGTAGGGCGGAGGCGTTCACTGCTCGACAAACGCGCGGCGCATCTGGTCGACAATGGGCTTGAACAGATAGCTCATCATGGTGCGGCTGCCGGTCTGCATGAAGACTTCGGCCGGCATGCCCGGCACCAGCTGCTGGCCGGCGAGGCGGCGGCGCTCGTCGTCGGGCAGGGTGACGCGGACAGTGAAATAGGGCGCGTTGGTCTGCTGATCGTGGCTGGTATCGGCCGACACATAGGAGACGTCGCCGGTGAGCTGGGGCGTGGTACGCTGGTTGAAGGCCGAGAAGCGCACGAATGCCTTCTGCCCCGCGCGAACGTGATCGATGTCCTGCGGCTGTACCCGCGCCTCGATCTGCAAATCTTCCGTGTCGGGAACGATTTCCATGATCGCGTCGCCGGCCTTGACGACGCCGCCGATGGTGTGGGCAGCCAATTGATGGATCACGCCGGAAGTCGGCGCGCGGATCTCGATGCGATCAAGCTGGTCGCGTGCCGCAACGCCGCGCTCGACGAGCTCGGCCTCCTTGCCCTGGGCGTCGCCAAGGTCCTTGACGACATCGGTACGAAAATCCTGATCGAGACGCACGATCTGAAGCTGGGCCTCGCCGATCTTGGCTTTGGTTTCGGCGATCGAGGAGATCAGTTGCCCGCGCTCACCGTCGAGCCGCGCGGCCTCGCGCTGTAGCGCGGTGAGGCGGGTGAGCGGCACCAGGCGCTTGTCATAAAGATCCTGCACGCCGGTCAATTCGCCCTGGATCAGTTCCAGTTGCTTGGCCCTGGAATCAACCTGGGTATCGAGTCCGGAAATCTCCTCGGTGAGTTGCGAGACCTTGCTCTGCAGCAGGTCCTTCTGGCTCTGCCGCGCTGTAAAGCGGGCCTTGAACAGCGACTGTTCGGAGGCGAGCAGCGCCTTCACGGTCTCGTCGGTAGCGCGGCCCGCAAGTTCCGCCGGAATCTCGAGCTGCGAAAGGCCGTCGCGTTCGGCGGACAGGCGCGCGATCTTCGCGCGCATTTCGTCAACCTGCTTGCTGACCATCTGCTGGCTCGCCTGCGCCTGCGTCGCATCAAGCCGCACCAGGAGATCGCCGCCAAGGACGCGGCTGCCATTCTGCACCTTGATCTCGGCGACGACGCCGCCGGTTGGATGCTGGATCGTCTTGACGTTGGATTGAACGACGAGGTTGCCTGGTACGACGACGGCGCCCGCGAGCGGCACGAAGATCGCCCAGCCGCCGCCGAGCACACCGGCGATCAGGAGAATACGAAGTCCGGTGCGGAGTTCGCGGTCGAACGACCAGTTCGTCTTGAGCGAGAGGTTGCCGTCGACGGGCGGCGGCGCGTCATCGCCACGGATGACAAAACGAGCCCCCGCCATCAAGCCGGTGCGGCAGGTTTCGATCAACCCTCCAGCCTTGACCGCAGGTTTCGCTGCCGGAAGCAGCAGCGCTGCATCAGGACTCTCAAGGCTTATCGACGAACTGACATCGATAGGTCCGGCAATTTCGGGCGCGAGTTTTGCCAGATCCATCGTGAGGGGATCGCGCGGCGCGAGCGTCGGGCTTGGCTCGTGCGGCGGAGCACCGTGAAGATCGTGCGACGGGCTGGGCCGGCGCTCGATCTCGGGTGGCGCCTTGAGCCCGATCTGCTGCAGACAGGCATCAACGACCTTGCTCATGCGGCCCTTGCGCCGACGTTTTGGCGGGCCCGGATGCCGGCGCGGGTCCGGCTTGGCGGTGCGGCGCGGCGCGCCACGCGGTTTGCGCGGGCTCCGGTTCACTTCGTCGAAGGCGTGGCGCAAGCGCTGCAGCTCGAGAATCAGCGCCGCACCCTGCGGCCCGAAATCCTGGGAGCGCGGATCGTCGTTCCAGCGCGGGGCGTCGTCATCGGTCGGATTGCTGAATTTCATGGCTGGACGCGCTCCGCGGTCACGGCACGACGCGCCGCTTTGTTGTTATTTGGCACTGCGGTCTGCTTGTTGTTTGGAACTGCGGCCTGCGGCGCCCCCGGCGGGACCGATCCTCGCACGCGCGCAAAGACGTCCTGGCTCGGACCGAATGCGATCGCCTTGCCGTCATAGAGCACCAGCGCCATGTTCAAGGCCGCGAGCGCATTCGGCCGATGCGAAATGACGATGACGATGCTGCCCATCTGTCGCAGGATCTGGATGGCGCGGCCGAGCGCATTTTCACCTTCGGCGTCGAGATTAGCGTTGGGCTCGTCGAGCACGATGAGGAACGGATCGCCGAACACCGCACGCGCCAGTCCAATGCGCTGGCGCTGGCCGGCCGAGAGCGACATGCCGCTCTGGCCGATCCGCGTCGAATATCCGTCCGGCAGCCGCAGGATGATGTCATGCACGCCCGCGATCTGGGCCGCCTTGAGGATCGCATCCGACGTCGCATCGGGATCGAAACGGCAGATGTTTTCCGCGACCGTGCCGTCGAACAGCGCGACATCCTGCGGCAAATAGCCGATATGGCGCCCGATGTCCTCATTGCGCCATTGATCCAGCGCCGCGCCGTCGAGCCGGACGACACCATGCTGCGCCGGCCAGATGCCGACCAGCGCCTTGGAGAGGGAGGTCTTTCCCGACGCGCTCGCGCCGAGCAAGGCAAGGCCCGTGCCCGCCTTCAGCGCGAAGGAGATGTTTTGCACGATCGGCTTGTCGGTGCCGGGCGCGGCGACGGAAAGCTCCTGCACGGCAAGCTCGCGGCACGGTCGCGGCAGCATCACTGGCGGCTCTGGCGGCCTTGCCGTCGACTTGCAGATATCGCGCAGGCGCCTGATGCCCTGGCGTGCGGCGACGAGCTGCTACCAGCTGCCGAGCGCGACTTCGACCGGCGCCAGCGCCCGGCCCATCATGATCGAGGAGGCGATCATGATGCCGCCGGAGGCCTTGTCGGCGACAACGAGATACGCGCCGATGCCGAGCATGCCGGACTGCAGCACATAGCGGAGCACCTTCGCGCCGGAGCCGAGATTGGCGTAGACGTCGGTGGCGCGGATATTCTCACGCAAGTAACGCTCGTTGACTCGCGCCCAGAGCGCGCCGAAGCGATCGACCATGCCGAGCGCGCGGATCACCTCGGCATTGCGCTGGGTGATGTCGGCGAGCACCTGCCGCTGCGCGCTCGAGTCCATCGCGGCCTTCGCCGCGCCGCGCGACATGCGCTCGGTGATCAGGGTCATCGCGACGATCGCAAGGGTGCCGAGCACGGCGGTCAGGCCGATCGCGGGATGGAATAGAAACAGCGCGATCAGGAAGATCGGAATCCAGGGCATGTCCAGGAACGCCGTCGGCCCCATGCTCGACATGAAAGCGCGGATCTGATCGAGATCGCGCAGCGGCTGCTGCATCACCATGGGTCTCGCGCCGCGAAGCGGCAGCGTTGCGAGCGCCGTATGGATGGAGTCCTGCAACCCGACATCGAAAAGCGTAGCGACCCGGCACAGCATCCTTGCGCGCAGCGCGTCGAAATAGCCCTGCATCAGATAGGCGAACAGCACCATCAGCGAGAGGCCGAACAGGGTCGCGATGTTTCGGCTTGGGATGACGCGGTCGTAGACCTGCAACATATAGAGCGAGCCGGACAGCATCAGCAGGTTGATGACGCCGCTGAACAGCGCGATGCCGACCATTTTCCGCGCGCTATTATGCAGGCCGCGCGAGACGGGATCATCCGCCACGTTTGCCGTGAAAGGATTGAGCGAGGCAAACGCCGAGGCTACTTGCGGACGCTCCTGTGGGATACTCATCCCGTGCATTTCTCCATTGAGTTGAGTTCGCTGGCGCGGCGGAAACTGGCAGCCGATGCTGGCAGGAATGGGACAGAGACGAATTCTATTGTGGCGCGCCGGAATAAAGTCGTTGTCATAGAATCGTCCAGCTATGACCTTGCTTCGGTACGGATTGAGCGGTGTACCGGCGGATTGACGCCATGAAGCTAAATGAATCTTCACTACAGTTAGTCGACAGCGCGGATCACTCTCTGGCAGAAGCAGGGGAAAGAAAAATGAATAACCTCGCTAACGACTTAGACCGCGGGTGCGTCCCCTCGATCAGTCCATAGATCAATCACGCAAGCAAGTCGGCGGAGCGCTGGGCGGTGCTGGTTGGGCATTGGCGCGGACATGGGCGTGTTCATCAAAAGGAGACGCGCGTTCGCCGTTCTCGGCGGGCCGATATCTGGGGGACAGGTAGTTTGGGTAAGAGTAACAGTTCCATGCAGGCCGTCGCGCGGTGGGAGCCGGCATCACGCCGGGCGCACCTGCCATCACACAAAGATGCGCGCCTTTCGGAGAAGGGGAGGCGCAAGTGAAGCCGCGCAGGACCGACTACGGCACCATTATCCTGCACTGGCTGCTTGTGGCCGCGACCGGCGTCGCCTTCTTCACGGGCTTGCGCATCGCCACCGAAGCGCCGGACAGGGACTGGATCAATGCGCTGGATTTCATCCTGCCGCGCGTCCACGTCTGGACCTGGCATATCGAGGCCGCGATGGTGCTCGTTGCCGTGTCGATCGCACATGCGATCTATCTGGCCCGGTCGGGGCTTAGCCGGCGCGTGCAGCTCGACAAGGTTCGCTTGCGAGGCCTCTTCGGTCCGAAGCAGGTCCGGCTCGGCAGCATCAGCGCCATTCTGACCTGGATATTCTTCGGCTCGATGGTGACGCTGATCGTCAGCGGCGGCTTGCTCTATTTCGGCATAGTCGCCGGCTACAACACGCTGATGCTGCATTGGTATGCGGCCTGGGTGGTGCCGGCCTTTGCGCTGCTTCACATTCTGATTCACTTCCGGATCGGCGGGGCGTCGCAACTCCTGAGAATTTTCCGCCCCGAGCGGCTTCCGCCGCCGCCGCCGCGGCTCGATGCAGTGGAACTGCTGACGCTGCTGGCCGAGAAGATTTCGCCTGCGCCGGAATCGGCGGATGCGCCCAGGGCGCCGCTGCAGCCGGAGCAGCCGTTCCACGAGGACCGGCGGCCACGGCAGGACATCCACAAGACCAGGCGCGAGGCGCCACGACGGAAAAACGTGACGCTGCAGGCCAATCCGTTTGTCGTCGCGGCCGCGATCGCGATCACCGGCGCGTCGGCGGTTGTAGCGGCCGATTGGCTCGCCGTCGACAGTATCCAGGTTCACCGTATCGCCGCCGCCGATGCGCCCATTCTCGACGGCGATACTTCCGATCCGGTGTGGCGCAGCATCCAGCCGTTCTCGCTGATGACCAATCAGGGCGGAAACCTTGATGGCAAGGGAGAATCGCACGTGACCATTCGCGCCGTGCACGACGGTACCTGGGCGTATTTCCTGTTCACCTGGGAAGACCCGACCCGCTCGCTGAAGCAATTGCCGCTGATCAAGCAGATCGACGGCTGGCATCTGCTTCATGACGGTTATGAACGTGGCGACGAGCAGGCCTTCAACGAAGACAAGTTTGCCGTGCTGCTGACGACGATGGACGTCGACCTTGCCGGCGACCGCACGTTCCATGCAAGCCCGCAGCCGGTTCCCGGAGCGCCCGCCACGATGACCGGACGGGGCCTGCACTTCACGACAACAGCAGGCGTCTATGCCGATGTGTGGCAATGGAAGGCGACCAGCGGCGGTTCCACCGGGTGGATGGACGATGATCATATCGGACCGCCGCTCGAGCCGACGCCGATGCAGGTCAATAATGCCGTACCCTACAGAGGCGGCTTCGCGCCGGACCCGGGCACGGCCAACTACAGCAACAATTTTGAGAGGCCCGCCGAAGGAGCCGAAAACGATGCGATCGTAAGACCGCGCCGGCTCCCGCGCGACCTCGCGGCAACCCTGTCGAGAATGGGGCAGCTGTCGCTCGATCCCAATGTCGGCGAGGGCGACGGCGCGCGATGGTTCATGACCGAAGCCGAGACGATGCCGTATTCGCAGGAAGTCGACCGGCTCATTCCGATCGGCACGGTCATTCCCGGCGTGATCATCGCGGGCGAGTTTTCCGGCGATCGCGCCGACGTGCGCTGCGCTGCCCGCTGGGCGTCGGGACATTGGGCGCTCGAAGTGGCGCGCCGTCTGAATACGGGAAGTGAATTTGACGTGCCGATCAAGACCGGCGTCTTCATGCGGGTCGCGGCCTTCGACCACAGCCAGATCCGGCACACGCGGCATGTCCGCCCCATACGTCTCGAGGTGGAATGATGCGGAAGATTTGCAAGGTAACCGTCAACGACGAGACCTTTCTCGCGAACTGCGGTGACCTGCTGCTGGACAGCGCGCTCATGCAAGGGGTCGATCTGCAGCACGATTGCCGAAGCGGCGTCTGCGGCGCCTGTCGCGTGCGTCTGGTCGACGGCCAGGTATTCGGTGGCACCGAAGAGGGCAGTGACATGATCCATGCCTGCCAGGCGCGGATCGTCTCGGATCTTAAGCTCGTGACCGAGCCTGTGCCCGACACCGTATCGATGCCGGCGCGGGTCGCCGATCTGACGCGGTTGGCAGCCGATGTGATCGGCGTAACGCTCGAATTGCCACGGCCGCTGAACTATCTGCCGGGCCAATTCTGCAGGCTGCAGTTCCGCGGCTTTCCGGAGCGTTGCTATAGTCCGAGCTATCCGCTCGAAGGCGCGCCCAATCGCCACTTGCTGCAGTTCCACATCCGTCGCTTTCCCGATGGTGCCCTATCCTCCGCGCTCGGCCAGGACATCCGCGTCGGTCATCGCGTGCGCGTGACGGGACCGCTCGGCACGGCTTACTTCCGCCCCGATCATCATGGCCGTATCGTGCTGGTGGCGAGCGGTACCGGTTTTGCGCCGATGTGGTCGATCGCGGCGGCGGCGATCACCGAGCAGCCGCGGCGCGAACTGATGTTCCTGGTGGCGACAAGGAAGATCCAGTCGTTCTACATGCACGCGGCCCTGTGCCGGCTGGCGCTGTTTCCGAATGTGACCATCATTCCGATGGTGTCCGAGCCGCAGAATGTCTCGCCGGCCATCCGTATCGGCCGGCCGCTCGACTACCTGCCGGCCCTGTTGCCGGACGATGTGGTCTACACCTCGGGCGCTCCGGCCATGACCAACGATGTGGCTCGGCTCGCGAGGATCGTGGGCGCAGTCTGCTACACCGACCCCTTCGTTCCGAACGCGAAGGCGGACGAACCTGCGGGACTGATGTCGCGCTGGTTTGGCGCGCAAGACGGCCCGCGAAAAGGCTCGAAGCAGCTTGAGGTCGCGTGAGACGCGAGCGGCGGCGTTCTCAGTTCACCTGCCGGTCCTTGCCCGCCCAGTAGGGATCGCGCAGGTGCCGGCGCAGGATTTTGCCGGACGGATTGCGCGGCAGCGCCTCGATGAAGTCGACCGATTTCGGCGTCTTGTAGCCGGCGATGCGCTCGCGGGTGAAGTTGGCGGAAGCGCGAGCCGGGACCCGGGACGCATAACCACAGCCGCTTGTTGTTTGAATGGCTGGGGCTACAGCATGCCCTGGCGGCGCAAGGCTGTGGTTATGGGTCCCTGCTTTCGCAGGGACGACAGAGATCACCCCCGCGCCGCGCGGTCCTTTTCGTTCTGTGTCTTGATGGACTCGCGCGCCTTGTTCCAGTCGTCATCGCTCCAGTCGCGGAGCTGGTAGAAATTGCCGCCCATCGCGAGACCCTGCGCGCCGTCCATCGCGATGGTCTCGCCGTTGATCCAGTCGCAGCCGCCGGAGATCAGGAACACCGCGAGGTTCTGCAGCTCCTCCATGGTGCCGACGCGGCCCATCGGGTTCATCGCCCTGGTGCGCGCGCCGGCCTCGTCATCTGGCTTGATGCGCTTGCTCATGCCCTCGGTCGGGATTTCGCCGGGTGCGATGGTGTTCAGGCGAATGCCGTACCGGCCCCATTCGGTCGCAAGCGACATGGTCATCGCATGCACCGCTGATTTGCTCATCGCCGACGGCACCACGTAAGGCGAGCCGTTGCGCACCCAGGTCACGGTGATCGACACCACATTGCCGCGCAGCTTGTTGGCGATCCAGCGCCGCCCCACCGCATGCGTCACGTAGAACGTGCCGTGCATCACGATATTGGCCACCGCATCGAAGCCGCGCGGAGAGAGCTCTTCCGTGCGCGAGATGAAATTGCCGGCGGCGTTGTTGATGAGGTCGGTCAGCGCACCGCCGGTCCAGATCTGGTCGATCATCTCGTCCACCGCCATGGCGTTGCGGATGTCGACGCCGTGGCTGACCACGCGGCCGCCATATTGGTCCATCAGCTCGGTCGCGGTCTCGTCGCATACGATCTTGCGGCGGCCGCAGATGTGGACTTCGGCGCCCAGTTCGAGAAAGCGCGCGGCCATGGACTTGCCAAGCCCGGTGCCGCCTCCGGTCACGAGGATGCGGCGGCCCGCGAGAAGTTGGTCCTTGAACATCGTTTCCACCCCGGCGGATGTCTGTTAATTGGTCGATTGACTAAATCTGTACTGAGGCCTTCTGTAAAGCCGCAACGAAGAACAAGTCCCTAGGAGGATTCTAAATGGAGCAACGCGTCTCGATCTCGATCACGGATGGCGTCGCCGACGTCCGCCTGGTGCGGGGCGACAAGATGAATGCGCTCGATGCCGCGATGTTCGACGCGCTGGTTGGCGCAACCGATCGCCTCAACAAGGAAAAGGGTCTGCGAGCGGTAGTATTGTCCGGCGAGGGCCGGGCGTTCTGCGCCGGCCTCGACATGGGCCGCTTTGCCGCCATGAAGGAGAGCGGGGGCAATGGCATACCAGGCGGCGAAAGCCGCGACCTGACCAAGCGCACCCATGGGCTCGCCAATTTTGCGCAACAGGCGGTGTGGGGCTGGCGGCAATTGCCGGTGCCGGTCATCGCCGCGATCCAGGGCGTGGCGTTTGGCGGCGGTTTTCAGCTCGCGCTCGGCGCCGACATGCGATTCCTGACACCGGACGCGCGCATGTCGATCATGGAGATCAAATGGGGCCTGGTGCCCGACATGGCGGGCACGCCGATCCTGGCGACGCTGGTGCGCGACGACATCCTGCGTGAGCTGACCTATACGGGACGCATCTTCTCCGCGCAGGAAGCACTGTCCTATGGGCTGGCGACCCGCCTCTGCGATGACCCGCGTGCGGCGGCTTTCGAGCTCGCACGCGAGATCGCGGGCAAGAGTCCGGATGCAATCCGCGCGGCCAAGCGGATGCTCAACAAGCTCTCGGTCGATCCGGGACCTGCGCTGCTGGCGGAGTCCGTCGAGCAGCAGAAGCTGATCGGCAGCCCGAACCAGACCGAGGCGGTCCGCGCCAATATCGACAAGCGCGCTCCGCGCTTTGCGGATGCGGGATAGCTACGACCTCATCCCGAGGAGCCGCGCGCACCCGAGCAGGCCGAGCGACAGCGAGGCCGTTGCGAACGGTGCAAAGAAAGCGCGGCGTCACGAGGTATGGGTCGCTGGCCTCATGGTCCGAGACGCGCTTCGCGCTCCTCACCATGAGGGGTAAAGACAACAAAAAAGAAAATCATGGAAACGTCCTCCCTTTATCACGGCATCATCTCGGGCGACCGGCGGCGCGATCACGCCGAGGTCGCCGACCGCGCCGCGCGCATCGCCGGCGGTTTGCACAAGCTCGGCGTCAAGCAGGGCGACGCCGTCTGCATCCTGATGCGCAACGACATCGCCTTCATCGAGACGGCCTATGCGGCGATGCGGCTCGGCGCTTATGGGGTGCCGGTCAACTGGCACTTCAAGCCGGAAGAGATCAATTACATCCTCAAGGATTCCGGCACCTCGGTGCTGGTCGGTCACGCCGACATGCTGCATCAGCTCCGCGATGCCATTCCATCCGGCGTGACCGTGCTCAGCGTCCCGACGCCACCGGAAATCCTGAAGACCTACAAGATCGATCATCTGGCAATGCCCGATTTCGCGATCGATTTCGAAACCTGGCTTGCGCAGCAGCAGCCTTACGACGGCCCGGCCGTCCCGCAGCCGCAAAATATGATCTACACCTCGGGCACCACGGGCCATCCCAAGGGCGTCCGCCGCAATGCGCCGACGCCGGAGCAGATCGCGGCCGCGGAAGGGATGCGCGCGATGATCTACGGCCTGAGGCCGGGCGCGCGGGCGATCCTGCCGGGGCCGCTCTATCATTCCGCGCCCAATTCCTTCGGCATCCGTTCGGGGCGACTCGGGGGCGTGCTGGTGCTTATGTCGCGCTTCGACCCGGAAGAGTTCCTGCGGCTAGTCGAGGAGCACCGCATCGACACCATTTTCATGGTGCCGACCATGTTCATCCGCCTGATGAAGCTGCCGGAGGAAGTGCGCAGGAAATATGACGTTTCCTCGCTGCGCCACATCATCCATGCCGCCGCGCCGTGCCCGCCGGAAGTGAAGCGCGCCATGATCGAATGGTGGGGGCCGGTGATCTATGAGTTCTATGGCTCGACCGAGTCCGGCGCGGTGACCTTCGCCAATTCCGAGGACGCGTTGAAGAAGCCCGGCACCGTGGGCAAGATTTCGCCCGGCGCGGAGCTGCGCTTCATCGGCGACGATGGCCGCGTGCTGCCGCAGGGCGAGATCGGCGAAATCTATTCGCGGATCGCGGCCAATCCGGATTTCACCTACCACAACAAGCCGGAGAAGCGCGCCGAGATCGAGCGCGACGGATTCATTACTTCGGGCGATGTCGGCTATATCGATGCCGACGGTTATGTCTTCATTTGCGACCGCAAGCGCGATATGGTGATCTCCGGCGGCGTCAACATCTATCCCGCCGAGATCGAGTCGGTGCTGCATGCGGTACCGGGCGTGCATGACTGCGCGGTATTCGGCATTCCCGACGAGGAATTTGGCGAGGCGCTGATGGCGGTGGTGGAACCGCAGGTCGGCGTGACGCTCGATGTCGCCGACATCCGCAAGCGGCTGAAGGCATCGCTGGCCGACTACAAGGTGCCGAAACACGTCGAAATCCAGCAAAACCTGCCGCGCGAGGATTCCGGCAAGATCTTCAAGCGCCGCCTGCGCGATCCCTATTGGGAACGGGCGGGGCGGAGGATTTGAGGCGAGCTGTCGTCCCGGACAAGCGAAGCGCGAGCCGGGACCCATAACCACGAACGCCAGTGTTGCGCCACGCTTTAGCCCCAGCCGCCTTCAGCAACGCAGTCCTGTGGTTATGGGTCCCCGCTTTCGCGGGGACGACAGGGGTGGTCTGGGCTACAGCCTCTATCTTCATCTTGCGCTGCGGCAAAAAAATTGCACACTCCAAGACTGCCGGGCAGCCTCTGGAGAGTAGCGCCATGTCCCTTCAGACCATGCCTTCCGACGCCGAAATCCGGCCCAATCGTGCCGATGACGTGCAGGCTCTGGAAGAGGACACCCGGCTGCGCAACGACATCAGGTTGCTCGGGCGCATCCTTGGCGATACCGTGCGCGACCAGGAGGGCGCCGACGTGTTCGACCTGGTCGAACGCATCCGGCAGACCTCGATCCGCTTCCATCGCGACGAGGATCGTGCCGCGCGACGCGAGCTGGAGACCATCCTCGACAGCATGTCGATCTCCGAGACCGTGCGCATCGTTCGCGCCTTCAGCTATTTCTCCCATCTCGCCAATATCGCCGAGGACCAGAACACCATCCGCCAGATGCGCACCCGCAGCGCCGCCAAGGGCGCGCCGCGGGCAGGGGCCCTGGCCGAGACGGTTGCCATGGCGCAGACCAACGGAATTTCGAATGCCGACTTGAAGAAATTCTTCAAGGCCGCGCTGGTCAGCCCTGTTCTGACGGCGCATCCGACCGAAGTCCGCCGCAAGAGCACGATGGACCGCGAGATGGAGGTCGCGCATCTGCTTGACCGCCGCGAACGGGTGCAGCTCACGCCGGAGGAGTCCGAGGCGAGCGACGAGCAATTGCGGCGCGCGGTGCTGACGCTGTGGCAGACCAATCTGCTGCGCCGGACCAAGCTCACGGTGCTCGACGAGGTCGCCAACGGCCTATCTTTCTATGACTATACTTTCCTCAGCGAAGTGCCGCGGCTGATTTGCGCGCTCGAAGACCGGCTCAATGTCGGCGAGGCGGAGGCAAGCGAGATCGCCTCGTTCTTGAGGATGGGAAGCTGGATCGGCGGCGACCGCGACGGCAATCCCTTTGTCACCGCAGAGGTGATGCGCGGCACACTGAAACTGCAGTCGAGCCGCGTGCTGCAGTTTTACCTGGAAGAGCTGCACGCGCTCGGCGCGGAATTGTCGATCGCCGCACACCTCGCCGATGTTTCCGAAGAGCTGCGCAGGCTGGCGGAGCGCTCGCCCGACACCTCGCCACACCGCAGCGGCGAGCCGTATCGCCTTGCGGTGTCCGGCATCTATGCACGGCTGACCGCGACCGCCGAACGGCTGGAGGTCGAGATCGTCCGGCGACCGGTAGGCAAGGGGGAGCCTTATGCGAGTGTGAAGGAGCTGCAGGCCGATCTCGACGTGCTCGACCGCTCGCTGATCTCGAACAACGCGCGGGTGATTGCGCGCGGCCGCTTGCGGATGTTGCGCCGTGCGGTCGATTGCTTCGGCTTCCATTTGGCGCGGCTCGACATCAGGCAGAACTCCGCCGTACACGAGCGCACGGTCGCCGAGTTGCTCGATGCGGCGACGCCCGGCATGTCCTACCTCGCGCTCAGCGAAGACGCGCGCGTGGCGTTGCTCTCCAACGAGCTGCGCAACACGCGCCCGCTGGCCTCGAGCTTTGTGAAATACAGCGAGGAGACGGTCGGCGAGCTGGCGGTGTTCAAGGCCGCCGCCGAAGCGCATGCGAAGTTCGGCGACGACGTGATCCCCCAATGCATCATCTCGATGTGCCAGGGCATGTCCGACATGCTCGAGGTCGCGCTGCTCCTGAAAGAAGTCGGCCTGCTCAATCCGTCCGGCCGCAGCGCCATCAATATCGTGCCGCTGTTCGAGACCATCGAGGACCTGCAGGCCTGCGGCGGCATCATGGACCGCATGCTGGCGCTGCACGATTACCGCAAATTCGTCGACAGCCGAGGCTCCGTGCAGGAAGTCATGCTCGGCTATTCCGACAGCAACAAGGATGGCGGCTTCGTCACCTCGGGCTGGGAGCTCTACAAGGCCGAGATTCAATTGGTCGAAGTATTCGAGCGCCACGACGTACGGCTGCGCCTGTTCCATGGCCGCGGCGGCTCGGTCGGCCGCGGCGGCGGGCCGAGCTATGACGCCATCATCGCGCAGCCGGGCGGGGCGGTGAACGGCCAGATCCGTATCACCGAGCAGGGCGAGATCATCTCGTCGAAATATTCCAACGCGGAAGTCGGCCGCAGCAATCTGGAGATTCTGGCCGCCGCGACGCTGGAAGCGAGCCTCTTGCATCCGCGCCAGCCCGCGCCGAAGCGCGAATACCTGACCGCGATGGACCGGCTATCGGAATTGGCGTTCAAGGCCTATCGCGGCCTGGTCTACGAGACCGACGGCTTTGTCGACTATTTCTGGAACTCCACCGTCATTACCGAGATCGCAACGCTGAACATCGGAAGCCGACCGGCCTCGCGCAAGAAGACCCGCGCGATCGAGGATCTGCGCGCGATCCCGTGGGTGTTTTCCTGGGCGCAATGCCGGCTGATGCTGCCAGGCTGGTACGGCTTTGGCAGCGCGGTCGAGACCTGGATCGCGGAGCATCCCGAGCAGGGCATGCCGTTCCTGAAAGAGCTATACCGGGAATGGCCGTTCTTCCGCATGCTGCTCTCGAACATGGACATGGTGCTCGCCAAAAGTTCGATCGCGATCGCCTCGCGCTATGCCGAGCTGGTGCCGGACGAGGCGCTGCGCGAGCGCATCTTCGGCCGCATCCGCCGCGAATGGCATCTCGTGATCGAGACACTGCTCGACATCATGGGGCAGGACCGGCTGCTGCAGGGCAATCCGCTGCTGGAACGCTCGGTGCGCCACCGTTTCCCCTATCTCGATCCGCTCAATCACGTGCAGGTCGAGCTGTTGAAGGAGCACCGCGCGCAGAATCCCGACGAGCAGGTGCTGCGGGGGATACAGCTTACGATCAACGGGATTTCCGCCGGGCTGAGAAATACGGGCTGAACCAACAATGGCGTTCTTGCCGTTCCGGGACGCGAGCGGTTCCCGGCATAATAAGGCCTCTTGCCGCCTCTCGCGAAGTCCCCGCTATGCACAGCGCATTTCTGTTGAACATACGATCGTTTGTATTGACTCTTTCGAAAAAACTTTAGCCGAGAGTCGCAAACCGAACGGACGGTGCTCCTTTCGCCGGACATAATGGCACCTGGGGCTGGTTGAGGCTCATCAAAAAGCTGGTCGAACACGGAAGCGGGACTGCTCTCGCCTTCGCGAGTTCTCGTGACGCAAGGCCTGCGTCTCGGGGAAATGGTTTCGCTTGAGAAACGGAGAAGGTGCTGTGAGTGAAAATGAAGTGAAAGTCGAAGTGAACGGAACGAATGGTTTCGGGATGCCACTCTTCGGATTTCCGAAGATGGCTTTGTTCGGCGAGCTTGCCGAGAACGGAATCGCCCGCGCACAGGAAGGCTGCGAGAAGATCAAGGCCGCGTCGGGCGAGATGGCGGAAACGCTGCGTGAGACCTATTCGAGCAATGCGAAGAGCGCGAATGACTTGGGGCTCAAGGTCATCGAAATCTCGAGCGCCAACACCGCCTCCGCGATCGATTTCTTCGCCCACCTTTTGGGGAGTAAGTCGATGACGGATATCCTCTCCTTGTCCGCGACGCAAGCGCGCAAGACCTTCGAGGCCGCATCCGCGCAGAACAAGGAATTGTGGGAGCTTGGCCAGAAGCTCGCGGCGGAGACGGGCGAGCCGATCAAGAAGCACGTCGCCAAGGCTCTCCACCAAGTCAACGCATAAGCGGCGGAGAGCGGCCCGGCCGGTTGGAACAAGCCTCGCCACCCGAGCATGCGCCCCCATGCTCGATCAACGCCCAGGTGCGCGATGCCCCCCAAGTCAACCGCACCGATAGAGGCACAAATCCAACCGGCCGGTCTTTACCAGGAGGAGGAGATTCACATGGGTATGGTTATGGTCAAGTGTCCGCAAACCGGACGTGCGATTCCCACCGGCATCACGATCGATCGCGAGAGCTTTCAGCGCAGTCCGGTGTTTTTTCGACGCACCCGTTGTCCGATCTGTAATACCGAACATGCCTGGTTCGCGCGCGACGCCTGGGTCGACGAGCCGAATGCCCGGGTTTCCCATACTGGCTTGGCTATTCAAATGGCTCATCGATGATCGCGATGGAGGAGCACGATGTCGCGCTGCCAAATCTCCACCGAAACATCCGCCTGGCTGCTGCAAGCAAAGGACCTTCTCGATGAAGCTCGGCGGCTAAGGCCGGGCCGCAAGCGGAACGAGCTGCGCGAGGTGGCGAAGACGATGCGCGAGATTGCGAAGCTGGAGGCGCGATCCGAATCCGGATTGGATCTTGGTCGCCCGGGGAGAGCCTGATCGGGGCACGAGGTCCGCTATTTCCCCTCCCGCGAAGCGGCTTGGATTTCAGCGCGGTCTTCGCCGCCTTCATCAGAGCTGACGATGGAGGTCTCCTGCGACATCGCAAGAGCAACTCGCGGCATGGACAATTCCTCGCAGTACATGCGATCAATCCTGCGCTGCATCAGCCCGTAGCACTCGCACGCCAAGCCGTCGAGCTGCGCCCGGTCGACCTCGATCAAGCCGCGCCGCTCGGACCGGATGGCCCCTCCCGCGCGAAGCTTGCTCATCGTCAGCGTCACCGTCGTTCGCCGCACCCCGAGCAATTGGGCAAGCGCCTCCTGCGTCAGCGGAAGCACGTCGTGGGGAACGCGGTCGTGAAGCTGCAGCAGCCACCGCGCCATGCGGCCGTCCACCCGATGCAGCGCGTTGCAGGCGGCCACGTGCTGGAGCTGCAACAACAGCGTGCGGGCGTGCACCTGCACGACGTGCCTGATGGCTGCGCTTCTCGCATAGGCGAGGCGGAATTTCGCAGCCGAAATCCGCGACGCGGTGCCGGCCACGCGGGCAACCGCGGTTACGGACGATCGCGAGGGGCCAAGCACGGAGAGTGAGGCCAACGCTCCTTCCCACCCCATCAGCGTGGTCGCGACTGTTTCCCCGTCGGGCATTTCGACCATGAAAACGATGGCGCCGCTGTGGGGAAAATAAACCTGGTCAAGCTCATCACCCGACCGCACCAGCACGGCGTCCGGTTCGAAGGAGATCTTCTGGAAATGCGGCGTGAGCAGGCCGAGATCCGCCGACGGCAACGCCGCCAGGAGCCTGTTTCCAACGCTGGTCGGATGCGCGGTCACGAAGCCTTTCCCGGAACGAGCAACCAACGCACCTGGGTAATTGTGTCAACGTGCATCAATATGATTCCGCTTAACGCAACGCGCGGCGACGGTACAGACCTTTTTTCGCGCAGCGGGCCGCGGCAATAGCTCACATGGCATCGTCTGATACACCCATTGAGATGCGCTTATCATCCCCGACACTCAGAAAGCGAGATCGAACCGAAAACTTCGAGGCGCATGGTGTTGTGGCATTCGCACGCCACCGCCGCAAGCCGCGATCGGTCGACCTCGATCTGGCCTCGTCGATCAGATTTGATCGCGCCGGATGCACGCAGATTGCGCATCAGGAGCGTCACGGTCGTTCGTCGCACACCGAGTATTTGAGAGATCACTTCCTGCGTGAGCGGGAGGACGTCGTGGCCGATGCGGTCGCGAAGATGCAGCAGCCAGCGTGCCATGCGGGCCTCCACCGGGTGCAGCGCATTGCAGGCGGCGCCGAGCTGGAACTGTGTCAGCATCGCGCTGACATGAGTCTGGAGCGCGTGACGGATCGCGGGGCTCTGGTTGAAAGCGCCGTGAAAGCGGAGGGCGGAAATCCGCGAGGCGGTCCCTGCCACATGCACGATGGCGGTAATGGCCGAAGGTGACGGCCCTATTGCGGAGAGGAAGTTGACTGCGCCCTCACGCCCGGTTGTGGCAGTGGCGACCGTCTGCCCGTTCGCCATGTCGACCATCAGAGAAATGGCGCCACTATGGGGGAAGAAGACATGCTCGACCGACTCACCCGCGCGCGCCAGCACCGCGTCCTGCTCGAGCGCGACGGTCTGAAGCTCGCTCGCCAACAGGTCGAAGTCCTCGGGCTGCAGGGCTGCAAGAAGGCGGTTGCCAGTAGACGTCACCGCGGGCAACCCGCTGTGAGGTATCCACCACCTTCTCGATCCTGAGCGGCGCGAAGCGGGCGCAAACCTTGTCTAAATCTGCTTCCTTCGGACGTACCAATATCTAATGCACTTACGGACGCTTTTGCTCTCAACAATCACCCCCGCACGCTCGCGACCGCGAGGTTCTCGAAACATCTTACCTCTAGATGGCAACGTGCGCTGGGGACACAATTGCAAAAAACGTATGGGTAACACCGTAGGGAGTTCCTATTCACGGTGCGTAGCAGACGCGCTGTGGCGATGCGCCTCAGTGGCGCGGGCTGCTGAGTGCACGCATCCAACTGAATTCTAATTTTGCTGAAAGCGATGCAATAAAGATTTGAAGTCGAAAGATCGCCGGCAGAATGCCTTGCTGGCCTGTTGATAAGCTCAATTCTTGGTGGTGAAGCGGAACGCGGGTTACCTGTGCGGCACCCCGCGTTCTTGTTGTGTCCGGAAGACGCAGCCTTCTGCCTGAAACGTCAAGTCATGGTTGATGCACAGGGCTGCTTACGGCTTCATCGCGCCCTGCGCGCTGGTGTAGACCGCGTAGAGCGAGGTCGAGCCGCAGATGTAAAGTCTGTTCCGCTGCTGGCCGCCGAAGCACAAATTGGCGACGGTTTCCGGAATGTGGATCTTGCCGAGCAGTTCGCCGTCCTTGGTGTAGGAGCGCACGCCGTCCTCGTTGGGATCGCCCCAGCCCACGGAGCACCAGACACGCCCCTCGGTGTCGCAGCGCACCCCGTCGGTGATGCTGGGCTTTGGCATGTCGGCGAACACCTTGTTGTTGCCTGTCTTGCCCTGCTCGACATTCAGGTCGAAGACGCGGATATGCGACGGGTTGTCGGGCCCGTCGGTGAAGCCGGTATCGATGATGTAGAGCTTCTTTTCGTCGGGCGAGAGCGCAATGCCGTTGGGCTCGACAAAATCGTCGACGACGACCCTGACCTCGCCGGACTTCGGATCGACCCGATAGACGTTGTGCTTGTCCTGTTCGGCATCGGCCTTGACGCCCTCATAGTAGCCGCCAATGCCGTAGACGGGATCGGTGAACCAGATCGCGCCATCGGACGTGACCACCGCGTCGTTGGGCGAGTTCAGCCTTTTGCCATTGTACTTGTCGGCGATGACGGTGATCGAGCCGTCGTGCTCGGTCCGCGTGACGCGTCGGCCGCTGTGCTCGCAGGTGATCAGGCGTCCCTCGCGATCGATGGTGTTGCCGTTCGAGTTCATCGATGGCTGGCGGTAGACGCTGAGGTGCCCGTCGTCCTCCGAGAAGCGCATGATGCGGTTGTTGGGGATATCGCTGAACAAGACATAGCGTCCGGCCGGGAAGTAGACTGGCCCCTCGGCCCAGCGGAAGCCGGTGGCGACGCGCTCGACTGCCATGGTGCCGGCAAAGGCCGGAAAACCGTTCGGCCCGAACGTCGGCTTCGCCGACTTCTTGGCCGTCTCCAGGTGAGAATCCGGATACCGGCCCCCCGTGAGCGGCCCAAGGGGCAGCGGATCGGTTGACGTCGTCGGAGCGCCGGTCTGGCCGAGCGGTGCGACGGTCGCAGCAGAGGCCGCTGTCGCGCTCGCGGCTGTTGCAGCGAGCGCCGCCGCGCCCCTCATCAGGCTGCGCCGGTTGAAGCGGGCATTGTCGAAAAAGGTCAGTGGATTTGTCATGGTTTCCTCCTTGATTTTTTGTTGGAAGGAAATCATGTGACCGCAATCCGGCATAATGCAGGCGGCAACCTCAGATGGTGCGATTTATGTTGCCGATTTTGTGGGCGATGAATCTAGATCGCGTCCCAGCTGAAGATGTCGGCGGAACGGTCGAGCTTGTAGAACGACGGCTTCAGCGCCGGCATCGCGTGTTCCGCGATGGTCTGCGGCGTCCAACCTTCGCTGCGCTGCACCGAACGCAATGGTCGGTTCTGGCTGAACAGGAAAATCTCGTTCATGCGCACGCCAAAGATCTGCCCAGTGACGTCTTTGGAGGCGTCGCTCAGCAGATAGGCCGCGACAGGGGCGATCTTCTCCGGTCCCATCTGCTTGATCTTCTCGACGCGCGCCTTCTCGGCGTCGGTTTCGGTCGGGATGGTTCCGATGAGACGGCTCCAGGCGAACGGCGAAATACAGTTCGAGCGCACATTGAAGCGCGCCATGTCGAGCGCGATCGATTTCGACAGGCCGACAATCCCGAGCTTTGCGGCGGCATAGTTAGCCTGGCCGAAATTGCCGACCAGGCCGGAAGTGGAGGTGAAGTGGACGAAGGAGCCGCTTTCCTGTTCACGGAACAGCCGCGCCGCCGCATGCGCTACATAGAACGAACCCATCAGATGCACCTTGATGACGGCCTCGAAGGCTTCCACGCTCATGCGGTGGAAGATCATGTCGCGCAGGATGCCTGCGTTGTTAACGACGCCGTCGAGCTTGCCGAAATGATCGGTCGCCGACTTGACGATGCGGCTGGCGGGAATGGCTTCCGCCACCGTCTCGAAATTCGCGACCGCGGTGCCGCCGCGCTTCTTGATCTCTTCGACGACTTCTTCGGCCGGCGACGCGCTCGTGCCGGAACCATCGGCCGCGCCGCCGGGATCGTTGACCACGACCTTGGCGCCTTCGGCGGCGCAGAGCAGCGCGATTTCGCGGCCGATGCCGCGGCCCGCGCCGGTGACGATGATGACTTTGTCCTGCAGTGATTTGACCATGGAGTTCTCCCGTTATCCGTTGTCATTCCGGGATGGTCCGAAGGACCAGACCCGGAATCTCGAGATTCCGGGTTCGCGCTCTCGCGCGCCCCGGAATGACGGCAGTTGTCACTTCTCGTTCGTAAAGATGATCGTGCCACTTGCCGCGAACATGCCGCCGACGCCGTGACACACAGAAATCTTCGCATTCGGCACCTGCGCCGACGCGATGCCGCGCATCTGCCGCACGCTCTCCTGCAGCGCATACATCCCGTACATGCCCGAATGCATGTAGCTCAAGCCGCCGCCATTGGTGTTGAGCGGCAGCTTGCCGCCCGGCCGCGTATGGCCGTCGGCGACGAATTTGCCGGTCTCTTCATGCGGCACGAAGCCGAGATCGCCGAGGCCGAACAGCGGCAGATGTGCAAAGGCGTCGTAGATCATGAGATGATCGACATCCTTGTGGGTGATGCCCGCTTCCTTGAACGCCAGGGGACCCGCGACCTTGAAGGCGCGCGAGGAGTTGAACGTCTCCATCTGGCTCACCATCGGCGTTTCCACGCTCTCGCCGGTGCCGAGGACATAGACCGGCTTGGTCGGAAAATCCTTGGCGCGATCGGCCGAGGTCAGGATCAGCGCGCCGCCGCCGTCGGTGACGAGGCAGCATTGCAGCAGGCGGAACGGATAGGCGATCATCCGCGAGTTCAGGACGTCCGCAACCGTGATCGGGTCCTTCATGCTGGCGCGCGGATTCTTCGCGGCCCATTCACGCTGCACCACCGCGACCATGGCGATCTGCTCGTGGGTGATGCCATGGGTCTTCATGTAGCGCAGCACGGGAATGGGGAACATGCTCGGCGGCCCATACACACCAAACGGTGACTCGAACTGACCGTTGAGGCTGTCCGGCGGCGTGGAACGCGGCTGCTTGCCGATCATCGACTTGCCGCTCTCGGCATGTGTGATCAGCACGGTCTTGCAGAGGCCGGCTTCGATCGCGGCCGCAGCATGGCGGACATGGAGCATGAACGAGCAGCCACCGACCGAGGTACCGTCGACCCAGGTCGGCTTGATGCCAAGATAATGACAGACCTGCTGCGGTGTCTCCACGGCAGTCGCGAAGCCGTCGATGTCGGAAAGCTTCAGTCCAGCATCGGCGATCGCATTCAGCGCCGCATCCGCATGTAGCTGGATCTGCGACACGTTGGGGATGACGCCGAGCTCGGTGGTCTCGGCTGCGCCGACGACGGCGACCTGGTTCCTGCGCATGATGTTACCCCTTCGCCGGACGGAACAGGGGAAGGGTGATCTTGTCGTCAAGCTTCTCGAACTTGACCTCGACCTTCATGTCGAGCTCGAGCGCCTCCGGCGTCTGCGGGCAATCGACGATATTGGTCATCATACGCGGGCCTTCATCGAGCTCGACGACGGCAATAGAATAGGGCGGCGTGAAGCCGGGCGCGGCGGGGCGATGGTTGATGACGTAGCTGTAGAGCTTGCCCTTGCCGCTCGCCTTGAAGACGGAGACCTTGCGCGAGGCGCAGGAGGGACAGAACGGCCGCGGCGGGAAGTAGACATGCGAGCAGGCGTCGCAACGCTGCAGGCGCAGCTCGCCGGCCTGCGTGCCGTCCCAGAAATGCTGGGTTTCCGGTGTCGGTTTTGGTTTCGCGCGCGCGGGCTCGGCCATATCGTTTCTTTCCTCCCGGGATCGTTGAAATCTTGATGCGACATTTGCCGCCCGCCCGTCAACGGCCATCCGCGCACGTCGCGCATGCCGCGTATTCCGTCACCCGCACAATGGATGAGGCGGGACCGCTTGTGTCCCCCTGATGGCGCGCGTAGAAGAACCCCAGAGCTTAAGAAGTTCGGGAGGATTTGATGTTCAAGGTGATGGGCGCGGCGCTCGCCGCTAGCCTCGCAATCGCGACGCAGGCGTTCGCCGCGGACGCGCCGAGCGAAATCAAGATCGGCACGCTTTACGCCTCATCCGGGCGCTTCGCCTCGATCTCGATGCCGGTGCACAGCGCGCTGAAACTCTGGGTCGAGCAGAAGAATGCAGACGGCGGCGTCTATGTGAAGGCGTTTGACAAGAAGATCCCGATCAAGCTCGTCGCCTATGACGACCAGAGCAACACCGCGACCGCATCAACCCTTTATAACCAGCTCATCACCCAGGATAAGGTCGATCTCCTGGTTGCCGATTCCGGATCGGTGCTGACAGCGCCGGCCGTGGCGATCGCGCGCGACCACAAGATGTTCCTGTTCGACCAGACCGGCACCGGCGCGAGCTTCTTCTCCAAGGACAATCCCTACATCGCGCTGATGGCCGACCCGGTCTCCACCGTCTGGCCGAAGCCGGTCGCGGATTTCATCTCGCATGATAGCCCTGCCCTCGGCATCAAGAAGGTTGCGATCCTCTATTCAACCAACGAGTTCACGGGCACCCAGGCCAACGCCTTCCGCAAATTCGTGAAAGATTCCGGCGCGCCGATCGAGATCGTCTACGACCAGGGCATCCCGACCGAGACCACGAACTACAACGTCATCATCAACAACATCAACAATACCAATCCGGATGCGGTGATCCATTTCGGCTATGCGCCGAACGACATCGCCTTCCTGCGCAACGTCCAGGACGTCGGCATCAAGTTCAAGATGCTGTTCTCGATCTATGCCGGCCTCGAAACCGAGCTTCTGGAAAAGAATGTCGGTGCCAAGGGCCTCGAGCACGTGTGGACCTATGTACCGCCGTCCGAGCTCGACTATCCCGTCAATTTCGGCATGGACATGAAGGCCTACAAGGCCGCCTGGGACAAGAAGTACTCCGATGGCAAGATCGAGTTCGGCTTCAATGCAGTCGCGGGCTACACCACGGCGCTGGTGGTCGAGAAGACGCTGTCGGTTGCGACCAGCCTCGACCAGATGGAGCTGCGCCGCGCGGTGTTCTCGCTGTCCGGCCAGCTCAAGACGCTCGACGGCACCTTCGCGCTGGACGAGATGGGCGGGCAGATCGGCGAATTGACGCCGCTCGGCCAACTCGTGGTCGACGAGCACGATCACATCAAGTTCGTCTCGATCTATCCGCACGAGACTGCCACCGGCAAGCCGATCTATCCGGCGCCGTAATGCTGCAGCGGGGGCGCATTTCGACACGCGGCGGCGAGCGGTAGCATGTTGACCTACGCGCTCGTTGCCGGCGTGCTGTTCGGGCTTTACTTCAGCCTGGTCGGCATCGGGCTCAACCTGGTGTTCGGCGTCATGCGCATCGTCAATCTCGCGCATGGCGACATGCTGATGCTCGGTGCCTTCATTGCGCTCGGCGTGGTCGGCATCTTCGGCATCGATCCCCTGTTCGCGGTGCCGCTCGCCTTCGTCATCTTCGTGCTGGCCGGCCTCTTGCTCTACTGGGTGCTGGTGCCGCGGCTGCAGGGATCAAGCAATCCCGAGATGCTGTCGATCATCCTGTTCTTCGGTCTGTCGCAGGTGATCGAGGCGGTCACCACGATCTTCGCCGGCACCAGCGAACGCTCGATCCAGAGCCGGCTGCTCGGCACCGTCTTCACCACCATCAAGGTGAAATGGTTCGGCGGCAAGCCAAGTGGGGCGGGGCCGGTCCAGATTTTCGGCCAGGGCTTTCCGGCGCCCTGGGTGATCGCGGCCGCCACTAGCCTGGTCGCCATCGCGCTGGTCTATGTCTATCTCTACCGCACGCGGCTCGGCACACTGACGCGTGCGGTAATGTCACGGCGCGACGAAGCGCTTGCGACCGGCATTGACGTTGACCGCGTGTCGGCGGCGGCCTTCGGTATCGGCCTTGGGCTCGCTGCGGTCGCGGGCGTGTTCGCGCCCTTCATGTTCGGTTCGGTGACGCCGGCTTTCGGCGCGGACGCGACGGTGACGTCATTTGCCATCGTGGTGCTTGGCTCGCTCGGCAATCCCCTGGGTACGGCGCTCGGCGGCGTGGTCTACGGCGTCTGCTACATGCTGGTGCAGACCTATCTCAGTTCATGGGCAGACCTGCTGCCTTATTTGCTCTTGATCCTGATCCTGTTGTTGCGCCCGAGCGGCCTGCTCGGAAGGCGGGTGCGCGTTGCCTAATGCACTGAAGCACACGCTGTTCATTCTGGTGCCGCTGATCGTCGTGTTCGCGATCGCGCCCGGCGTCTATCAAAACCATCTGCTGCTGTTCAATTTCGTGATCTTCCTGATCCTCGCGCAGGGCGTGAACATTATCTACGGTTTCACCGGCTATCTGCCGTTCGGCTATGTCGGCTTCTTCGGCGCCGGCGCCTACGGCTTCGCGATCATGGTGATGCATCTGCAGGTGCCGGCTGTTCTTGCGGTGCTGGCTGGCGGAATTATCGGCGTATTGCTGGGACTGCTGCTGACGCCGCTGCTGCGGCTGTCCGGCGCCTATTTCGCAATCGCCAATCTCGCCGCCTCGCTCGCGGTGCTGCACTTCGTCGCCAACCCGGCGCTGGAGGGCATCACCAAGGGACCGTACGGCGTTTCGCTCACCGGCACGTTCAATCCGACCAATGCTTACACTGCCGCACTCATCGTGCTCGCGCTGACGGTTGGCGGCGTGGTCTATCTCAAGAACTCCGGATTTGGCCTTGCGCTGCAGGCGGTACGTGAGGACGCGGTGTCGGCCTCGATGGCCGGCGTCAATGTGGTCAAGATGCGCGTGATCGCCTGGCTGGCGTCGGCGCTGATCGCCGGCCTCGCCGGCGGCATCTATGCCTGGTATGTCTCGGTGTTCTATCCCGATAACGTCTTCTCCGGCGAGTTCTCGATTTTCGCGATCGTGTTCGCGCTGTTTGGCGGCGTTGCGACCATCACGGGGCCGATCGTCGGCGTCATTATTCTCTACGGCATCTACAATCTGATCGGCTTCACCACGCCGCAATATTTCCAGCTGATCTATGGCCTCTTGATCATGGGGCTGGTGCTGTTCCTCCCAGCCGGTCTCGTGTCACTCGCGACGCGGAGGGGGTGGCGTGTCCCTTGATCCGAAACCGATCCTCAACGTTACCAAACTGGTGAAACGCTTCGGCGGCTTCTACGCGCTCGATGGCCTGAGCTTTCATGTCGCATCCGGCGAAATTCTGGGTCTGGTCGGACCCAACGGCTCCGGCAAGACCACCGCGATCAATGTGATCTCCGGCCTCTATGCGCCGGACGGCGGCGCAGTCGCCTTCGATGGTGCCTCGATCGGCGGTGTCGCCTCGCACCGGCTGGTTCATCGCGGCATCAACCGCACCTTCCAGGTGCCAAAGCCGTTTTTGTCGCTGACCGTACGCGAAAACATCCGGGTCGCGCTGGCGTATGGCTATGCGCAGGTGGCGCCGCCGACCATGGCCGAGCTGCTCGAAGAGTTTCGCCTCAAGGAAGTCGCCGACCGCCCCGCGGCCGATCTCAACAGTGCGCAGCAGAAGATGCTCGATCTCACACGCGCGCTCGCGACCCGCCCGCGTCTGCTGCTGCTCGACGAACTCGCTGCCGGTCTCAATCCGACGGAGCTCGACTGGATCGCCGGCCGCATCAAGGCGCTGGCGGCGACCGGCATGGCGATCATCGTGGTCGAGCATCTGATGGGCTTCATCGAGCAGATCACCGACCGCGTCATCGTGCTCAACGCCGGCAAGGAGATTTTTGAAGGCAAGCTCGCCGCCGCCGTGCGCGAGCCGCAGGTGGTCGAGGTGTTTCTGGGAGGCGAGCATGCCGCCTGACGCCACGCCGCTCCTCGATGCCAAGGGCGTCGATGCCGGCTACGGCACCATGCAGGTGCTGTGGGGCGTCGATCTTGACGTGCGCCCGGGCGAAACCGTGCTGCTGCTCGGCGCCAACGGCGCCGGCAAGACCACCTTCCTGAAATCGCTGGTCGGGCTCATCGACGCGCGCCATGGCCAAATCAGCCTTGGCGGCGAGAACATCACGCGCATGCGCTCGGCCGATCGCATGAAGCGCGGCATGACCTATATGTCGGAACTCGCGGTGTTCCCCGATCTCTCGGTCGAGGAGAATATCCGCGTCGGCGCCCAGGCGCTGGGACATGCCGATCCCGGTGGCCGCGTAGACGAACTCTACGGCCTGTTCCCGGTGCTGCGCGACAAGCGCAGGGATCCCGCGTCCAGCCTGTCGGGCGGCCAGCGCAAAATGCTGGGCATTGCCAAGGCGTTGTCGGCCGAACCGAAGCTTCTGGTGATGGATGAGCCGTCGGCCGGGCTGTCGCCCCTGTTCGTGAAGGAAGTCATCCGCGTGCTTTCCAGCCTGCAGGGAAGGGGACTGGCGCTCTTGATCGCCGAGCAAAATATCGGTTTCCTTGAGGTCGCAACGCGCGTGTTCGTGCTGGAAGGCGGGCGCATCCGCTTTTCCGGCACGGTTGCCGAGATGAGCGGCAACGAAGAGCTGCACCGCGCCTATTTCGGGCTGAAGTGATGCGGACGATCAGGATCGGTTCCGGTGCAGGCTATTCGGGCGACCGCATCGAGCCCGCGGTCGAACTCGCCGAGAAGGGCGAGATCAATTATCTCGTGTTCGAATGCCTCGGCGAGCGCACCGTTGCACTGGCGCAGCAAGCGCGGATGAAGAATCCGGAAGCCGGCTACGATCCGCTGCTGGAAGAGCGCATGCGCGCGGTGCTGCCGCTCTGCGCCGCCAAGGGCATCAAGACCAATATGGGCGCCGCCAATCCCGAAGCCGCCGCGAAAAAGACCGCCGAGATCGCCCGCTCGCTCGGGCTGTCAAAACTCAGGATCGCCGCCGTGGTCGGTGACGATGTGCTGGACGCCTGCAAGGCCGGCGATTTCCCGATCATGGAATTCGACGGCACGATCAAGCAGCTCGGCAACAAGCTGCTATCGGCCAATGCCTATCTCGGCGCCGAGCCGATGGCGGAAGCGTTGACCAAAGGCGCAGACGTCGTGATCACCGGCCGTGCCTCCGACCCTGCGTTGTTCCTGGCGCCGATGGTCCACGCTTTCGGCTGGGCGATGGACGATTGGAATCTGCTGGGGCAGGGCACCGTCGCCGGTCATTTGCTCGAATGTGCTGGCCAGATCACGGGCGGCTATTTTGCCGATCCCGGATATAAGGACATTCCCGATCTCGCGCGGCTCGGTTTTCCCATCGGCGAGGTCGGCGAGGACGGCTCGCTGGTCGTCACCAAGGTGCCGGGATCGGGCGGTGCGGTGACCGCGCAGACCTGCAAGGAGCAGTTGCTCTACGAGGTCCACGATCCCAAACAATATTTCCAGCCCGACGTGGTCGCGGATTTCTCGCAGGTGTCGGTTGAGGAAATCGCCCCTGATCGCGTGCGCGTCAGCGGCGGGCGTGGGACAAAGCGTACCGGCACGCTGAAAGTCTCGGTCGGCTATGTCGACAGCTTTATCGGCGAGGGCCAGATTTCCTACGCCGGTCCCGGCGCGCTCGCACGCGGAAAACTCGCGCTCGACATCGTCCGCGAACGGCTGAGGCTAACTGGCGTTGCCACCAACGAGCTGCGCTTCGACCTGATCGGGATCGATTCGCTGCATGGCCCACAGGTCTCAGCGCACGGCAATGAGCCTTATGAAGTGCGTGTGCGCATCACTGGCCGCACCGAAAACCTGCGCGAGGCCGTACGCGTCGGCAACGAGGTCGAGACGCTCTACACCAATGGCCCGGCCGGCGGTGGCGGCGCCTGGAAATCCGCCCGCGATGTCGTCGCGGTCGCGTCCGTGTTGCTGCCGCGTGAGCTCGCCAAGCCCCTCGTGCGATTTGTCGAGGCGTGACGCATGAAACTACGTGAAATCGCCCATTCCCGCACCGGCGACAAGGGCAACACATCAAACATCTCCGTGATCGCCTATGACGCCAGGTACTATCCACTTTTGCTGGAGCAGGTCACCGCTGAGCGCGTGAGAGCGCATTTCGCCGGCGTTGTCGAAGGCGAGGTGGTGCGTTATGAGTTGCTGAACATCTCTGCGCTGAACTTCGTGATGAGCCAGACGCTCGGCGGCGGCGTGACGCGCTCGCTCGCACTCGACGCGCATGGCAAATCGCTCAGTTCCGCGCTGCTCGACCTCGAAATCGCCGCCCCCGCAGACAACAAATAACCAGGCAAAACAACATGCCGAACCCTACTCTTGCCGCGCTCGCCGACGATCTCGAAGCCGGCCGCACCACCGCCCGCAAACTCGTCGAGGAATGCATCGCCAGGATCGCCGATCCCGCCGGCGAAGGGCAGCGCACCTTCATCCATGTCGACAGGGAGGCCGCGCTCGAGGCGGCCGACGCGATGGACCGTCTGCGCAAGGCGCACGCCGCGCCGTCGCGCTTTGCCGGCATTCCCGTCTCGATCAAGGATCTCTTCGACATCAGGGGGCAGGTGACCCGCGCCGGCTCGCGCGCGCTGGAGGATTCCGCGCCGGCCGATAAGGATGCGCCCGTGGTGGCACGGCTGCGGCGCGCGGGCTTCATCGTGATCGGCCGCACCAACATGACCGAGTTCGCCTATTCCGGCATCGGCATCAATCCGCATTACGGCACGCCGAAAAGCGCCTGGCAGCGCCATGTCGGTCATGTGCCCGGCGGCTCGTCCTCGGGCGCGGCCGTGTCGATCGCCGACCGCATGGCCTATGGCGCGCTCGGCACCGACACCGGCGGTTCTTGCCGCATTCCCGCCGCCTATAACGGCATCGTCGGCTACAAGCCGACGCAGCGCCGCGTGCCGCTCGAGGGCGGCGTGCCGCTCTCCTTCACCCTCGACAGCTTCGGGCCGCTCGCCAATTCCGTACAGTGCTGCGCGACACTCGATGCGGTGCTGGCTGACGAGCCGCTGCCGGCGCCGCAGCCGCGGCCGATCAAGGGCATGCGGCTCGCCGTTCCCGTGACGGTCGCGCTCGACGAGCTCGACGACGCCGTCACGCAAACTTTTGAACGCGCGCTCGCGACGCTTTCGCGTGCCGGCGCGTTGATCGAGCATATCGAGGTGCCGGAATTTCTCGATATCGGTGTGATGAACACCAAGGGCGGCTTTGCGGCGGCGGAAAGCTATGCCTGGCACCGCTACCTCATCACCAGCCGTGGCGATGAATATGATCCGCGCGTCAATATACGCATCCTGCGCGGCGAAGCGATCAGCGCGGCCGACTATATCGACCTCCTCAACGCGCGCCGCTCGCTGATCTCGCGCATCGCGCTCCGGCTCGCGCCCTATGACGCGCTGGTCTTGCCGACCACCGCGAACACGCCGCCGAAGATCGCCGACCTCGCCGACGACAAGGCCTTCACGGTCGCGAATTCGCGTTCGCTTCGCAATTGCACGCTGATCAACACGATCGACGGCTGCGCCATTTCCCTGCCGGCGCATCGCGAGGGCGAGGTGCCGGTCGGCCTGATGCTCGCTTCAACCGGCGGCTCGGACCGCCGCATCTTCGAGCTGGCGGCCGGAATGGAGGGCGCGATCCGTGTTTGACCTGACCTTCAGCGTGATCGATCGCGAAGGTGGCAGCGTTCCGCTGACGCTCGCCATCGACCAGGCCGTCATCGCCGGGTGGACCGGCCGCGACCCCATCGCGCGTGACAAGCACATCGCCGAGCTGGAAGCGCTCGGCATCGCGCGGCCCGCGACCACGCCGATCTATTATCGCTGCTCGGCGCGGCGGCTGACGCAGGAGGACTCGATCGAAGCCTGCGGCGAGGATTCCTCGGGCGAGGTCGAGTTCATCCTGATCGGCTGGCAGGGCCGCACCTTTGTCGGCCTCGGCTCCGATCACACCGACCGCAAGGTCGAGAGCTACAGCGTCACGGTCTCCAAGCAGATGTGCGACAAGCCGATCGCTTCCACGCTGTGGGAGCTGGAGGACGTGATCGGCCACTGGGACAGGATGATCCTGCGCGCCTGGGCCTGGATCAACGGCAAGCGTGAACTCTACCAGGAGGGCACGCTGGACGCGATGCTGCCGGTCAAGGAATTGCTCGCGAAAGGCTTCGAGGGAGGCAAATTGCCCGACGGCTGCGCCATGTTCGGCGGCACCTTTGCCGCCAAGGGCGGCATCCGTCCCGCCGACCGCTTCGAATGCGAACTGGAGGATCCCGTACTGAAGCGTACCATCCGCCACGCTTATGATGTGATCACGCTGCCGGTGCGGGGATGAACCGTCGGGTGGGCAAAGCGTAGCATGCCCACCATCGCATGCGCGGTGGGCACGGCGCAAACGCGCCTTTGCCCACCCGACGAAACCGAATTGCCAGAAATCGGGTGGCGAAAAGAGCTGTCGTCCTCCAGATTAGGAGCATGAAAGCCACAGCCAAAACCGCCATCCGCCCGGTTCCCTCATCCGACATCGCCACCCGCGTCGACACGATCGATTGGACGCAAGCCGAAACCGATCTCGACGCGCAGGGCTGCGCGGTCCTCAAAGGCCTGCTCACGCCCGACGAATGCCGCGCCATCTCCGCGCTCTATCCTGATGACGCGCACTTCCGCAGCCGCATCGTGATGGGCCGCCACGGTTTTGGCCGCGGCGAATACAAATATTTTGCCTATCCGCTGCCCGACCTGATCGCCTCGCTGCGGCCGGTGCTCTACGCGAGGCTACAAGGCGTCGCCAATCGCTGGAACGAGGCGATGGGGATCGACATCCGCTATCCCGACCGCCATGACGCGTTCCTGAAGCGCTGCCATGAGGCCGGCCAGGCCCGCCCGACGCCGCTGCTCCTGCAATATGAAGCCGGCGACTACAACTGCCTGCACCAGGACCTCTATGGCGAGCACGTGTTTCCGCTGCAGGTTACGATCCTGCTGTCGGAGCCGGGCCGCGATTTCGAGGGTGGCGAGTTCGTGCTGACCGAGCAGCGCCC
The DNA here is from genome assembly GCA_035568535.1 of Bradyrhizobium sp. GTDB lineage: Bacteria > Pseudomonadota > Alphaproteobacteria > Rhizobiales > Xanthobacteraceae > Bradyrhizobium. The sequence continues at coordinate 33,215 of DATMNV010000128.1, forward strand.
GCGCATGCAGTCGCGCGCCGAAGTGGTTGCGCTGAGGCAGGGTGATGCGGTCGCCTTTGCCGTGCATCACCGCCCGGTGCAGGGCACGCGCGGCACCTACCGTGTTAACCTGCGCCATGGCGTCAGCCGGCTGCGTTCAGGCCGGCGCCATACCGTGGGCGTGATCTTTCATGATGCGAAATGACCGCGGACTTGTTTGACGACGCCGAAGCGCTGCCGTCGCGCGAAGCGATCGCCGAAGGCGCGATGCTCTTGCGCGGCTTCTGCCGTGCGATCCAGCATGATCTGCTCGGTGCCATCGAAGCCGTCACCGAGCAGTCGCCGTTCCGCCACATGGTGACGCCCGGCGGCTACCGGATGTCGGTGGCGATGACGAATTGCGGTAGCGTCGGCTGGGTCACCGATCGCATCGGCTATCGCTACGACGCGATCGATCCGCAGTCCGGCAGACCCTGGCCCGAGATGCCTCCGATCTTTCGAGAGCTGGCGGGGCAGGCCGCTGCGCAAGCGGGTTTTGCCGGGTTTCGGCCGGAAGCCTGCCTGGTCAACCACTACGAGCCCGGCGCGCGCCTGTCGCTGCACCAGGACCGCGACGAGAAGAATTACGACGAGCCGATTGTCTCCGTGTCGCTTGGCCTGCCCGCGACTTTCCTGTGGGGCGGGTTGAAACGGTCCGACAAGACCGCGCGCTACCGGCTGGAGCATAGCGATGTCGTGGTCTGGGGCGGACCGTCGCGGCTGGTGTTTCATGGCGTGGCACCGCTCGCCGACGGCGAGCACGCGCTGCTCGGCCGGCGGCGCATCAACCTGACTTTCCGCAAGGCTATCTAACCCCGGATTACCGCATTTCCGCCCGCGTCCATCTGCTTTATGCTGGCCGCATGGCCTCGACCGAACTCACCGCAGACACCAGCACCAGCGGCAACCGCGCCGGCCTGTATTTCGCGTTCGTGCAGCTGGTGTTCACGCTGGGCTGGACCGTCTACGTGATCTATCTGCCGAAGCTGGCCCAGCAGATGGGGATCGCGCCGACCGCCGTGATCCTCATCCTGATGATGGATCAGGCCATCTTCACCATCACCGACACCGCCATGGGCATTGCCGCCGACCGCATCGCGTCGCTGGTCGGTCGTCTCGGCATGATCGTCGCCGTCTTGACGGCAGTGTCCTGCACGGCCTTTGTCGCGCTGCCGTACGTCGCCGGCGCGGGAAGCGGCGCCAAGGTCTGGTTCATCGCGCTGGTTGCGATCTGGGCGATCACGTCCTCGGCGCTGCGCGCGCCGCCGCTGCTGCTGCTCGGCAAATACAGCGCACGGCCGAACATTCCGTTTCTGTCCGCGCTGGTGATGCTCGGCTATGGCCTGGCCGGTGCGGTATCGCCCTATCTCGGCGTCGTGCTGCGCGACGTCGACGCGCGGCTGCCCTTCCTGATCTCGAGCGGGGTGTTGCTGGTCACCACGCTGGCGTTGTCCCGGGTCGAACGCGACCTGGCGGAGGAGGCCCCGCCCGCGCCGCCGGCGGCGCCGCCAAAACCCTTTGGCACGGTGCCGGTGATCTTCATCGCGGCAATGATCCTGCTCGCGCTCGGCTATCAATTGCACTTCGCCGTCAACAGCGCGCCGATCTATCTGCGTTTTGCCAAGCCGATGGATCTGCAGTGGCTGATGCCGGTGTTCTGGATCGGCTTCAACATCGCGATGTTTCCGGCATGCCTGATCGTGAAGCATCGCGGCGGGCTGATCGTGATGGGCGCGGCCGGGCTGCTCGGCGCGGTCGCCGTGCTGATGGCGGAGATTGCCGGCGGTCTCAACACGCTCGTGGTGGCGCAATTCGTCGCCGGCGCGGCCTGGGGCTGCATGCTGATGAGCGCGGTGTCGGCGGCGCTGGCGATCGGTCATACCGGCGCCGAAGGCAAGGTGACGGGCCTCGTCTTCTCCGCGCTCGCGCTGGCGACCTTCGCGCGCATGGCCGCGGTCGCGGGCGGCCTGCAGAAGCTGCCGGAATACGCGCCGCTGTTACATTGGGCGCCGGTTGCCTGTTGGTCGGTCGCCGGCGCGGGATTGCTGGTGATTGTTGCGGCGAGGCTGCAGCAGGGCGGGGATTCCAGCTAGTTTCTCGCGGGATGGATGAATGTCCAAGGCGTGACCTCTGAGTCGCGCGGCACTTCGACCATGATCAGATACGGCCCGCCATGCGCCAGCGCCTTTTCCAGCGCGGGGCGGAAGTGATCGGGCGAGGTGACGCGGCTCGCCGCGACGCCAAAGGACTCCGCGAGCTTGACGAAATCCGGATTGACCAGGTCGGCGGCGACTACGCGGCCGTCGAAGCGGGTGCGCTGGTCGCGCCGCGCATTTCCATACGAATTGTTGTTGAACACCAGCGTCACCACGCCGATGTTGAATTGCACGGCGGTGGAAAGCTCCTGCACACCGAACATGAAGCCGCCGTCGCCGGTGATGGCGACCACGGGCTTGTCGGGATTGGCGACCTTGGCGCCGAGCGCGGTCGGAAAGCCCGAGCCGAGCGTGCCCTGATAGCCTGATGTGATGAACGTGCGCGGCTGGTAGATCGGAAAGCCGTACCAGGAGGCGAAGCCGACCTGCGACAGCTCGTCGGTGACGATGGCATTATCCGGCAGCACCTCGCGCAGGATGTTGAGGTACGCCATTTGCGGCTGCACCTTCTGGATTTCCTCGTGCGCCGCAGCGGTCGCTTCGCGGATGGTGGCGCGGCGGCCGCTGGTCTTGCGATAGCCGGCCTTGCGGACGGCCGCAGCCAGTTCGCGCGTGCCGCTTTTAGCGTCCGAGATCACGGCGACATCGGGCGTGAAACGGCGCATCTCGACGGGATCGATATCGATACGAACCGACTTCAGGCCATCGGGCCGGTAGGGCCAGCGCGTCATGGTCGTCAATTCCATACGCGTGCCGATGCCGATCATCAGGTCAGTCTTGGGCCAGAGCCGATAGGCCGCCGCCATCGTCAGGCCCAGCTCATGCGCATTGGAGACGATGCCGCGGCCGCTGCGGAACGCTACCACAGGCGCGTCGATCAGCTCCGCAAGCTCGAGGATCTCCTCGCGCGCATCGATCGCGCCGGAGCCCACAAAGATCATCGGCGTCTTGCTGGCGGTGATCAATGCCGCGGCGTCCTTGATGCGGTCGGGATCCGGCCGCGGCGCGGGAAAGGGATCGAATACTTTCGACGCGCCGACGTCGGCGCGTTGCGTAAAGACGTCCCAAGGCATTTCCAGCGAAGCCGGCCCACGGCGGCCCGACATCATCTCCTGGAACGCGCGCGACACCATGCTCGGCGCGATATCGGGATATTCGATGCGGTCGGCCCATTTCACGAAGGTGCGCAAGGTCGCCAACTGGTCGGGCATTTCGTGCAGATGGCCGCGGCCCTTGCCCAAAAATTGCGTCGGCACCTGGCCGGTCAGGCACAACACCGGCTCGTTGCCCCCGAACGCGGTCAGCATCGCGGCACTAGCGTTGAGCACGCCGGGGCCCGGCACCACGCTGAACACGCCGGGCTTGCCGGACGAGCGCGCATAGCCATAGGCCATGTAGCCGCAGGCCTGCTCGTGCCGCGCGCCGATCACTTTCAGCTGCGCCTGATGGAAGGCGTCGAACAGGCCGTAGATCTGCGCGCCGGGCAGGCCGAACACGGTGTTGACGCCGTGGGCGAC
>DATMNV010000129.1:0-78117 GCA_035568535.1 Bradyrhizobium sp.
CTGCGTCAAAAACCCTCATGGTGAGGAGGCGCGAATGCGCCGTCTCGAACCATGAGGCCCCGATATCGGCCTCATCCTTCGAGACGCTTGCTTCGCAAGCCCTCAGGATGAGGGGATAGAGCTGCTTGTGACGCAGTAAGACTAACCCAGCCTACTCCCTTGCGCGAAACAACAGGCACGCATCGCCATAGGAATAGAAGCGATACCCCGCCGCGATCGCGTGCGCATAGGCGTGCTTCATGGCCTCCAGGCCCGAGAAGGCCGATACCAGCATGAACAGCGTCGAGCGCGGCAGATGGAAGTTGGTCAGGAGCACGTCGACTGCGCGGAAACGATAGCCGGGCGTGATGAAGATCGCGGTCTCGCCTTCGAACGGCGCGATCATCCCGTCGTCGCGCGCGGCGCTCTCGAGTAGCCGCAGCGAGGTGGTGCCGACGGCGACGATGCGGCCGCCTTTGGCGCGCGCCTCGTTCAGCGCGGCGGCGGTTGAGGCGGACAAGTTGCCCCATTCCGAATGCATCTTGTGGCCAGCGGTGTCGTCGGCTTTCACCGGCAGAAAGGTCCCTGCCCCGACATGCAGCGTCAGGCGCTGCAGGCCGACGCCATGCGCATGCAGCGCCGCTTCCAACGCCGGCGTGAAATGCAGCCCTGCGGTCGGCGCGGCGACCGCCCCCTCCTCAGCCGCGAACATGGTCTGGTAGTCTTCGAGATCGCGATCATCGGGCGCGCGTTTTCCGGCGATGTAGGGCGGCAGCGGCGGGCTGCCGAGATCGGCAATGGCCTGGTCCAGTGTGGGCCCATGGAAGGTGAACGACAGCGTCACCTCGCCGTCGGCTCCCTTGCGCTCGACCTCGGCATCGAGATGGCCGAGCAGGCAGACCTTGCCCTCATTGCCGAAGCGGATGCGATCGCCCTCGGCAAGCTTCTTCGCCGGCTTGACCAGCGCCTGCCAGCGCGAGCCGTCGAGCCGCTTGATCAGGGTCGCATCGATCTTCGGCTCGGTCGCGCGCCCGATGCGGCGGCCGCGAAGCTGCGCCGAGATCACCCTGGTGTCGTTGACCACGAGCACATCGCCCGGCTCGAGCCATTTCGGCAGGTCGGCAATCGCGGCATCGCGCAGCACGCCATCGCCGTGCACCACCAGCATGCGTGCGGAATCGCGCGGGTTCGCGGGCCGCAGCGCGATGTTTGCTGCCGGTAGCTCAAAGTCGAAAAGGTCGGTTCGCATGATGCGGCCTTCTAGCGCATGACCCGGAAAAGTGTGCAGCGGTTTTCCGAAAAAATCATGCGCAAGACAAAAAGCTGAAATGGCGTTTGACGATTGGCCGCAGCCGATCGCGCAGCCAGTTCAGGCCGGCATCCCTGCTCCTGCCGCTGCACCAGACCATCGCATGCGGCAGCGGGGAAAGCGGAAACGGAACTTCCATGCTTTCCAGCCGCCAGGCGGGCAGTGCCTCCTCCATGGCAAGCGCCGGCAAGGTCGACAGCGGGTCGGAACTGGCCAGGACCGGTGCGACCGCGCCAAGATTCGGAACCCATCCGGCGATGGTCCGAGACAGGCCAGCGGCGGACGCGGCAACATCGACTGGGCTCGCTACGGCGTCGCGCGCGATCGAGGCTCCGGTCGCGACGGCTTCCTTGCGCACCTCATCGCTGGATATGGAAGTGGAACCTGGGCATGAAATCTCAAAGCGCTGGTGACTGATGCAGGTAACGACGGTCGAAGTCGGCCAGTTCCAGGAACCTTTGTTCGCTGAGAACGGTCACCTGCCCGCGGTGAAAATCGACAATGCCGTCCTCCCTCAATTGCCTGATCACGCGGTTGGCGTGAACGGCGGTAATCCCCAGGGCTTCGCCGACCTGCTCCTGCGTGAGCGGCATTTCAAATCGGTTTGCCTTGACCCGGCCAATGACTTTCAACCGCTCGCGAAGTTCGACCATCACGTGGGCGAGCCGCGCCGGCGCGGGTCGCTGACCGACATTGACGATCCATTCGCGAAACATGGCGGCGTCGATCAGGGTATCGCGCCAGAAGATCTCGGCGACGTTCGGCCTGCGGCGATGCAGTTGCTGCAACGTCTCATGGGCGATGAAGCCGAGCGTGCAAGGCGTCAGGGTGGAGAGGTCATGATCCATGACGTGCAGAAACAGGCTCATGAGATCGGGGATTTCGCCGGGAATGTGGATCGAGAGGATCTGCCTCTTGCCTTCCGATGTCGTCTTGGAACGCGCACAAAATCCATCGGCGATGAGGCAGCATTCCGTGGCGCGCTGACCGTCGCGCACGAGGACGCGGTCGGCGGCGTAGTCTTTCACCGTGATCGGCAGCGCGCGCACTGTCTCGATGTCTTCGTCCGAAATGCCGGCGGAGATGCGCAGCCGTCTGAGAAGCGCAGCGGAAATGGTTTCGGCGGACACGCAAGGCTCCCGTCATTGTAGTGGAACCGGGGCGCTGAACCGACCGCCCGCAAGAAAACCCGCCCAAAAACCCGCCAGGAAAACCCGCGGAGACGGGCGCCGGTTCCAACATAGGTTAAGGACGGTGGGTCACCCGGGTGATTGGCTTGTGCCCTGATGAGGCGAGCCATGACCAGAAAACGCAATCGCAAGCGACCGGAGCTATCCTTCCAGGACCGCTTGAACAAGTTCACCCAGGAGGCCCGCGCGGCCGCCAAAAAACTGCCGCCGGGCGCGGAGCGCAGTGATCTCCTGCAGAAGGCACGCGAAAGCGAAGCCGCCGCGAAGCTCGATCGCTGGCTGTCCTCGCCGGGACTGCAAAGCCCGAAATAGCCGCAGCTACCGCTTCGAATTGACGTCGGATCGCTTGGGCACGACGTCCTCATCAAGCCTGGTGGTGCGCGGACGCGGCGGCGACTTCGGAATTCCCGCCTGCCCGCCTTGCTTGCCGCCCATGTCCTGCTGGCCCTCGAGCTCGTTCTCCCGTTTCGGCCGAGCTGGGGCGGTTCTTGATTTCAAGCCAAAATTCCTGGCCACGTTTGAACTCCTTCGACAACTCCGAGCCAACGCCGAGAGCCGTCCGAAGTTCTTGCTTTTCTCGAGCGGAATCCCCTAATTCGTGAGGCTTGCAGCCATTTCATCCAAAACGACGACAGCCAATGGCAAGTCCGGCACTCCCGCTTCTCGGCGCCTGCGTCACCTTTGTCGTGCTTGGCTCCCAGGCGCACGCACAGTCTGTTGCTACTGAGCTCGATTGCGACGCCGCCAAAAATGCGAAGGCGCCCGTGGAGCTGAGCTTTCATCTTGCCGATGGCACGCGCGTGACCTCGCAGATGCATCGGGAAAACGCCGCCGCTGCAGACTTCGTCTATTGGTCGCGCGTCGAGTTTGGAACGTCTACCTTTGTCACCAAATACAGCTTTGTCGGGGGCCTGGCGACCGAAAGCCAGGAGAGCTCGACGCTTTCCGGCAAGCTCAAGTCGACCATCCGAAAATTCAGTTTTGAAGGTCTTTCCGGAGATTTCGATCGCCGGTCCGATATCCAGTACAAGCTGACCATTAAGGCCGCCTATGCCGATGGCACGACGGCCGAGACTTCGGTCACCAATTCATATCAGTTCAAATCGGAGGACACGCTCACCATCGGCTCGTGCGTGCTGGATGCCATCCACGGCGCGACCAATATTCTGGAGCCCAAGACCGGCAAGAGCACGTCGGGCTTCCAGATCTATTTCCCCGAACTGAAGCTGGCGGTGCTCGACCGCGAACGCGAGCCCGCGATCGACGGGCTGAAGACGACATTCACGCCCATCACACCGCTTCCCTGACGCGCGTTTCCTGACGCGCGCTCGGGCCCGCAGGCGCGATCAGGCCGCGTCGGCCGCCATGTGCGCCTTCACGATCTTGTCGGGGTTTTGCACCGGCTCGCCGCGCTTGATCTTGTCGACGTTTTCCATGCCGTCAGTGACCTTGCCCCAGACGGTGTACTGGCCGTTGAGGAAGGAGGCATCGTCGAAGCAGATGAAGAACTGGCTGTCGCCGGAGTCCGGGCTCGCCGCGCGCGCCATCGAGGTGGTCCCGCGCACATGCGGTTCCTTGTTGAACTCGGCCTTCAGCTTCTTGCCGGAACCGCCGGTGCCGGTGCCATGCGGGCAGCCGGTCTGCGCCATGAAGCCATCGATCACGCGATGGAACACGATTCCGTCGTAGAATCCTTCGCGCACCAGTTCCTTGATCCGCGCGACATGGTTGGGCGCAAGGTCCGGGCGCATCTCGATGGTGACGGGGCCCTGGGTGGTTTCAAGGATCAAAGTATTTTCGTTGGCAGCCATGCTCTCTTCTCTTGGGATTGAAGGTGGGTGCGGAACTGGACCGCAAAGGGGTGGCCGGGGATCGCGGCGGCCAACGTCTCTGTAAATGGCATCGGCGTACAGCGTTGCAATGCCTCCATGACCGCAACGCGGTAGGCCAGCCGGTCGTTGTCGGTGGCCGTCGCCGATTCATAGGTAATCCTGGGTTTGCCCAGGATCTCGCCATTGCGGTTAAAGCTGAAGCGGACCGTGATGTCCATTGGGGTGGCGGCCGAAGCCGAGGGCGGCTTCCAGCAGCCGAACAGCTTGTCGAACACGTCGTGGAGCGTATTGGCGGGAGAGCCGCCCGGGCCGCGGGGCTGCGCCTGCGGTTGAGACTGGCCCGGCGTCTGCGCGGAGGCGGACGCCAGACCGATGACGAGGAAAGCGGCGGACAGTTGGATCAATCGCTTGAAAGCTGTCATCGCCGCATCCCTCTTTGCCTTACTTCATGTCGGAAGCGACCTGGACCTTGATCATCTTGTCCGGGTCGGTGACTGTGCCGCTGGACGATCCCGGCGGCGCTTTCTTCAGCTTGTCGACAACGTCCATGCCCTGCACGACGTTGCCAATCACGGTGTACTGGCCGTTCAGGGACGACGCGTCATCAAAGCAGATGAAGAACTGCGAATTGGCGGAATCGACGCTGTCGCCGCGGCGCGCCATGCCGACGATGCCGCGCTTGAACGGCACGTTGGAAAATTCCTGCTTCAGGTTCGGGTATTTCGAGCCGCCGGTGCCGTTGAAGTTCTGGCCGTCGCCGGTCTGCGCCATGAAGCCGTCCATCACGCGGTGGAACGGCACGTTGTTGTAGTAGCCCTCGCGGGCGAGCTGCTCGAGGCGCTCGGCATGCTTTGGCGCGATGTCGGCGCGAAGCGCAATTACGATGCGGCCCTTGGTGGTGTCGATCACGAGCGCATTCTTCTTGTCCAGATTGGCGGGCAGTGATTGCGCGAGGACGGGAACAGCAAAAAGCAGGGCTGCGAGGAAGCCGAGGAGACGGGTCATGGAAACTCCGGATGGGATGTTCGGGGTGGGAGCATTCCGGGCAGCGACGGGCTTATCGCAAATCCCGTTACAACTTTTACGAAAGCCTCATAGTTTGCGCATGGCCTTTTTCGGAAAACCGGTGCCCACTTTTCCCGGGCCATGCGCTGCCTAGCTCTTGAATTTCGCCTTCAGGCTGGCCGCAACCGAAGCCGGCACGAAGGCCGTTACGTTGCCGCCCATGCTGGCGATTTGGCGCACCAGTGTGGCGGTGATCGGGCGGACCGCGACCGAGGCCGGCACGAACACCGTATGCACATCGGGCGCCATGGCCTCGTTCATGCCGGCGATCTGCATCTCGTAGTCGAGGTCGGTGCCGTCGCGCAGGCCCCGAATCATGATGGTCGCCCCTCGCTTCTGCGCCTCGGCAACCGTCAGATTGTCGTAGGTGACGGCCTCTAGCTTGCAGCCGGCCTTGGCGGCGAGCGGGCCGAACACATCCTGGATCATGGCCAGGCGCTCTTCGACCGAAAACAGCGGCTTTTTGCCGGGGTTGATGCCGATGGCAACGATCAGGCGGTCGCACAGGAAAACGGCCTGCCGGACCACGTCCAGATGGCCGTTGGTGACGGGGTCGAAGGAGCCGGCATAGAAGGCGATACGGGGCATGAAACGGTCCTACCCCGCCCCGCTGGCCCCGGCAAGCGGGCGGGGTTCCCTCTCCACGCGGGTTTTTATCTTTCCTCGCATTTCGAACCCCTTGCCGGGTTCTCGCGTCTTCTCCCTGGAACGACCGGCTTTGTTTCGTCCGGATGGTTGCGACGAAACAAAGCAGGAGCCGGACGAAACCAGATTCCGCTTCGCGCGAAGGCAACGCGAAACCGCCCATGGTTACTAAGCCGCCAACCAAACGACAGGCCAAAAGGCCATTCACAGGGGACCGTCATGATCAAAGCTCTTTCGGCCATCGCTGTTGCCGCGTCTATTGCCGCAGCCCTTACCGTTCTTCCCGGCTTCGCTCCCCAGGTCGAGGCCTCGACCCCGCATGTGCTCGCCAAGGCCGACCGGCTCGATGTGCACCCGGTTGGACGTGACTGCTCTGAGCAGGCCTGGCCGAATTTCGAAGCTTCTTGCCTGCGCACCGTCGGGACCAAGACCGAGGTCCGGCAGGCGCGTGTGGTTACCGCTGACCGCACGCCATAAGGCTACTAGTTTTTTTTGAGCTCCAAGTTGAATTGACGTGATTGGAGGCCAGGTGGGCGCCTTGGCCTCCCTTTTTTGAGCTGTTCCATGTCCGATTTTTTCCTTCCCGCAATTGGAGACGCGACAGACAAAAAGGCCGCCCAGGAAGGCGGCCCTTTCATTTCTGCTTCGATCAATGGAACGCCCGCCCGATAGAGGCTTCGGGCTCCAGCGCTAGCTGCCGTTGCCGTTTTCGCCGTTCTCGGCATCCTCGCCGATATGCTCGACCGACACCACATGCTCGTCCTCGGCGGTGTCGAACACGATCACGCCCTGGGTCGAGCGGCCGGCGATGCGGATATCCTCGACCGGGCAGCGGATCAACTGGCCCTTGTCGGTGACCAGCATGATCTGGTCGGAATCCTCCACCGGGAACGAGGCGACGAGCTTGCCGTTGCGATCATTGACGCTCATCGCGACGATGCCTTTGCCGCCGCGGCCGGTGGTGCGGTATTCGAACGACGAGGTCCGCTTGCCGTAGCCGTTCTCGCTGATGGTCAGCACGAATTGCTCGGCCGCCGACATCTCGACATAGCGCTGCTCGCCGAGCTCCATCGTGCCGGAGGCCTCCTCGTTGTCGCTTCCGGCCTCCTCCTCGACGCCGCCGCGGCGCACCGCATTGGCCCGGCGCAAATAGGCCGCGCGCTCCTCGGCGTCGACATCCATGTGGCGCAGGATGGTCAGCGAGATCAGCTTGTGGCCCTTGGGCAGCGCGATGCCGCGCACGCCCATCGAGGTGCGGCCAGTGAAGACGCGGACATCGCTGACGGGGAAACGGATGCACTGGCCGCCGGCGGCGGTGAGCAGCACGTCGTCGCGCTCGGTGCAGATCTGCACGTCGACGATGGCCTCGTCCTCGTCGAGCTTCATGGCGATGATGCCGGAGCGGCGGACATCGACGAAGTCGGACAGCTTGTTGCGGCGGACATTGCCGCCTGTCGTGGCGAACATCACGTCGAGATTGGCCCAGGAGGATTCATCCTCCGGCAGCGGCATGATGGTGGTGATGCGCTCGCCCTGCTCCAGCGGAAGGATGTTGATCAGCGCCTTGCCGCGGCCGTTGACAGCGGCAACCGGCAACCGCCAGACCTTCTCCTTGTAGACTTGGCCGCGCGAGGAAAAGAACAGCACCGGCGTATGGGTGGACGCCACGAACAGCCGGCTGACGAAATCCTCCTCGCGGGTCTGCATGCCGGCGCGGCCCTTGCCGCCGCGGCGCTGGGCGCGATAGGCCGACAGCGGCACGCGCTTGGCGTAGCCCGCATGCGACACCGTCACGACCATGTCCTCGCGCTGGATCAGGTCTTCGTCCTCGACCTCGCCTTCCTGCTCGATGATCACGGTCTTGCGCGGGGTGCCGAACTCTTCCTTCACCTCGGCCAATTCGGTCTTGATGATGGTCTGGATGCGGGCGCGCGAGCGCAGAATGTCGAGATAGTCGGCGATCTCGACCGCGAGCTTGTCGAGCTCTTCCGAAATTTCCTCGCGGCCAAGCGCTGTGAGGCGCTGCAGGCGCAGATCGAGGATGGCTTTGGCCTGTTCCATCGACAGCCGCGCGGTGCCGTCGGGCGAAAGCTTGTGCCGGGCATCGTCGATCAGCGTGATCATGGCGGCGACGTCCCGCGCCGGCCAGTCGCGCGACATCAACGTATCACGCGCCGTGGTCGGATCTGGCGAGGTGCGGATCACCCGGATGATCTCGTCGATATTGGCGACGGCGATGGCGAGGCCGACCAGGATATGGGCGCGGTCGCGCGCCTTGTTGAGCAGGAATTTCGTGCGACGCGTCACCACCTGTTCGCGGAAGGCGATGAACAGCGTCAGAAAGTCCTTCAGGTTCATCGTCTGCGGACGGCGGTTGTCGAGCGCCACCATGTTGGCGCCGAAGCTCGTCTGCAGCGGCGTGAACTTGTAGAGCTGGTTCAGCACGACATCGGGCATGGCGTCGCGCTTGAGCTCGACCACGACGCGGTAACCGTCGCGATCGGATTCGTCACGCAGGTCCGCGATGCCATCGACCTTCTTCTCTTTGTAGAGTTCGGCAATGCGCTCGACCATGGTGGCCTTGTTCATCTGATACGGAATCTCGGTGATGACAATCGCCTCGCGCTCCTTGCGGATGGTTTCGAAATGGACCTTGCCGCGCATCACGATCGAGCCGCGGCCGAGATGATAGGCGGAGCGGATACCCTGGCGGCCGAGAATGATGCCGCCGGTCGGGAAGTCCGGACCCGGGATGATGTTGATGAGATCGTCGATCGACAGCGCGGGATTGTCGATCAGCGCGACACAGGCATCGATGACCTCGCCGAGATTGTGCGGCGGGATGTTGGTCGCCATGCCGACCGCGATGCCGCCGGCACCGTTGACCAGCAGGTTCGGGAATTTGGCCGGCAGAACCGTCGGCTCCCTTGCGGAACCGTCATAGTTCGGCTCGAAGTCGACGGTGTCTTGGTCGATGTCGTCGAGCAGATGCAGCGAGATCTTGGTCAGGCGGGATTCGGTGTAACGCATCGCCGCCGGCGGATCGCCGTCCACCGAACCGAAATTGCCCTGGCCATCCACCAGCGGCGCGCGCATGGAGAAATCCTGCGCCATGCGTACCAGCGCGTCATAGATCGCCTGGTCGCCATGCGGGTGATACTGGCCCATGACGTCGCCGACGATGCCGGCGGATTTCTTGTGCTTCTTGTCGGGCGTGTAGCCCTTCTCATACATCGAGTAGAGGATGCGCCGGTGCACCGGCTTCAAGCCGTCGCGCGCATCGGGCAAGGCGCGCGCCACAATCACGCTCATCGCGTAATTGAGGTAAGATTGTTTCATCTCGTCGAGGATGGAGACGGGGCGAATATCTGAGGGCACCGGCGGTTCGCCGGGCGTCTCGTCGTCGTTATCAGCCAAGGGGGAAATCCAGGTCGTTTTTCTTGGGAATCATATAGCCCATCAAGGGCTCTAAAACCACCCTTTGGCGCTTAAAAGCAACGCTTTTTCCCTTCGTTTTTCCAGATACTTACGCCCTGTGCGACGGATCTGGGAAAGGCGCGTCGCGGCCGCTTGAAAAGCAGCCGTTTCAGCCGCCGAAAACGACCCTGTGCATGATCCGCCCGGGCAGCAGCGTGAACAGCCCTGCGATGACCAGCGCACCCAGGAAAGTAAAGGTCATGATCCAGCGGTGGGCGACGACCTGATGGGTATGCGCCTTCCAGACCGCCAGCGGCAGCATCACCAGCGTGAAGATCGAAAGCAGATGGATCGGGCTCCAGGGGCCGATCAGGCGGATCTGATGGATCCAGAACGAGGAGCCCGCGACGACAGCCATCAGCGCGATCCAGATCCAGCCGATGGTTCTGTGCGGCAGCGTGCCCTTTGGGGCCGCAAATTGCATGAGCCCGAGCGCGAAGGCCCCCATCGCGGCGAAGGCGTGCAAGGGAATTGCAGGCGCTGCGTCAAGGAGCGGCGCAAGACTCATCGGAGCTTTCCCCTCGCGCGGTTTCGCTTGGCGATCGGGCTCCCGCGTCAAAACGGGATGTCGTCATCCATGTCGCTGTTGCGTGCGCCCGCGGCGGCCACGCGACGCGGCGGCGCGCTCGCTGGCCCGCTGACACCGAAGTCGCCGCCGGGCTCGTCGGCAAAGCCGCCGCCACCGCCACCGCTGCGGCCATCGAGCATGGTGAGATTCGAGTTGAACCCCTGCAGCACGACTTCGGTCGAGTACTTCTCGACGCCGCTCTGGTCAGTCCACTTGCGCGTCTGCAACTGGCCCTCGATGTACACCTTGGCGCCTTTCTTCAGGTACTGCTCGGCGACCTTGCAGAGCCCCTCATTGAAGATCACCACGCGGTGCCACTCGGTCTTTTCCTTGCGCTCGCCGGTCGCCTTGTCGCGCCAGTTCTCCGAGGTCGCGATACTCTGATTGGCGATCGGCCGGCCGTCCTGGGTTCGCCGGATCTCCGGGTCCTTGCCGAGATTTCCGACCAGAATCACCTTGTTCACACTTCCCGCCATCGCCACTCTCCACGCTGAAAACGCCGCCGCTCAAACACTCAAACTTCTTGGGGGTTCAAGCTCGGACCAATGAATCTCTTGTCAGTCTCTTGTAGGTCTCTTGGGGACGCGACCCTATACGCTTGCCCTGCGCTTGCCGCCTGTGCGGCCGCGAGCCTCGCGCCGTTATCCACATATAGCATCGAAATCCCCAGCGTTCCAGTTTTGTTCCATACGAGATTGCAGCAACCCCACGGAGGCCAGTATGTCGTCACCCGCTCCGCTCGGTGGACCCGACTTTTTGCAACCTGGCGTGGCAGCGTACGGCCGAAAAATACCTAACAAATCATTAACTTCGCCCCCCGCTTCCCGCCGGACTGTTGCATTTCGGAGACGGTTTTGGCCGTTGGATCCGGTATATTTCCCTTCGATTTTGGGACCGCTTGGGGTGGTTCGCTGGTGAGGTCAAGGCGCTTCTGGGGACCAACGGAAGCGCTGAGAAACTGGGAAGCCGGAGCGAGAAATGAAAAGGGTTTTGCTGGGGGCGGCAGGACTGATTGCTGCGCTGAGCGTAGCTGCGCCCGCAAGCGCTGCCGACCTCGCCGCGCGGCCCTATACCAAGGCGCCGCCCGCCATGATCGCTGCGATCTATGACTGGAGCGGCTTCTACGTCGGCCTGAATGGCGGCGGCGGCGAAGCCCGCAAGTGCTGGGACATCAACAACAACCTCGGCGTCCCCGTCGCGCCCGCGTTCCGCGAAGGCTGTCGTGACGCGACCGGCGGCTTGGCCGGCGGCCAGATCGGCTATCGCTGGCAGTCGGCCCCCTGGGTGTTCGGCGTCGAAGCCCAGGGCGACTGGGCCAATTTCAAGGGCTCCAGCACCAGTGCGTTCTTCGGTCCCCTCGTGACCGACCAGAGCAAGGTCAACGCGATCGGCCTGTTCACCGGCCAGGTCGGCTATGCCTGGAACAACGTGCTCTGGTACGTGAAGGGCGGCGCCGCGGTTGCCAGCGACAAATACAACGGCCAGCTGCTTGGCATCGTCGTCGATACTGCCAGCGAAACCCGCTGGGGCGGCGCAGTCGGCACGGGCCTCGAAGTTGGCTTCGCGCCGAACTGGTCGCTGGCATTGGAATACGACCACCTGTTCATGGGTAGCCGCAACGTGAACTTCACCGCGACTGCGAATGGCGCCTTTTCCCGCACCGACAACGTCAAGCAGGACATGGATATCGGCACCGTCCGCGTGAACTACCGCTGGGGCGGCCCGGTCATCGCGAAGTACTGAGATCGGCGGCGAACTCGAAAAAAAGGCCGGCTTTCCGCCGGCCTTTTTGTTTGCGCCGTCATGACATCAGCATGACACTCTGCAGTTGAGTTTCCTCCACTTTTCCCCCGCGATTGTGGTTTTCCGGTTACGGCTTTTGAGCAGAGATTCGGCTAATCATGGCGGGCCTGAAATAGTTTGGCGGGGCGCAACGCGGGGGTATCTCGACCTTTCGCTCCGCGACAAAAAGTGGGGAAAAAAGCAGATGAAAAAGCTCCTGTTGACTGCGGTTGGTCTGGTCGCCCTTGGCGCAGCTCCCGCGCTCGCCGCCGATCTTCCGGCAAGGACTTACACCAAGGCGCCCCCGGTGGTCGCGCCGATCTATAACTGGGGTGGCTTCTACATCGGTCTCAACGGCGGCGGCGGCTCGGCCCGCAAGTGCTGGGACATCAACAATTTCCTCGGTGCCGTCGTGCCGTCGACTCGCGAAGGTTGCCATGACGCGACGGGCGGCCTCGTCGGCGGTCAGATCGGTTATCGCTGGCAGTCCACCAACTGGGTGTTCGGCCTCGAAGCCCAGGGTGACTGGGCTAACTTCAAGGGTTCGAATGCAACCCTGCTCCTCGCTCCGTTCACGCTGTTCACCAACAACAGCAAGGTCGATGCGATCGGCCTGTTCACCGGTCAGGTCGGCTATGCCTGGAACAACGTGCTCTGGTACGTCAAGGGCGGCGCGGCCGTCACCCACGACAAGTACTACGGCCAGCTCCTCGGCGTGACGCTCGACAACGCCAGCGAGACCCGCTGGGGTGGCGTAGTCGGCACCGGCATCGAGATCGGCTTCGCGCCGAACTGGTCGGTCGCGTTCGAATACGATCACCTGTTCATGGGCAATCACAACAACACCTTCACGGCTGTAGCGCCGATCGGTGGGTTGAGCCGCATCGACAACATCAAGCAGGACGTCGATATCGGCACCGTTCGCGTCAACTACACCTTCGGTGGCCCGATCGTCGCGAAGTACTGATCGCGACGCAGAGTTTCTCCCACTAGACCTCAAAGGCCGGCCTCGTGCCGGCCTTTTTGTTTGTGCGGGAACTGCTGCCCGATGCTGCCAACGGTCTGCAAAACCGTTGATGGATGCGACTCAACACTGGAAATCTCCGCCCGTTCTTCCTACGTTCTGAGCTTCACAGCAGCGGCGTTCCCGGCTTTCCGGCGAGGCGCGCCCAACATGCGCGGCTCACGCGCCTGGAATTGCCCAGAGAACCGTAGATGGATGAGATTCTGAAAGCGCGACGCCAACAATCTGCATCGAGCCTGCGCGCGATCACCATTCGCGGCGCGCGCGAGCACAACCTCAAAAACATCGACGTCGAGATTCCCCGCGACAAGCTCGTGGTGTTCACCGGCCTTTCCGGCTCCGGCAAGTCATCGCTCGCGTTCGACACCATCTATGCCGAAGGCCAGCGGCGCTACGTCGAGTCGCTCTCGGCCTATGCGCGCCAGTTCCTGGAGATGATGCAGAAGCCGGATGTCGACCAGATCGACGGCCTGTCGCCGGCGATCTCGATCGAGCAGAAGACGACGTCGAAGAACCCGCGCTCCACGGTGGGCACCGTCACCGAGATCTACGACTACATGCGCCTGCTCTGGGCGCGCGTCGGCGTGCCCTATTCGCCCGCCACGGGCCTGCCGATCGAGAGCCAGACCGTCTCGCAGATGGTCGACCGCGTGCTGGCGCTGCCCGAAGGCACGCGGCTCTATCTGCTGGCGCCGGTCGTGCGCGGCCGCAAGGGCGAATACAAGAAGGAACTTGCGGAATACCTCAAGAAGGGATTCCAGCGCGTCAAGATCGACGGCACCTTCCACGAGCTTGCGGAAGCGCCCGCGCTCGACAAGAAATTCCCGCATGACATCGACGTCGTGGTCGACCGTATCGTGGTTCGGCCCGACATCGGCCAGCGGCTCGCGGAGAGCTTCGAGACCGCGCTGAAGCTCGCCGAGGGGCTGGCGGTGATCGAATATGCCGACACGCCGGCGGCCGCGCCCGTCGAGGAGAAAAAGAAGACCGCGAAAATCCACGACAAGAGCGGGCCGGAGCGCATCCTGTTCTCGGAAAAATTCGCCTGCCCGGTTTCCGGCTTCACCATCCCCGAGATCGAGCCGCGGCTGTTCTCGTTCAACAACCCCTATGGCGCCTGTCCGGCCTGCGGCGGGCTCGGTGTCGAGCAGCATGTCGACGAGGACCTCGTCATCCCCGACAAGGAGACGACGCTGCGCAAGGGCGCGATCGCGCCCTGGGCGAAGTCGTCGTCGCCCTACTACATCCAGACCCTGACCGCGCTCGGCAAGTTCTACAAGTTCACGCTCGATACCAAGTGGAAGGACCTGCCGAAGAAGACGCAAGCCGCGATCCTGCATGGTTCCGGCGAGGACGAGATCAAGTTCTCCTATGAGGACGGGGTGCGCTCCTATGACACCAAGAAGCCGTTCGAGGGCGTGATCACCAATATCGAGCGCCGCTACCGCGAGACCGAAAGCGAATGGGCGCGGGAAGAACTCGCCAAATATTTCTCAGACGTGCCCTGCGCCGCCTGCAACGGCTTTCGCCTCAAGCCCGAGGCGCTGTGCGTCAAGATCGACGGCAGGCATATCGGCGAGATCTCGGAGCTGTCGGTGAAGCGCGCCGGCGAATGGTTCGAGAGCGTGCCGGCCGCGTTGAACACGCAGCAGAACGAGATCGCCACGCGTGTGCTGAAGGAAATCCGCGAGCGGCTCTCCTTCCTGATCGATGTCGGGCTGAATTACCTGACGCTGTCGCGCTCGTCGGGCACGCTCTCCGGCGGCGAGAGCCAGCGCATCCGGCTGGCCTCGCAGATCGGCTCGGGGCTCACCGGCGTGCTCTATGTCCTGGACGAGCCCTCGATTGGCCTGCACCAGCGCGACAATGCCCGGCTGCTCGACACGCTGAAGCGGCTGCGCGACCTCGGCAACACCGTGATCGTGGTCGAGCATGACGAGGACGCGATCAGGCTCGCCGATTACGTGTTGGACATCGGCCCCGGCGCCGGCATGCATGGCGGCAACATCGTTGCCGAGGGCACGCCATCGGACATCATGCGCAATCCCAATTCGCTCACTGGCAAATATCTCACCGGCGAACTGGCGGTCGAGGTGCCGGAGCGGCGGCCGCCGAACCACCGCCGCACCATCAAGGTGGTGAACGCGCGCGGCAACAATCTGAAGAACATCTCGGCCGAAATTCCGCTCGGCCTGTTCACCTGCGTGACCGGCGTCTCCGGCGGCGGCAAGTCGACGCTGCTGATCGACACGCTCTACAAGGCGATCGCGCGCAAGCTCAATGGCGCCAGCGAAGGTGCCGCGCCGCACGACCGCATCGAGGGACTGGAGCATATCGACAAGATCATCGACATCGACCAGTCGCCGATCGGCCGCACCCCGCGCTCCAACCCTGCGACCTATACCGGCGCCTTCACGCCGATCCGCGAATGGTTCGCGGGCCTCCCCGAGGCGAAGGCGCGCGGCTACGAGCCCGGGCGCTTCTCCTTCAACGTCAAGGGCGGCCGCTGCGAGGCCTGCCAGGGCGACGGCGTCATCAAGATCGAGATGCACTTTCTGCCGGACGTCTACGTCACCTGCGACGTCTGCAAGGGCAAGCGCTACAACCGCGAGACGCTCGAAGTCCTGTTCAAGGGCAAGTCGATCGCCGACGTGCTCGACATGACCGTGGAGGAAGCCGCCGAGTTCTTCAAGGCGGTGCCGCGCGTGCGCGAGACCTTCGTGACGCTGCATCGCGTCGGCCTCGACTACATCCATGTCGGCCAGCAGGCGACCACGCTCTCCGGCGGCGAGGCCCAGCGCGTCAAGCTGGCGAAGGAGCTATCCAAGCGCGCCACGGGGCGCACGCTCTATATCCTGGACGAGCCGACCACCGGCCTGCACTTCCACGACGTGAAGAAGCTACTGGAAGTGCTGCACGAGCTGGTCGCGCAGGGCAATACGGTGGTTGTGATCGAGCACAATCTCGAAGTGATCAAGACCGCCGACTGGGTGATCGACCTCGGCCCCGAAGGCGGCGACGGCGGCGGCGAGATCGTCGCCTGGGGCCCGCCGGAGGACATCGTCAAGGCGCCAAGGAGCTATACGGGGAAGTTCCTGGCGCCGGTGCTGAAGAAGGCGGGTAGCCCGCGGAAGAAGAGCGGCGGCGGGGCGAGCGAGGCGGCGGAGTGAGCTTTAATCCAGGCCAGAACATTGAGTAATGTCCTTGCCCGGATCAGAGCTCTTGTGGCCCAGCACGAGGTTCGCGCGTCCCTGCATGGCTTTCGCGAACTAGCGGCAGATGGTATTCTGCTGGACGACCTTCTCGACGGCATCGAATCTGCTGTTGTGATCGAGGACTATTTGGACGCAACGCGCGGACCGACCGGCCTGGTGTTGCAGAAAGATTCCTCCGACTGCCCGATTCATGTGGCTTGGCGCATTCGAAAAGACAGCGCGGGACCGGCTGTGCTCGTAACAGCCTACCGACCCGATCCACTACGATGGTCGCCAGACTTTACGAAACGCAGGACACCATGACACGAACAAAACTCGAATTGGTCCGTGACGGCAAATACGTCGCCGAAGTTTCCGTCGAACTCATCGAAGAGGAAGGCGGGTGGTCGCCATATCTTTCGCTGGATGATGCGAGAAAGCTCGAAGCGGTTCGGCTTGCGTTGCACGAGAGCGACATCGCCAAGGCATCGAAGTATGGCCGCGTATTCGAACTGACGCCTCGTTCCGCTTAGCGCGGTGCTTGTGGGATCCACAGAAGAGCATTGTCAAAGCGAATTTGTGCAAGGATGGCTCAAGCGCGCGCAGCAAAACCCACCGCCACGTGTTGCCAGTTCTCTCTTCAGAAGACGCCCGGGATGGACAATCGGAGCCATAATGTTCACGCCTCGTTGGCGGCAAACGCAAGGACTGCGTCAATATCAGCGCGTAGGATGGGTTGAGCGCGGCGAAACCCATCGCTCTCACAAG
The DNA here is from genome assembly GCA_035568535.1 of Bradyrhizobium sp. Lineage (GTDB taxonomy): Bacteria > Pseudomonadota > Alphaproteobacteria > Rhizobiales > Xanthobacteraceae > Bradyrhizobium. The sequence continues at coordinate 16,834 of DATMNV010000129.1, forward strand.
ATAGCGGGTTTAGCTGCGCTCAACCCACCCTACACTCCCATCTCTGAGGGCGCCCTCAAGGCGAGCAGAAGTAGCCTGCGGCAAATGCGAGTGCTGCGCGAATACCTTCGTGCGTCAGTGGCGGGTAGTCGGCGGATGATAGCCTCCGGCGTCATGCCCGCGCCAAGCTTATCCAAAACAAGCGCTACCGGAATCCGCGTGCCGCGGATAACGGGCTTCCCACCCATTATATCGGGGTTGGCCTCGATCCGATCGGGAAGCTCAGGCCGCATCGGCCGGCCTCACGCGCCGGGTGATTTCGGCGCCCTTCTCCCGCTCGACGACGCCGATGTCGTGTTGGCTTTGCAAGTCCAGCCAGAATTGCGCGCTGTTACCGAAATAGCGGCCGAGCCGCACCGCCGTGTCGACGGTGATCGCACGGCGGCCGTTGAGGATATCGGTGATCCGGCCTGAAGGCACGCCGATATCTAGAGCCAGACGATTGGCGCCGAGTTTGCGGGCGGTCAATTCGCGCTTCAGTAAGCGGCCGGGATGTACAATAGGCGCCATGTGCTCAACCTCGGCGACACCAGACAAATCTACTCGGCAATTGCCGCCTCCACAAACCCCTTCGGATCCTCAAAAAACTCCCGCAGCGTCTTGTAGTGGTCGGTTTGCTCGACCGTCGTCGGCTCCAGTCCGTATTTCGTCAGCCGCAGCAGCGTCGCGTTGGGATAGGCCATCAGCATCGGCGAGTGGGTGGCCATGATGACCTGGATACGATCCGATTTGTCCATCATCTGCAGCAGCTTCAGAAATTCGATCTGGCGTACCGGCGACAGCGCAGACTCCGGCTCGTCGAAGATGAAGATGCCCTGCCGCTGGCAGCGCTCCTCGAAGAAGCGCAGGAAGCCTTCGCCGTGGGAATGCGAGAGGAAGTCGGGCGGAGGTCCTCCGAACGGATCATCCCTGGCCGCCTTGTCCAGGTATCGCGCGACCGAGAAAAAACTCTCGGCGCGAAAGAACCAGCCCTTGGTAATCTTTGGCAGCCAGCTCGCGCGCAACGCCTCCGACAACTCTCCCCCCATCGCCTCGAGCGCATCCGAATGGTCGACGGTCATATACCCCTTGCCGCCGCCGGCACCGTCATAGCCGGCCAGCGCGGCGATACCCTCGAGCAACGTGGATTTGCCGGTGCCATTCTCGCCGACGATGATGGTGATGGCGCGGTCGAAGCGAAGCTCGAAATCGTCGCGCAGGAACGGCAGGCAGAACGGATAGGCCTCGCGGTCGCTCACGCGCGAGGGATCGATCCAGAGCCGCTTCAGATACGGCGCCGGCAGATTGATATCGCGCTGTCGTCTCGCCATGCGCCCTCACCCCAACATTCAACGATACGTCCTTATCCATGGCACAACCCAAGGAACATAACAAGAACATAATTGCAAGCTGTTAGGCTCCCCTTAAACGATCCTGATGTCTCGAAGTGCGCCAATGCCCTCGGCGACCTACGCCCTCTTCCGCAACGCCATCCTCAGCGAGCAGCAGGTGACCTGCTCTTATGAAGGACGCCATCGCGAATTGTGTCCGCACATCATCGGCACCAACAAGCGCGGCGAGGAAGTCGTGCTGGCCTGGCAATTCGCAGGCGAGAGCTCCGGTCCGCTGCCGCAGTGGCGATGCCTGCGGCTCGCCAATGTCAGGCAGGCGCGCCCTCGCGCTGGCCGATGGCACGAAGGCGGCTCGCATCGCACCACGCAGACCTGCGTCAGCGACATCGATCTCGACATCAATGTGCACGTGCGCAAACGGCGAAAGCCGAGTGCTCGCAAGAGCTTGTGAGAAAGTGATTTGCCCGTCAGGCAAGCCGGGAAGATCCTGTCTAGCCCCTTCTGGAAAAATATTTCGCTTTATCAGAAACGCAAATCATGCGTATGGTGCGCCGTCCCGCTCCGCCAGAGGGGCGTATCGCGATCGTCACGGACGTTGGGTGCGGGATGCGGTGGACGTGTTGGTCTCGCCAGACGAGCGACGCCGGTGCGGACGGCGAAGACGTGTGGTCCTGATCCCCCGACGCTGGGATCAAGTCCGCGGGTGATGATCCTGCGGGCGATGGTGGCTAAAAAGCCCGGTACACCAGGGAGAGCACGGAATAAGCCGAAAACCATTGCGCAGGGAATGTCGGATGTTCGGCGTACCTGTGGTGACTACTCGTGTGCTTTCTACCTTTGCACACGAGGCTGCGGGTGCGATCGTAGCACCGGCATTCCCTGCGCCCTCTGCTTTCCGAGGGACACGACAAGGCATCACTCCGGCGCGATCGCGCCGCGGGAATGATGAGTTGCGTCCCCTCGTCATTGCGAGGAGCGTAAGCGACGACTTGTCCGCCGTAGCTCAAAGAGTGAAGGAAGCAATCCATGCTTCCCCGCGTTGAGGCGTGGATTGCTTCGTTTCGTTCGCAATGACGAGCTAGCTGTTTGACAGTTGAATCTGAAAACGACAATCCGTCGGCTACAGCGCCTCGACCACCAGTTCCATGGTCATCAGCACAGGGTTGTCACCGCGGATCAGGCGGCCCTCGCCGATACCGCCGGTGTAATCGATCAGCGCGACGTCGAGGCTTGCTTCCAGCGTGCCGCCGGCGCCGGGCGCGATGGTGCCGGAGGTGATGGCCAACTCGGTGGCAAAGGGCTCGATCACGCTGCCGTCGGTGAAGCGGGCGCCGATGGTCGAGCCGACGCCGCCGCGAATTTTTCCGCGCGTGATGCCGCGATCGCGACAGAAGGCCTCGAGGCTAGAGGCGAAATCCTGGTTCGGCCGCAGCCGCAACGCGAAAGCGCGGCGCGTTGTGTTCGCGCCCGTGGCAGCGCTCGGCACGGGGCCGAACAGCTTGAAATTCGTCTCGGGATCGGGCTCCGCGGCAAACACCGCGCCGTCGATGCCGAAGGCTTCGACCTCAAACGGCTCGGCGACGAAGGTTTCTTCCGGCAGCATGTGGCCGCCGCTCATTTTGCCGTCGGCCTCGCGCCACAGGCCATGGCAATGGAAGAACGGCGCGCCATCTCGGACGCCAAGCGTCAGTGTCGCGAGCTTGAGCCGCGTGAGACCGGAGGGGCGAAACATCTCGCTGTAGAACGCTGCGTTCTCGCCGGTCTTCGACAGCGCAGGCATCACATAGCCGAACGGGCCGAGCGTCCCGCCCCTCATATTGAGCGTGCCGCCGGCAAAACCCTCTGCCGCGAAGCCGCGGCGTGCAGCCTCAAGCAGCGGCAAGCCCGCTTCCAGGGTGAAGGAGAACGCTTGGCCGCGCACTTCCACCCACTGGATGCGTTCAGGGACCGGCGGGCCGGGCTGCTTGATGCTCCGCATCAGGTGCCGGTCGGCTTTATTTTTGACGCGTTTTCTTCACGCGAACCGGTACCCACTTCGCTTGAAAACGCTTTGGTAAGGTCCAGCAGCCCGCGCGCTTCCAGTTCGTCACGCACCAGCCGCTTCGGAATCTTGCCATAACCCGACTTCGGCAATGCCTCCCAGAAGAAGAACCGCTTCGGCATTTTGTAGCGCGGCACTTTTGGTGCGAGGAACGCAGCCATCTCGGCCTCGCTCACTTGCTTTGCACCCTCGCGCGCGACGCAGACGGCAACGCCGACCTCGCCCCAGACCGGATCGGGCACGCCCAGCACCGCGACCTCGCCGATTCCGGGATGCGTCAAAATCTTCTCCTCGACCTCGCGCGGATAGATGTTGGAGCCGCCGGAGATGTACATGTCGGAGGCGCGGCCGGTGATGTAGACAAAGCCCTCTTCGTCCATGTGGCCGAGATCGCCGGTCCGGAACCAGCCGTCGCGAAACGCCTTCGCGTTGGCATCGGGGTTGTCGTAGTAGCCCGCGAACACCGCCGGCCCGATCACGCAGATCTCGCCGGTCTCGAACGGTTTTAGCTCGCGGCCATGGTCGTCCTGGATCGAAACCTGCATGCCCGTGCGCTCGAAACCGCAGGTGCCGATCCGCGCCAAGGGTCCGTCCTCTTCCTCATGCAGTGCGGCTGGAAACACCGTGATGTTTCCGGTGACTTCGCCCAGGCCAAAATACTGCACGATCACCTTGCCGAGCTTCTTCAGCGCAAACTTCTGGTCCTCGCGATACATCGGCGCGCCGGCATAGATGACGTAGCGCAGCGAGGAATGATCGAACTGATCGACCGCTTGGTGCTCGACCATCATCTTCAAAATGGTCGGCACGGTGAAGAGATTGCTGACGCGATGCTTCTGGATCAGTCGGAATGCTTCCGCGATGTCGAAACGTTCGGTCGGCAGCAGGATGGTCGCAACGCCGCGCGCGGTCTGCATCAGCTGGTGCACGCCGGCGCCATGCGACAGCGGCGCCACCACGAGCGAGGCGTCCTCTTCCGTGGTGCCCGGCGTGAGATCGGCGAGATGGTTGGTGACGACAAAGGCCATCTGACCATGGGTCAAGACCGCCGCCTTGGAACGGCCGGTGGTGCCTGACGTGAAGAAGAACCAGCAGGGGTCGTCATGCTCGACCGCGACATTTGCGACCGTGGCGCCGGCATGCGCCGCCATCGCCTCACGCAGCGACTTCTCCCCGAAGGTACCCGCTTCGCCGATACGCCAGGTGAAGGCAGCGTCCGTGACAGCCTTGGCATGATCAGGAAAATCGCCATGACACAGATAGGCCTTCGCGCCGGAAGCGGCCGCCAGATACGCCACCTCGTCCGGCATCAGGCGGAAATTGGTGGGCACCCAGACCGCGCCCAAGCGGAAGGCCGCGAACATCGAGAAGAACATCTCCTCGCAATTCCTGGAATGCACGAGGATGCGGTCGCCCTTTCCGATGCCCCGCGCGGCGAGCGCGGCCGCGAGCGAAGAGACCTGCGCGTCGATCTCGCGCCAGGTGAAACTCTTCTCAGCCCAGATGAAGCCGGCGCGATCGCGATGCCGGCGCGCATTCTGGGTCAGCAGATGCGCCAGATTCATCACCCGGCGCGACATCCGCGCCTGGCTGCCCAGCGGCTTCTCGGCGTTGAGGGGATCACCGCTCACGTCAGCGACGTCCCATGAAGGTGCCGGCCCCGATCAGGATCAGGCCGATCACGCCCGCGACGACGCCGTGCTTCATATGGACCCGCGACACGCCATCCTCATGCCCGGGGAAGAAGCCCGGCAATTGATCGGCGGGGACCAGGAAGTAGACGGCGGCAATGACGAGCAGGACGACGCCGAGCAGGGTCAGCACGAGCTTCATGGGGCTTCCTCTTAAGGGTGGGGCGCTTGAGAGACGCCCGCGTGGACAGGATTTTGGCGTCCTGTTTATCGCCTTCGGCCAAGGCCCCGCAAGGGCGGTACAGGTCGGCGGTCGTCGAAAGCCATCGGCGTTGGTGCGCACCATTTGCAATCCGGTTCGCTGCAATCAAAAAAATATCGCTGCGGCGCGCGCGGATGTTCCGGTCTATAACGGCACAACATTGATTTGAGGAGCCGCATGATCACACGCCGCAGCCTGGTCCTGACAAGCCTGCTTGTCGCCACCAAAGCGCCGCTCGCCTGCGCCGAGCCCGCCTCCCCCGATGATCCCGTGGCGATCATCAACGCGATCTACACCCGCGCGGCCAAGGGCAAGGGCGACGGCGGCGGGGCGTTTGTCATCGAGAACAAGCAGGCCAAGGCGAAATATCTCTCGAAGTCGCTGGTCGCGCTGTGGGCGAAGGCGGACGCGCATACGCCGAAGGGCGATGTCGGACCGATCGATTTTGATCCCGTCACCAATTCGCAGGAGCCGGACGTCAAATCATTCAAGGTCGATGCCGAAAAGCTCGAGGCCGACAAGGCGCTGATCGCGGTCACCATCGCCGGCCGCAACACGCCGCCGCGCAAACCTTCGGATCAGATCGTCCGTTATGATTTCGTGCGCGAAGCGAACGCCTGGAAGATCGACGATATCAAGGGTGCCAGCGATGGCGAGGCCTGGTCGATCCGCGCCATGCTCACGGACTCCCTGAAACATTGAGGCCCGCGATGAGCGACATCGTCAACAGCGCGGCCCATCATCGTTACGAACTCGTGGTCGATGGCCATCTCGCCGCCGCCTATTACAAGCTCGACGGCAAGGTCATCACCTTCGAGCATACCGAAGTGCCGCCGGAGCTGGGCGGCCGCGGCGTCGGCTCAAAGCTGGTCCGGGGCGCGCTGGATCAGGCGCGCGAAAGCGGGCTGAAGGTGATCGCGGAATGCCCGTTCGTGAAGGCCTGGATCGGCAAGCATTCGGACTACAAGGATCTGCTGAAGGGTTGAGGCTTACATTGGCGCGGTCATTGACCTACATGAGGCTGATAAATCCGTTTCAGGGAATGAGGCCATGGCCGCCGTCCGCGACAACAAGGCAAGACAGCGTTTCGAGCTCGACGTCGAAGGCGATGTCGCGTTTGCCAACTACCGGCTGACGCCGCAGGCGGTCATCATCACCCATACCGAAACACCGCGGAGCTTGCGCGGGCGCGGTATCGCCTCGGAGCTGGTGAAGGGCGCGCTGGAGATGATCCGCGCCGACGGCCACAAGGTGATCGCCGGCTGCGGCTTCGTGGTGGACTATCTGAGCAAGCACAGGGAATACCGGGACCTGGTGGCGTAGCGCGATCACGCGATCCGGATCGACATGTCCGGCAGTCCCTCGAGCTTGCAGAGCAGCACGTCGCCCTTCACGACCGGGCCGACATTCTCCGGCGTGCCGGAATAGATGATGTCGCCGGCCTTGAGCTCGAACGCATCCGACAGTTTCGCGATCTGCTCGGCCACGCTCCAGATCATCTTGTCGAGATCGGAAGCCTGCCGCACCGTGCCGTTGACCGCGAGCGAGATCGCGCCCTTGGCGAGATGGCCGACCTTGGTCACCGGATGGATCGGTCCGAGCACAGCGGCATGATCAAAGCTCTTGCCGATCTCCCAGGGCTTCTTTTCGGCCGCCATGCCGTTCTGCAGGTCGCGCCGGGTCATGTCGAGGCCGAGTGCGTAGCCATAGACGTGATCGAGCGCCTTCTCCGGCGCGATGTTGGTGCCGCCCGATTTCAGCGCGGCGACCAGCTCGACCTCGTGATGATAGTTTTTGGTCAGCAACGGATAGGGATGATCGGCGACCTCGCCAACCGCCACGTTCTGGATCGCATCCGTCGGCTTCTGGAAGAAGAACGGCGGCTCGCGGTTCGGGTCCGAGCCGCGCTCGATCGCATGCGCGGCGTAATTACGGCCAATGCAATAGATGCGGCGGACCTGGAACACGTCGGTTTCGCCGACGATCGGGATCGTCGTCATCGGCACCGCAAAAATCGGCTTGGGGCCAGCCTGCGCCGCCGCGGGCCTGCTCTCGGCTGCAACTGCGGTCAGCGTCAGCGCGCCGGTTGCAAGCAACGTGCGGCGATCGACTGGTTTCATGGCGTTGTTCACTCGATTGTTCTTTGGACGCAAAAAGGCCCGTGTCCGGGACACGGGCCTTTAGCGTCAAAGTCTGAAAAAATCTACTCTACTAATGCTTGATTTCCGGCGGCAGCTTGCCGCCGTTCGCCGCAAGCTTGGCCATCACCTGCTTGTGCAGCCAGACATTCATGCTCGCGGAATCGTTGGTGTCGCCGGTGTAGCCCAATTCCTTGGCGAGCTCCTTGCGCGCGGCGAGGCTGGAGTCGATGTCGAGCGCTTTCATAAGGTCGACGATCGAGGTCCGCCATTCCAGCTTCTCGTGCTTGGCGGCGACCGCCTTGTCGAGGATCGGCGCGACGTCGACGCTCTGGGCCGGCGCCGCAGGTGCAGCCGACGCGCTGGACCCAGCGGGCGCTCCACCGCCACCACCGGCAGGAGCGGCAGCACCGCCGCCGGTCGACGCGGCTTCAGCCGAATGCCCGAAGATCGCGCTCATGATTTTTCCGAAAATGCTCATGGACTGCTCCCAATGAAAATTGAGACGGTGGTACGGCCTTCAACGGCCTTCGTTGCCCGGCGGCACCGGTTTGGATCGCGCCATTAACCTTAGACCTCGCGATCAGGCTTGCCAATGCAACCCTGGGGCAACGTGTGCAGCTTAGCCGAGGCGAAATGATGGCGGAATGACGTGCAAGCGTTTGCGCTGCGGCAATTATTTTCACCGAGGCGTGAGCGACGACGAAACGATTCAAGCGACGACGGAACGATTCAGGAGTATGCTGGTCGTTCGGCTCGCGACATGGCCAACAAAAGAGGTTCTCGCGTCTGGCCAATGTCGTGATCGTTCCATCGGCGGCCGCTCGCGCCAGGCGCGTCCTCCGGCTGCCTGAGGCAAGGGAGTTAGCGACCATGGCCACGACCTACCACGACAATGTTCCCTCTCAGGCGCAGCCGGTAGAGGCGGCACCTGAAATCCGCACCATCGGCCTTTCCGATCTGCACCGCGCACTCAAGCTTGGCTGGGAGGATTTCAAGGCGGTGCCGAGCCACGCCGTCATCCTGTGCGTGATCTATCCCGTGCTTGGCCTTCTGCTCGCGCGAGCCGCCTTTGGCTATGCCGTGGTACCGCTGCTGTTCCCGCTCGCCGCCGGTTTTGCACTGCTCGGTCCCTTCGCCGCCCTTGGCCTCTACGAGTTGAGCAGTCACCGCGAGCGCGGCGAAGAAGCTTCCGCCTGGGATGCCGTCGACGTGCTGCGTTCACCCTCCTTTGGCGCCATGCTCGGGCTCGGCGCATTGCTGCTCGCGCTGTTCGTGACCTGGGTCGCAACCGCACAGGCGATCTATGTCGCGGTGTTCGGCTATGGCGGCGCCACCAGCTTTTCCGATTTCATCACCCGCGTGCTGACAACGTCGCAAGGCTGGTGGCTGATCATTGTCGGCTGCGGCGTCGGCTTCCTCTTCGCGCTGGTCGCGCTCTGCATCAGCGTGGTCTCGTTCCCGATCATGCTCGACCGTCACGCCAGCGCAGGTGAGGCCATGGTCACCTCGCTCCGCGTCGCCGCAAAGAACCCGGCAACAATCGCGGTCTGGGGCCTGATCGTCGCCGCGCTGCTGGTCGTCGGATCGTTGCCGCTGTTCCTGGGGCTTGCCGTGGTCATCCCCCTGCTCGGGCACGCCACCTGGCACCTCTATCGCCAGGCCGTGGCGATCGACCCGAATGCGCGGCCGATCCCGCCGCGCCCGCCTCATCAGCGCAAGCCCGCGGCTGATTTCCCTGCCAATCTGTTCCCGTGGCGGCGCCGGGACGACACCTGATCGGCTCGGGATAGCCGCTGGATAGAGACCAAACCGCCGGATTTGCCGGCGGTCTGGTGTTTAGAATGAAGCCTTGTTTTGGCCGCGGTTGACATCGACATTTTGCGCTGCACGATCAGGATATTCGAGTCGGAACCGGCATCCGTGGCACGAGCAAATCCCCGTCTTCTTGCGACCATCGCGTTAGGCGCCGCGCTTTTGGTTGCCGCGCCCGCGCTTGCCGCCGCTCCCTGCGGGACCGGCAATTTCGATTCATGGCTGACCGCCTTCAAGAGCGAGGCAGCCGGCAAGGGCATTTCGCAGCAGGCCATCAATGCCGGCCTCACCGGCATCACGCCCGACCAGTCCGTGCTCAACCGCGACCATTCGCAAAAGGTGTTCGACCAGACCTTTGAGCAGTTTTCGGGCCGCATGGTGCCGCCGCGCATGACCCGCGGCTCAAACATGCTCAAGCAATATGGCTCGGTGCTGTCCCGCATCGAGCAGACCTATGGGGTGCCCGCCGAGGTGCTGGTCGCGATCTGGGGACTTGAGACGGATTTCGGCGTCAACATCGGGAAATTCCAGACCCTGCGCTCGCTGGCGACGCTGGCCTATGATTGCCGTCGCGCCGACGAGTTCCGCTCCGAGCTGATGGATGCGCTGCGGATCATCGATCGCGGCGATCTCGCCCCGCAGGAAATGCGCGGCGCCTGGGCCGGCGAGCTCGGCCAGACCCAGTTCATGCCGTCGTCCTGGATCAAATATGCCGTCGATTTCGACGGCAATGGCCGCCGCGATCTGCTGCACAACGTGCCCGACGTGCTCGCCTCCACTGCGAACTATCTGGCCAATTACGGCTGGCAGAAGGGCAAGGACTATCAGCCCGGCGCCCCGAACTTCGCAGTGCTGCAGCAGTGGAACAAGAGCGAGGTTTACGCCAAAACCGTCGCTTACTTTGCGAGCCAGCTCGCACGCGCGCCATAGCTGAAAAGTGAGAAGGCCGATCGCGGTTGCGACCGGCCCCCTGCCCCTAAAGCTTGACTGGCGCGCTAATTACTTCGCGGCAGTTTCGTGCATTGCCTTGCTGAGATGCGCCGCGCAGCTGCCCTTGCCGTTGAGCATGGCATCCTGAGCCGCCGCGATCTCCTTCTGGGCCGCCATCTTGTGCTCACCGTCTGCCATGGTCTCGATCGCCGACTCGGTCTTCGCCAGGTTGGCGCTGCTGCAGGCGCCACCCATATGAGCGGCCTGTGCGGGAGCAAATGCGTAGGCAACGGCCGCGACGGCGGCAACCCCGAGTAACTTCTTGAGCATGTTACTTTCCTTTTCTTTTTGCGCAGGTCCGACTCCATTGCCGGATTCTGCGAAAGTGATTGTGCGCCGATCGGTCGCACCCTGATGAATGAATTCCGCGCGAGATAAATGTGATCGGCACGCGCTGCAGAGCCTTATGCGAAACATCGCGTTTTGATTACAGCGGCGTAATGATCGCCGCATTGTTGGCGTTTGCGAATGCCTATCGTCGCGATGATCGATGGCTCGATTGTCTTCGCTCATGCCGCGTCGTCGGTGGGCTGCACAACGCGCCGATCGACGTCGCGCGATGATGTGTTTGTCGAGGCGCGCTTGAGCAGATGGGCGTACGCGACCCGCACGAAACAGATCCCAGCGCAGACGCCTATCAGCCGTTCAGAGGCAGCCCTCATCTCATCGAGACAGTGGTCGGTCGACACGGCGGCAGGGCTCGTTGGGGAATCATGAACCGCGTGCATCGCAAAATAGAAGTGATTTAAAGTTCACTTTCGAGCAAGTTTTGCATGCGAATCGCGCATGAATGGTGGGCTAAGTCACCCATCGAGCCGAAGCCAAAGGCCCTTGAAACCACACGGATTTGCCCCATTTATGCGCAGAAGGAGATCCTTCGCAACTACGACAATGGCGTGATTTCACGTGATTTTTACCGCTTTTTTGAAATCGGCGACGAGGTTGCGGCAGCTATGCTGAAAGGTTAATCGGTTGTTACCAATGCCATGCGTTTTTCACCTAGCTGCACCGCAACATTTGAGCTACTGATCGAAGGAATCCCAACCTATGTTCATTTCAACGATGAGGCCTTCCTCCAAGGGCTGAATCGTCGATACTAAGGAGACTACCATGTTGCTCTCGCTCATCCGCATGATCCAAGCGTTCCGGGATTATCAGCGCAACGTCAACGAGCTGTCCCAGCTCAGCGATCGCGAACTGGCTGACATCGGCCTCGATCGCTCGGATATCCCGCGCGTTGCAGCCGGCACCTATAACGGCTGATGCTCCAGCCGACCCAATGAACGGATAACGCCCGCCTCGCTGCGGGCGTTGTCGTATCTGGGGTCGGGCGTGCTTCCGCAGGTGCGTCTCGCTCCAAAAAGCGCTAACCCTGCGCCCCATGACCGGGACCTCTTCTTCTGACATCGTGCACGTGATCGGCGCCGGCTTGGCCGGCTCCGAGGCCGCTTGGCAGGTCGCGCAGGCAGGCCAGCGCGTGATGTTGCACGAGATGCGGCCGGTGCGGATGACCGAGGCGCACCGCACCGACTCCCTTGCCGAGCTCGTCTGCTCCAATTCCTTCCGCTCCGATGATGCCGCCAACAACGCGGTCGGCCTGCTCCATGCCGAGATGCGCAAGCTCGGCTCGCTGATCATGCGCGCGGCCGACGCCAACCAGGTCCCCGCCGGCGGGGCGCTCGCGGTCGATCGCGAGGGTTTTTCGGCGGCAGTGACGGCGGCTTTGAACCAACATCCGAGCATCGAGATCCGCCGCGGAGAGATCGCGGGCCTGCCGCCTGCCGACTGGGACAACGTCATCGTCGCGACCGGGCCCCTCACCTCGGCGTCGCTGGCCGACGCCATCCGTGCGCTTACGGATGAGAACGCGCTTGCCTTCTTCGACGCGATCGCGCCGATCGTGCACAAGGACACCATCGACATGTCGGTGGCGTGGTTCCAGTCGCGTTACGACAAGGTAGGGCCCGGTGGCATCGGCGCCGACTACATCAACTGCCCGATGACCGGGGAGCAGTACAACGCCTTCGTCGATGCGCTGCTCGCGGGCGAAAAGACCGACTTCAAGGACTGGGAGGCCAACACACCCTATTTCGACGGCTGCCTGCCGATCGAAGTGATGGCCGAGCGCGGCCGCGAGACGCTGCGGCACGGGCCGATGAAGCCGGTCGGGCTGACCAATCCGCACGATCCGACGGTGAAGCCTTACGCGATCGTGCAGTTGCGTCAGGACAACAAGCTGGGCACGCTCTACAACATGGTCGGTTTCCAGACCAAGCTGAAATACGGCCCGCAGCAGCAGATCTTCCGTACCATCCCGGGGCTCGAGAAGGCGGAGTTCGCACGGCTCGGCGGGCTGCATCGCAACACCTTCCTCAACTCGCCAAAACTGCTCGATGCGCAACTGCGCCTGCGCGCCGAGCCGCGGCTGCGCTTTGCCGGCCAGATGACGGGTTGCGAGGGCTATGTGGAATCCGCCAGCATCGGGCTGATCGCCGGGCTCTATGCCTCGGCCGACGCGCGGGGGACGTCTATGGCGGCGCCGCCGGCGACCACGGCGCTGGGCGCGTTGCTCGGCCACATCACGGGCGGCCATATCGAGACCATCGAGCCCGGCAACCGCTCCTTCCAGCCGATGAACATCAATTTCGGCCTGTTTCCGCCGCTCGCTTCGCCGCCGACCAAAAAGCCCGACGGCAGCCGGCTCCGCGGTAACGAGAAGACGGTAGCGAAGAGGCAGGCGATCAGCGCGCGGGCGCTGTCCGATCTCGACCGCTGGATATCAGATCATTTACACGCCTCAGTGGCGGCGTGAGCATCCCATGAGTTTGCCCAAAGATGACGCCGAAACCTTGTCGGCGCGCTGGACCGAAGGCGTGCTGCTCAAGCGCGACGTGTTTTCGACCGTCGAGCGCGGGCGCTTTCGCGGGCCAACTGGCGAGGTCGACGCGGTATTGCGCCGGCTGGATGAAGTGCCGTGGTGGTCGTTCGCCCCGGCGCAGCATCTCTTTGCGCGCGAGCGCCGCGCGCTGACGCTCGCCAAGGGGCTGAACGTCGGTCCCGAACTGCTGTGGGCCGGGCGGCGCGCGCTGGTGCGCGGCTTCATCGACGGCGTGGCGCTGCATCTGGCCAAGCCGCACGGCGATGTCGCCTATTTCCGCTCAGCCAAGCAAGCGCTGCGCCGGCTGCATCGTGCCGGCATCTGCCACAACGATCTCGCCAAGGAGCAGAACTGGCTGCGCGGCGTCGACGGCCGCTGCTACCTCACCGACTTCCAGCTTGCCGCCTGTTTCAAGAGCCGCAGCCGGCTGTTCCGAATCGCGGCCTATGAGGACCTTCGCCACCTCCTCAAGCACAAGCGCAGCTATGCGCCTGAGGCGCTGACGCCGATGGAGCGAAAGATCCTGGCGCGCAAATCGGCGGTGGCGCGTATCTGGCTGATGACCGGCAAGAAGGTCTACCGCGCCATCACCCGCGGGCTCTTCAATTTCACCGATCGCGAGGGCGGCGGCCGCAGGCTGGTCAATGACGCGCCGGTGCTGGTCGATCTCATCCGCAAGAACCCTGACGTCCGCGACACCGCCATTGTCGCCTTCGCCGACCGCCGCACCGGCGTCGGCCTCTACGCCTTTGTCGAGGCCGACCAGGCGACGCTGGAAGGCCAGCTGCGCAGCGAGCTTACGGCCGCCAGGGGTCCAAAACCGCCGGAGCACATCCAGGTGGTGCACGCGCTGCCGCGCGACGCCGGCGGCAAGCCGCGCACGGAAATCCTGCAGCTCGTCGCCATGAACCAGCTCGACCTGATCGAGCCGATGATGAAGAACGAGACCGACCGCGCGTTCCTCAAGGACATTCTGGAGCAGCGCAAGAATCTGCGCGACCGTTTCAATTTCGAGGCGGGTGATTTGCAGCTGCCGTCAAGCTGAGCGGCCGGACCTCAGGCCACCCCACCCAGATACAGTCGCTTGACGATGTCGTTGGCCTTCAACTCATCGACGGAGTCCGCAGACACCGCGATCTTGCCGTGCACGATGATGTAGCCGCGGTCGGCGATGCGGATCGCCTGGTTGAAGTTCTGCTCGGCCATCAGCACAGTCAGGCCAAAGCTCTGCTTGAGCTCGTTGATCTTGGTGATCACCTGCGACACCAGCAGCGGCGACAGGCCGACGGAGGGCTCGTCGACCAATAGTAGCCTTGGCGATGACATCAGCGCGCGGGCGATCGCAAGCATCTGCTGCTGGCCGCCGGACATGGTGCCGGCGAGCTGGTTCTTGCGTTCCTTCAGCACGGGAAAGGTATCGAAAGCCATCGCCAGATTGTGCTGGATGGCGCTGCGGGCCGCCTTGCGGAACGCGCCCAGCATCAGGTTTTCCACGACCGTGAGCTTTGGGAACAGCCGCCGGCCCTCCGGCACCAGCGCCACGCCGAGATCGACGGTCTCTTCCGGCGACAATTTTGTCAGGTCGTGCGCCTTGCCGTCGATCGTGAGCGTTACGGTGCCGCGCGTGGGGCGCACCATGCCCATGACGCATTTGATCAGCGTGCTCTTGCCGTTGCCGTTGGTGCCGAGCAGTGCCACGGTCTCGGCGGTGTCGACGCGCATCGAGACGCCGCGCAGCGCCTTCACGGCGCCGTAGCCCGCGTCCAGGCCCTCGATCGACAGGCTAAGTGCCAAGATAGGCCTCCTGGACGCGCGGGTTCGCCATGACTTCGCTGGGCGCGCCGATCGCGATGATCTTGCCGGCATCGAGGCACATCACCCGCTCGGAGAAGCGCATCACCGCCTGCATGATGTGCTCGATCATGATGATGGCGATGTCCTCGCCGCCGAGACTCATGAGGAGGTCCAGCACCTCATCGACCTCGGAGGTCGACAGGCCCGCCATCGCCTCGTCGGAGATCAGGAGCTTTGGGCCCGTCGCCATGGCGCGCGCGAGCTCCATCTTGCGCAGCTCGACCTGGGTGAGCGTCGCCGTTGAGACAAAGGCTTTGGATGCCAGCCCGATCCGGGTCAGGATCGACATCGCAGCGTCGCGCCGGTGTCCTTCCGTCTCGAAGAGATGGCGATGCGTGGCGAAATCGAGCGCGACCATCAGGTTCTCGAGCACCGTCATGCTCCGGAACGGCCGCGGAATCTGGAAGCTTCGGGCGATGCCGCGATGCGAACGCTGGTTCGCCGCCAACTGCGTGATGTCCACGCCTGCGAACAGCACGGCGCCCTTGTTAGGGCGCAGCGCGCCGGAAATGCAATTGACCAGCGTGGTCTTACCGGAACCGTTGGGACCGATCAGGCCAAAGCGCTCGCCCTTGCGGATTTCGACATTGATATTGTCGAGCGCGACAAAGCCGCCAAAATTCTTGGTCACGGCATCGATCCGCAACAGCGGCGCCTCTGGCGCGGACGCGGTCATGCCCGACCTCCCTTGCCGGTCACGCGGCCCACGAGGCCGATGATGCCCTTTGGCGCGGCCACCACAAACAGCACCAGCATGACGCCGAGCACGAGTACGTTGACCTCGGACGAGATCGTCACGGCAAGGAGCTGCTGCGTCGAGCCGAGCAGGATCGCGCCCAGCACCGGGCCGATCCAGTGCGAGGTGCCGCCGATCAGCGACATCGCCAGCACCGAGACCGAGTAGTTCAGGTTGAAGGCCGAGTCGGGATTGGCGAACTGCAGATACATGGCGGCGGGCGCGCCGCCGGCGGACATCAGCGCGCCCGAAATCACGCAGGCGATCAGTTTCAGCCGCAACGTCGGCACACCCGTGCATTCGGCGGCAAGCTCGTCGTCGCGCAGCGCATGCAGCCCTCGCCCGACCCGCGAGTTCTGGATGAAGCGCGTGATCGCAATGGCGATGACCACCAGCAGCGCCTGAACGAAGAACAGCATCTTCACATAGCTGTCGAAGGGCGCCATCACCGGCGGCCGCTGCAGCTGGATGCCGGCGGCGCCGCCGACAAACCGCCAATTGGTGATGGTCGTCTCGATGATGATCGCAAGCGCAATGGTCGCGATCGAGAAGAAGATGCCGCGCATTCGCAAGGTAAGCAGGCCGACGCCGAAGCCGAGAAGGCCGCCGACCACGGCGGCGGCTGCGATCTGCACGCCGAGGGGCGCGTCGAGCGCCTTGAACAGCAGCACGGCGGTGTAGACGCCGACGCCGAAGAAGGCGTTGGTGCCGAAATTGACGTAGCCGGCATAGCCGCCGAGGATGGTCCAGGCCACCGACAGCACCACGAATTGCAGGATCACATAGCCGGCAAAGAACGGATATTCGTTGCGCAGGTACTGCGTCATGAACAGGACGGCGGCCAGGAAGACCACCGCACCGGACCAGAAGGCGATCGAGCTGCGCTGCATGGTCATCTGCCGAGCAGGCCTTGCGGACGCACCGCCAAAACGCCCAACAGAAGCGCGAACGAGATCGCGGGCGCCCAGGACGCCCCGAACATGGTCAGCACGATCGACTCGGAAACTCCAAGGATGATCGCGGCAATCAGCGTCCCGGAAATGCTGCCGAGGCCGGCCATCACCACGACGCAGAAGGTGCGCCCAATATAGACACGGTCGAGCGTCGGCTCGACGGGGGCAATGATGATCAGGAGCGCACCTGCCACGCCCAGCACAGCGGTCGCAATCCCGAACGCGAACTGCTTGATCCGCACCGGGTTGGCGCCCATCAGCCTCAGGCCCTCCTCGTCCTGCGCCACGGCGCGGATCGCCCGTCCCATGAAGGTCTTCGACAGATAGGTGGCGAGCAACACCGTCAGGCTCAGCGCAACGCCGAAGGCCACGAGCTGCCGGATCGGGATGCGCAGATCGCCGATCCGCCAGGCCTTGCCGATATAGGAGGCGGTGACCGAACGCTGGTCGACGCCGAATTGCATGATGATCAGCACTTCGATGATGAAGGCGACGCCGAAGAAGAAGGCGATGCCGCGCACGGCGGCATCGGTGCCACGCCTTTCGAAGGTTTCATGGTAGATGCGGTAGGTGATCAGGCCGAGCACGAAGAGCGGCGGCGCGATCAGGAGCCCCGCGAGCAAG
Organism: Bradyrhizobium sp.; assembly: GCA_035568535.1. GTDB lineage: Bacteria > Pseudomonadota > Alphaproteobacteria > Rhizobiales > Xanthobacteraceae > Bradyrhizobium. Next base: position 34,126 of record DATMNV010000129.1, read on the forward strand.
GGATCGATTTCATAGCTCTCATTGAGCCAGTAAACGCCATAGGAGGCGAGCACCAGATAGGCGGGATGCGCGACGTGCGGCACGTCGAGCAGGCCGAAGGAGATCGACAGCCCGACGCTGACGGCTGCGTAGAAGCAGCCGAGCAGCACGCCGAGCACGACGGCGTCGCGCAGCAAGTCCATCGAGAACACGTACGCCCTCCCCGCCTCCTCCGAGTCCAAACCCAGCGAATGCTATTTGCGGGCGGCCTCAAACCCGATCAGCTCGCCGGTCTTGAGATTGTCGGGGAACAGGATCACCTGCTTTCCCGCCTGGCGGAACTGATCCAAGTTCTTGTCCTTGATGCCGCGGAACTGCGCTTCAAGCGTCACGCTCTGCTTCCATTCGCCGTCGTCCGCATAGGTGATCGGACCGACGATGGTGTTGTGCGTGTTCTCGCGCAGATATTTGGCAAGCGTCTTCTGGTCGAGCGACTTGGTCGCATTCACCGCCTGCTCGATCATCTGGCCCATGGCGTAGCCGTAGGGCGAAATGTAGTAGCCGAGCGGATCGATCTTCGCCTCGATGGCGCGCTTGGTGTACTTCTCGAAGTACTCCTTGGTGCCGTCGAAATACATACTGGGTTCGGGCAGCCAGGTGTTGTAGTTCACGACGCCGTTGAGCAGCGAGCCCATATTCTCCATCACGGCCGCGAATTGCAGGCCGACCATGGCGCCGCCGAAGATCTTGACGTTGTCGCCGACCCCGATCTCGTTGACGGCGCGCATGATACCCGCCGAATCCGGCGGGTAGGACGCGACGAAGATAATGTCGGGCTTTGCGGCATTGAGCGCGCGAATGATGCTGGAGAACTCGGCCGTGCTGGGCGGATAGGCCTGGTCGTACACGATCGGGATATTAAGCTTCGCGGCAACTTCACGCGCGGTCTTTGCAAGGTTCTGTGCGAACTCCTGGTCGGCCGAAAGCAGGGCCATGGTCTTGCCGCCGGCCTTCTGGCCGAGTTGCAGGAAGCCGGTGGCCCAGCTGTCCGCCGGTCCCCACGGCGCGTTGTTGAACCACATGTCGTGATGGACCTTGCTGTTCACCTGGAACGAGAAATTGCCCATCAGGAGCAGGCCGCGCTGCTTGACCAGCGGCATGATCGGAGCGGTCGGCACCGTCGCATAGGGCGCAAACAGGAGGTCGACCTTGTCGACATCGATCAGCTTGGCGTAGAGCGCCGGCGTCTCCGAGGCGCTGGACTTGTCATCATAGACGACAAGCTCGACCTTGCGGCCCAGCAGGCCGCCCTTGGCGTTGACGTCGTCGCGCCAGATCTGGATGCCGAGCAGCGAGGGCTTGCCACCGCCGGCAAGGCCACCGGTTTGCGGCATGGACATGCCGATCTTGATCGGTGGCTCCTCCGCGCTCGCAACCGAAGTCAGCCCAAACACGATCGCGGCCGTTGTCCAGCCGAGCAGCACTCTACGATTCATATTTCCCCCTCTACACAACACAGTGTTCTTGATATTTGGCGACGCCCTGTTGATCAGCCTTAGCTTGCCGCGGCCGCCGGTGCAGCAACTTTTGCTTCCTTCAGGATCGCCGACGGATCCGAGCCGACGCGCCCGCTGGTCTTGTCGGCCTCGCCCTCGCGCGGCAGCTTCAGGTCGAAGCGAATGCTCGGCACGCCCGGAATCGGACATTCCGGATCGTTGGGTGCAATATCGACGGCGAGATCATCGGACGAGCCGAACACGACGTCGTCGGCCAGATGCGGGTCGTCGCGCAAATAGAGCGCGGTGACGAGTTCGCGATAGCCGGGCGAGCCGACCAGGAAATGGATATGGGCCGGCCGCATGCCGTGCCGCCCCTGTGCCTTCACCATGCCGCCGACCGGACCATCCATCGGGATCGAATAGCCGCGCGGCTTGACCGTGCGCACGACATAGAGCCCGTCCTTGTCGGTCGTGAACACGCCGCGATAGTCCACCGAGGACGCGTTCTCCTGGATGTCATAAAGGCCGTCCGCACTGGTCTGCCAGACCGAGACCGAGGCATCCGCCAGCGGCTTGCCGTTGATGTCGGAGACGCGGCCATAAAGGACGCATTCGGTGCCGGGCTTCACATGTTTGGCGATCTGGCTGCCGGCGGCGAGTTTCGGCGACGCCTCACGGTAGAACGGGCCGAGCAGGCTGGTATGGGTGCCCTCTTCCAGCGCCGTCTTGTCGTGCAGGCCGTTGACCAGGGCGGAGAGGCCCAGCGTGTCCGAAAGCAGGATGAACTCCTGCCGGGCCGGCGTGCACATCTTGCCGACCAGGGTCATGAATTCGATGCCCTTGATCCATTCACCGGGGGTCAGGTTCACTTCCCGGGCGAAGGCGTGCAAATGCCTGACAGCTGCCGCCAAGACCTCCCGCATCCGCGGGTCAGCGGTGGTCGCCATCTGGTCAAGGACGGCGTCCGTGATGGTTTCCGGCGTCAACTCCCGCATGGTGAAAACCCTCCCTTTTTACCCGCCGACGTGTCGCGGCAGCGGCGTCAGCCTACCGCTCCGGGCCTTGCAACGTCCAGAGCGCAGAAAGGCTTAGGGAACGAATGGATTAGGGGCTTTGCGACGCCTTGTCGCCGCAAGCCAAAGGGATCCCGCCACGCGGCGGCTCAATCGCAACGGGCGTCCAGTCCCGCTGCACTCAATTTGGTCAGTACATCGTCGAGATGCGCGCGGTCGCGGGTCTCGATCACCAATTGGAGCAGGGTCGCCTTGGCCGGCAGGTCGGAAAAGGTCCGCTGGTGCGAGACCTCGATGATGTTGGCTCCGGCCTCAGCCAGCAGCGCCGCAACCGCGGCCAATTGACCGGGCCGGTCGACGATATCGAGTGATAGCTGTGTCAACCGTCCCTCGCGCGCCAGCTCGCGGGTCAGGACCGAGGCGATCAGGCGGGTGTCGATATTGCCGCCCGTCAGCACGAGGCCGACATTGCGGCCGGCGAACAGCGCGGGATTGGCCTGCACCGCGGCAAGGCCGGCCGCCCCCGCCCCCTCGACCACGGTCTTTTCGATATTGATAAAGGCCGCCACCGCGCATTCGATCTCGGCTTCGGTGACGAGGAGGATGTCATCCACGAGATGGCGGATGATCTCCGTGGCGAATTTCCCGGGCGACTTCACCGCGATGCCTTCGGCCAGCGTGTCGCCGCGCATCGGCAGGCGCTCGCCCTTGATCGCGTTGTACATCGACGGATAGAGCCCGGCCTCGACGCCGATGACGCGAAGTTCCGGCTTCAATGACTTGGCGGCGATCGCAATCCCCGAGATCAGCCCGCCGCCGCCGATGGGAACGACCAGCGTGTCCAGCGCCGGCACCGCCTTGAGCATTTCCAGCCCAATCGTGCCTTGCCCGGCAATGATCAGCGGGTCGTCATAGGGATGGATCATGGTCAGGCCGTGGGCTTCGCCGTGATCGAGCGCGACGGGCCCCGCCTCCTCCACCGTCTTGCCGGCGATGATGATATCAGCGCCATGCCGCCTGGTGTTCTCGATCTTCACCATGGGCGTGCCGACTGGCATGACGATGGTCGCGGGGATGCCGAGGCGTTTGGCGTGATAGGCGACGCCCTGCGCATGATTGCCAGCCGACATCGCGATGACGCCGCGCTTTCGCTCCTCGGCCGACAGCGCGCTGAGGCGGTTGAGCGCGCCGCGTTCCTTGAAGGTGGCGGTGAACTGCAGGTTCTCGAATTTCAGCCAGATGCGGCAGCCGCAGATTTCGCCGAGCGTACGGCTCTCATTGCAGGCGGTCTCGATAACGGCGCCGCTGATGGTCTTCGCCGCGTTTGTGATGTCGGCCAGTTTGACCGGAAGCTTGTCCATGTCGGGAGTGTCCAGCATCTCCCGCCAGGTATCAAGCGACGCGCGCGGCGCGATTGAACCCTTCGATGATACGAAACACGTCCGGTGCGGCGCAGGGACGGCTGAAATGGAACCCTTGCGCCTCCGTGCAGCCGGCCTGCCGCACCAGCTCGAGTTGTTCGGGGGTTTCGATGCCTTCGGCCGTAGTTTCCATGCCGAGGTTGGCGCCGAGGCTCGCGATGGTGCGCACGATCGCCTCGCTGCCAGAGGATTCGCCGAGCGTGCCGACGAAAGAGCGGTCGATCTTGATCTTGTCGAACGGGAATTTGCGCAAATAGCTCAGCGACGAATAGCCGATGCCGAAATCGTCCATGCTGACGCGGATGCCGAGCGCGCGAAGCTGATGCAGGATGGCAATCGTCGCGGCATCATCCTGCAGCAACGCGCTCTCGGTGATCTCGAGTTCGAGGCGATCGGGCGCAAGCCCGGTCGCGGCCAGCGCGCTGGTCACCATGGCCGCGAGCCCGCGGGTGCGAAACTGCACCGGTGACAGGTTGATCGCGATCCTGACGAAGCTTGGCCATTGCGCGGCGGTCGCGCAGGCCGTGCGCAATACCCACTCTCCGATCGGCACGATCAGGCCGGTCTCTTCCGCGATCGGGATGAACTCCGCCGGGCCGATCGATCCGCGTTTGGCGCTATTCCAGCGCAGCAGCGCCTCGAAGCCGGTGAGCTCGCCGGTGCCGAGCCGGATCTGGGGCTGGTAGACCAGATGGAATTCGCCGGCCTCCAGCGCGCCCCGCAAATCCGTCTCCAGCAAATGTCGGGTGCGCGCCTGCTGCTCCATTTCGGAGCGGAAGAACTCATAGGTGCCGCGTCCCCTGGCCTTGGCCCGATAGAGCGCGAGGTCAGCGCACTTCATGAGCTGCTCGGCCTCCACCCCGTCCGTAGGCGCGATGGCGATGCCGACGCTGATCCCTGAATGCACCAGCTGATCGTCGAACGGCGGCGGGCGGCTGACGATCTCCACCAGGCGGCGTGCCAGCCGTTCGGCCGATTCCGGTTGCGGGCCGGATTGCAGCACCGCGAATTCGTCGCCGCCGAGCCGGGCGACCGTATCGTTTTCGCCCACGCATTCGCGCAACCGGCCGGCCACCCAGCACAACAACCGGTCGCCGATCGCGTGCCCCAGCCGATCATTGACGGTCTTGAAATTGTCGAGGTCGAGGCATAGCACCGCCATCGACGTGCCCTGTGCGCCCACCCGCGCAAGCCCTGCGTCCATCTTCTCCCGGAACAGCACGCGGTTGGACAAATCCGTCAGCGCGTCATGCTGCGCCATGTGAGCCACGCGCGCCTCGGCCTTGCGGCGCTCGGTCACGTCCTCATAGGTAATGACCCAGCCGCCATGCTCCATCGAGCTGTGATGCAGCTTGATGATGCGGCCGTCGCCGAGATGACGATGAATGGTACGCGCGCCGCTGTTCAGCTTCGCGATATATTCATCGTACAGTTCCTGCGCCGTCGTTCCGGGATGATTGCCGACGGCGCAGCTGTGCTCCATGATCTCGCGCATGCTGGTGCCGGGCCGCACGATGTCGGCCGACAGGCGATAGATGTCGATATAGCGCCTGTTGCAGACGATGACGCGCAGCTTGCTGTCGAGCATGCACAGCCCCTGCGACATGTTGTTGAGCGCCGCGTCGAAGCGGCGATGCTGCTCGCTCAGCTCCTCGTGCGAGCGCTCGCGTTCGGTGATGTCCTCATAGGTGCCGACAAACCCGCCGTCGGGGAGCGGACCGTAGCGAACCGCAATCAGCCTGCCATCCGACAGGCGCCGCTGCAGCACCGCGTTGTCCTGGTTGACGATCCGGTCACGGGCGACGGCCATGATCTGCTCGGCGCTGTATTCGCTCGACATGGCGCCGTGCTTCATCGTGCGCTCGATCAGCTCGGAGAGATGCGTGCCGGGTCGCGCTTCCTCCGGCGACAGCTTGTAAAAATCCAGATAGCGGCTGTTGCAGCAGACCAGTCGCATGTCCTTGTCGTAGACGCAGAGGCCATGCGCCATGTTCTCGAGCGCGGCGTCGAGCAGCAGGTTCTGCCGCTTGAGCGCGTCTTCCTGGCGCAGCCGATCGGTGACGTCATAGCACGCGCTGACCCAGCCGCCGTCCGGCATCGGGCTCGAGATCGACTGGATGGTGTGACCGTCGCCGCGGATCAGATGCCCGACGGTGGATTCGCCGTAGCGTATTTCGCTCATGCGGCGGGCATAGACGTCTTCCGCCGACCGCCCGGGCGCGTTGCCGCGCGCCACGAAGTGCTCGATCACCTCGCGATGCGTGATGCCGGGCTTGACGACATTGGGATCGAGTCCATAGACCCGCAGATACTGCTCGTTGCAGACGATCAGGCGCTCATCAGGGCCAAACATGGTCAGGCCGTGCGACATGTGGGCGACAGCGCGCTCGATGCGCTCGGTCTGGAGCTGCAGCGCGCTTTCGAGCTTGGCCCGCCGCGTGATGTCGTCGCAAACGGTGATCCATCCCCCATCGGGCAGCGGCCTGATGTCGATAGTCATGATGGTGCCGCTCGGCATCTCCTGGTGCACGCTGAACCGCCTGCCGGCCGCAAGCAGGGCCAGCCGCTCGCGGCAGATCGACTCGACCTTGTCGACTGCGAAATTGCCGCGCGCGGCGCTGTGTTCCATGACCTCGCGGTAGCTCAGGCCAGGTCGAACCACATCCGCCGAAATGTTGAACAGTTCGAGGAAGGCGCGGTTGAACAGCACCACCCGGTTGTCGGCGTCGTAAACGCAGATGCCGCGCGCCGCGCTGTCGAGCGCGATGCGACTGAGAGCCAGCAAAGGATCGGTTGCCGTCGACTCTGGGGCGCGGGCTCTCCTGCGGTCGCGCTGGGTCATTTGGGCCAATGATTCCGAGGTTAAAGGATTTGGCAAGCATGCTAATTGGCCCAACAGGCTAGCGATCTTGCCGGAAAATTCCCTTAAGGATGGTAGTTTACGGAGCGTGACCGCAACTACCCAACTTTGAACTGCTTCGACCGCGACGCCCGCCACAGCGTCCACAGGATCGAGAATCGCGACGGTACGGGCGGCACGAACGGATCGTTGTCCGCCCGCGCCATCCGCGCCAGATCGCGGCGCACCTGCGCCAGCGGCAGGAAGACCAGCCGCACCGTCGGTGGCACCTCGTGGAGGAGTTCAAAGGCGGTCTGCAAATGCCGCCGCGCCTCGCCGATCAGTTGATCGATCGCGGCGCGCGTTTTCGGGGTTTGCTTGCGGGCAAACACCTCTTCCATGGAGCTACCCTGGCTCTGCAGGAATTGCAGCGGCAGGAAGAGCTGCCGGCGTGCGGCGTCGCGCGGCAACGAATCGATCACCTGGACAAAACCCAGCGCGAAGCCGGCGTGGCGCGCGGCATGCTCGATCTCGGCCGATGGCGGCGCCATGACCCGCGCGGCCAGCGCAAACAGCGCCGACGAGGTTTCCTGTACGTAACCTTCGAGCGCCGCCAGTGTCGGCATCGGATCGTTGTAGAGATCGAATTGATGCTCATCGATCAGCCGGGACAGCGGCTCTGCCGGAAGGTTGAAATTGCGGATCGCAAGCAGAAGCTCGGCCGCGACAGGATTACCCTCGACCCCGCCATGACCGGCGCCGGCGAGCAGATCGGTCCACCATCGCATGCGGACTTCGCCCGGCAGGGGCTGGCTGACCTGGTCGCGGATGCGAAAAATCTCGACATTGAAGGCATAGAGTGCGAGCAGCGCCCGCCGTTCGGCCGCCGGCACGAACAGAGCCGAGGCATAGCGCGCAAAGTCGTGGCTGCGCACGAGATCGGCGCAGAACGCGGCTGCATCTTTGCCGCCGAAAGTCATGGCACCGCGATCAGCGCGGCGGCAACGCGTCGCCGTTCGCCCAGCATGATGTTGTAGGTGCGGATCGCGGGTCCGGTCTGCATCGCATCCAGCACCACATGCACGGCGCGCAGCGCCGCGCGCAAGTCTGCCGGCGGCACCCAGACATCGGTGCCGGTGCCGACGATCAGCGTGTCGATGCCGTTCGCCGCGGCGAAAACCCGTTGAAGCGAATATTTGTCGATCTGCTCCGGCCGGGTGACCTCCCAGGCCCAGATCGCATCGGGCAGGCACAGCAGCGAACCCCGATGCGACATGTCGGCAAAGGCAAAGCCACCCTTGCCATAAGCCTCGATCGGCGCCGACCTCGGAAGATGCAGTCCTTCATTTTGCTGGGGCATGATCTGATTCCGAAAACCGGTCCCCGCTTTTCGGGATCATGCCCGGAATTTGCGATCGTCGCTTACTTCTTGGCTGCCGCGTCGCTCTTCCTGGCCGGTGTCTCCGGCGCATCGGCCCGGGTCATGCCGACGCCGAGATAGATCAGGATCGGCGCGGCGATGAAGATCGAGGTGTAGGTGCCAACCAGCACCACGCCGAACATCATCACCGCAGTGAAGCTGTGGATGGCCTGGCCGCCGAACAGCAGCAGCGCGAGCAACGCCAGCGTCACCGTGACGTGGGTGATGATCGAGCGCGACAATGTCGAATTGATGGACTCGTTCAACAGCTGCGGCATCGGCATTTTTTTGTAGCGCCGCAGCATTTCGCGGATGCGGTCGTAGATCACGACCGTATCGTTCAGGGAGTAGCCGAGAATCGTCAGCAGCGCCGCGATGCTGGTGAGGTCGAAATCGACCTGGCTGATCGACATGAAGCCGATGGTGAGCACGATGTCGTGCACGTTGGCGATCATGGCGCCGAGCGCGAACTGCCATTCGAAGCGGAACCAGAGATAGATCAGGATCGAGATGATCGCGAGCATCAGGCCCAGCATGCCATAGGCAAGCAACTCGCCGGACACGCGCGGCCCCACGACCTCGACACGGCGGTAGTCGACGCTGTCGCCGAGCGCGCCGCGGACCTTGCCGACGGCGGCCTGCTGCGCGGCGTCGCCGCCGGGCTGCTCGGCGACGCGGATCAAGACCTCCTCAGGTCCGCCGAATTGCTGCAACTGGACGTCGCCGAGCCCAAGCGTGCTCAGTGTTGCCCGCATCGAGGCGATGTCGGCCGCCCCCGACTTGGCGCGCACTTCGAGCAGCGTGCCGCCCTTGAAGTCGATGCCGAAGTTCAGCCCATGGGTGAAAAACAGCGTGATCGCGATGATCGACAGCGTCGCCGAGATCGGGAAGGAGATGCGGCGGAACTGCGTGAAGTCGAAATGCGTATCGTCAGGGACGATGCGCAGCGACGGAAGGATGCCGAGCACGCTGACGACCGTCAGAATGACGATCAGGACGCCGAGGCCGATGAGAACGTAGTGAGTCACAGATGGCCCCGTATTAGATCGGCACGCTTTGCGGCCGCTTCCACCGCACCCACCACGCCACGATCAGGCGAGTCAAGGTGAAGGCGGTGAAGACCGTGGTAATGATGCCGATGCCGAGCGTCACGGCAAAGCCGCGCACCGGCCCGGTGCCGATATAGAACAGCACGGCGGCGGCGATGAAGGTCGTGATGTTGGAGTCGAGGATGGTCGCAAGCGCCCGCTTGAACCCGGCATCGATCGCCGAGATCGCGTTGCGGCCGCCGCGCAGCTCCTCGCGTATGCGCTCATAGATCAGCACGTTGGAGTCGACGGCGATGCCGACGGTGAGCACGACGCCGGCAATGCCGGGCAGCGTCAGCGTGGCGTTCAAGAGCGACAGCACGCCGAAGATCATGGCAACGTTGATCATCACGGCGATGTTGGCGAACACGCCGAACAGCCGATAGGTCAGCAGCATGAACACGATGACCATAATGGCGCCGACGTAGGCCGCGAGCTCGCCCTTCTCGATCGAGTCCTGACCGAGGCCCGGGCCGACGGTGCGTTCCTCAACGACGGTGAGCGGTGCGGGCAGCGCGCCGGCTCGCAGCAGCACCGCCAGGTCGTTGGCGGATTGCACGGTGAAATTGCCCGAGATCTGGCCCTGGCCGCCGGTGATCGGCTCCCGGATCACCGGCGCGGAGATCACCTTGTTGTCGAGCACGATGGCAAAGGGTTGGCCGACATTTTCGGTGGTGGCCTGCGCGAATTTGCGCGAGCCGGCGGTATTGAACTTGAAATTCACCACGGGTTCGCCGGAGCGCTGGTCGAAACCGGTCTGTGCGTCGGTCAGGTCGCCGCCGGTGACCAGCACCTGCTTCTTGATGACGTAAGGAATGGGCGGGCTGGACGTGCTCATCAACACTTCGGAGTCGGGCGGCACCCTGCCCGCCTGCGCCTGATCCGGCGGCACGGTGGTGTCGACCATGCGGAATTCCATCTTGGCGGTCTTGCCCAGGATTTCCTTCAGATGGGTTGGGTCCTGCAGGCCCGGCACCTGCACCAGGATGCGGTCGTTGCCCTGGCGCTGGATCAGCGGCTCGACGGTGCCGAGTTCGTTGACGCGACGCTCGACGATCTGGATCGACTGCTCGATGGTTTTGCGGAGGCGATCGTTCATCGCCGCTTCCGGAATGGTCAGCCGGATCAACCCACCACCGGCATCGGTCAGATCGAGATCGCGCTGGCTTCCGCCGCCTAGCAGCCCGCCGAGCGGCTGCGACAGCTCGCGCAGTTTCGAAAGCGCATTCGCCTGATCGGTGTCCTTGGTGATACGGACTTCGACCGTGTCGCCCTTCACCGCGAGCCCGGTATACTGGATCCTGGCGGTTCGCAGCGTCCGCTGCACGTCTTCACGGATCTGGTTGAGCCTGGTCTTCTTCACATCATTGGCATCGACTTCGAGCAGCAGATACGAGCCGCCCTGCAGATCGAGGCCGAGCACCATCCGCCGCTGCGCCCAGGCAGGCCATGTCTTGACCTGCGCTTCCGGAAAGAAATTCGGCACGGCGCAAAGGCACACCACCAGCGCCGTCAGGATAATGCCGAGCGCCTTCCACCGGGTGAAATACAACATCGAGTTGACTCGTCAGCGTGAGAAAACGCGGCTCGCCCCCAAGCCGCGCAAAAAGGATCAGCTCGCGGACGTCTCGTCCTTGGTGATTTCCTTGGCCGGCTCGCCCTTGGCGCGCACGCCGGAAATCATCTGGCGCATCTGGCGAACGCGGACGCCGTCGGAGATCTCGAATTCGATCTGATCGTCGTCGACCACCTTGGTGACCTTGCCGACCAGGCCGCCCGAGGTCACAACCGTATCGCCGCGGCGGATGTTCTTCACAAGCTCGGAGTGGTCCTTCACCTTCTTCTGCTGCGGCCGCAGAATCAGGAAGTACATGATCACGAAGATCAGCGCGAACGGCAGAAGCGACATCAACATGCTGTTGGTATCGCCGCCGGCCGCAGCCTGGGCATAGGCGGGAGTGATGAACATCAGGAGATCCTCGTGAGACGGGGTGAACCGGTTTGCGCCTGAAAGGGCCGGTTCGGCCAAATTCGCGCGGAATATAGCGGTCGCGGTCCCAATTGCAACGCTGGGGCGCCCCTTCATTGGGCCAGCTTGTAACACCCCGCAAGGCCCGATAAGGCTGCGCCGTCAGGAACTTGAGACATGTCGAGAAAACCCCGTAAAATCGCCTCCCGCCCCGCTTCCACGGCAATCGCACGGAAGGCCCGGAAAGTCGCGGCAAATCGCCCCACAGCGCCGGCTGAGGACGACGCGCCGGCACGGATCGCGCGGGCGCTGGAGGCGATTGCTTCGCACCTTTCCGCCAATACACCGGCCCCCCTCGCCGCCCTGTCGTTCGCCGATGCCGATGCCTTTGTCTGGCATCCGAACGGGCGGCTGACAGAGGTCAGGCGCGTCAGCCGGGTCGATCTCTTCCTGCTCAAGGGCATCGACCGGATGCGCGACATCCTGATGGAGAACACCGAGCGCTTCGCCAACGGCCTGCCGGCCAATAATGCGCTGCTCTGGGGCGCACGCGGCATGGGCAAGTCCTCGCTGGTGAAGGCGGCGCATGCGACCATCAATATGGACCGCAAGGAAGCCGATCGGTTGAAGCTGATCGAGATCCACCGCGAAGATATCGAGAGCCTGCCGGCGCTGATGGAGCTGCTTCGGGCGTCAGCCTTCCGCTTCATCGTGTTCTGCGACGACCTCTCTTTCGACGGCAACGACGCCTCCTACAAATCGCTCAAGGCGGTGCTGGAAGGCGGCATCGAGGGTCGGCCGGACAATGTCATCCTCTATGCTACCTCCAACCGCCGGCATCTCCTGGCGCGCGAGATGATCGAGAACGAGCGCTCGACCGCGATCAATCCGGGCGAAGCGGTCGAGGAGAAGGTGTCGTTGTCGGATCGCTTTGGTCTCTGGCTCGGCTTCCACCGCTGCAGCCAGGACGAATACCTCGCCATGGTGAACGGCTATTGCAGCCATTTCGGCATCAAGCTCGCCGAAGAAGAGCTGGAGCGCGAGGCGCTGGAATGGTCGACCACCCGCGGCTCACGCTCGGGCCGCGTCGCCTGGCAGTTCGTGCAGGAATTGGCCGGACGATTAGGCGTGAAGCTGAGCGGGAAGTAGAGCTTACGCCCCGCTCAGGAATTGAAGCGGGTCGACGGCCTGCGATCCCTTGCGGATTTCGAAGTGGAGCTGCGGCGACCCCACCTCGCCCGACTGACCCGATTTGGCAATCACCTGACCACGCTTGATGGTATCCCCGCGCTTCACCAACAGCTCACTCGCATGGGCATATGCGGTGACATAGCCGTTGGAGTGCCGAACCAGGACGAGATTGCCGTAACCCTTCAACTCGTTGCCGGAATAGGCGACGACGCCGTCCTCGGCGGCCTTGACCGGCGTGCCCTCGGGCACCGCGAGGTTGATGCCGTCATTGGACTTGCCGTTGGTCTTGGCGCCATAACCCGTGATCACCTTGCCGCGCACCGGCCAACGGAAGGTCGGCAGCGCGCCGGTGGCTTCGCTTGCCTTGATTGGCGCCTCGGTAGCCGGCTCGTCTGGTGGCGGATTGGCCTGAGCCAGCCGCGCGCTCTGCTGCGGCGCGGCGGTAGCGACCTTGGTCCCTGCGGCAGGAATGGTCGTGACGGCCGGCGCTGCGGCAACCGCGCCGAGCGGCGCGGCCGGTGCGGCCTTCGACGGCACGTTCAGCCTGGCGCCGAGCTTGAGTTTCGCGGCCGGAGCGAGATTGTTGGCCCTGGCGAGCTCGGCGACCGAGATGTGGTTGTGGCGGGCGATGCTCGCCAGCGTCTCGCCGGGATTGACGATGTGCACGCTGGGTGGCGCCGCCGCCGCAGCGACCGGCCTGTTCACCGGCGCAGCCGCAACGGGCACACCGGCGACCGGCTGCGCCGCGGCGGCAGCGCTCGGATGCGGAATGATCAGGGACTGGCCCGGCGAGAGCGTGCGCGGCCCCTTGTAGCCGTTGGCGGCGAGGATCGCGGCGGGCGTGACATGATAGCGCTGTGCCAGCACTTCCAGCGTGTCGCTGGTGCCGACGATGATGGTGGTGCCGCCGGCCGGACGCGCCGCGGCGACCGAGCGTGGCGGGACGCTGGCGGTGGTCTCGAGCTTCGGCTTCGCCGGGGGAGCGTAGGAGGCCACCCCGCGCCCACCGCCGGACACACCGGGGTTAGCTACCGGATAGGACTGCGGCGCGGAAACCGCGGGCGGCGGCAGCGACGAGGACTGATAGGCCGGACGGGAATATTGCGACAGCTCGCGGCGTTCGACCTGCGCCGGCGGCGTGGGCGGCTGCTGCACGGTGCCGGTCGATTCGCCCTGGTAATTGAAGGGATTGGAGAGCCGCGACGACATGTCGGCACTGCAGCCCGCGACCCCAAACGAGATCAGCGCCAGCGCCGCCAGATGCGGAACGCGGCGCGAGCCAAGATAGGCGCCTGTACGGGACATGGTTACTCACTCGTACGCAACAATCGACGTCTTTGAGTAAACACGTCCCCAGTAAACAAGCGCTTAAACCCCCGAATAAGATATTGGCGGGAAAGCCAATCCGGAAGTTTACCGCTTACCTCAAAGCTCCCGCGCAATCCCCGGAAGCGCCGGCACAAAACGCACGTCGACCAGCTCCTTTCGTTCGACGCCGGAAGCCATTCTGACGACACGGACCAGGGTCTGGACGCCGTGATGCGGGCCAACCGGCGCGATCAGCACACCGTCCGTCTCCAGCCGCTCGATCAGACTGTCAGGGATTTGCACCATCGCCGCGGTGACGATGATCCGGTCGAACAGGCCGATATTGGCGGGCAGGTCATAGCCATCCCCCAGCATGACCTCGACGTTGTTGTAGCCCATCTTCTCGAGCCGCCGCCGGGCGGCATCGGCCAGCGTGCGGAAGCGCTCGACCGTCAGCACCTGCTTGGCGAGTTGGGCCAGAACCGCCGCCTGGTAGCCCGAGCCGGTGCCGATCTCGAGCGCACGATGATGTTTCTGCAGCTGCAGTTGCTCGGTCATGTAGGCCACCACGAAGGGCTGGCTGATGGTCTGTCCGCAGGCAATCCCGAGCGCGCTGTCGCGGTAGGCATCGGCGCGGTCGCCTTCCGCGACAAAGGCCTCGCGCGGCACTTCCTCCAGCGCCCGCAGCACGGCCTGATCGCTGATTCCGCGCCGCCGCAGGGTCAGCTGAAACAACATTTTCTCGGGAGGGCCTTGTCTGGAGGACATTCTGGTCTCGCCTGACTGCGGGGAATCACCCCGCCACTCCATTTGAAGCAATATCTACCGATGCCCTAAGGAAACATTTTCGTCTCATCCCCTGTTCCCGCTTAGGAACCTGCCGTGATAGTTTGGCGTTGAAGCGCGGACCTTTCAATTTGCTGCGGCTGGCGCTGCAGCATCCAACCGGTTGTGTCGCACTCCCATTATGTAAGCGTTGCACCGATTGCCGATTTTTGCGAACCTGACGTCCGCATGGGCAAGGACTTGATCTGATGACTGTGACGCGGCCGCCGCGCGGCTCTGTGTTCCTCGTTGAAGACGAGGTCATGATCAGGATGATGGTTTCCGACATGCTGGAAGAACTCGGCTACACCGTCGCTGCCGAGGCCGGCGAGATCAACGAAGCATTGCGGCTCGCGGAAACGACTTTCTTCGATCTGGCGATCCTCGATGTCAACGTCAACGGCAAGGTGATTTCCCCGGTCGCCGACCTGATCAAGGCGCGCAACCGCCCGTTCATCTTTGCGACCGGCTATGGCTCCTCGGGCCTGCCGGAGGAATACCGCGATCGCCCGGCATTGCAGAAGCCGTTCCAGCTCGAGACGCTCGGCAAAATCATCGAAACGACGCTGCGCAGCGCGACGGTGTGACGCGCGCCTATTTCAGCAATTCCGTCAGCTCTTCGGAAAAGGCCTCGTCGGTGCGGTCGAGCCTGAGCGGCGTTACCGAAACGAACCGCGCTGCGAGTGCGGCGAGATCCGTGCCCTCCGCCGGTGTATCCATCATCGCGGCGCGCTCGAAGCCGATCCAGAAGTAGGGATTGCCGCGGCCGTCGCGGCGCTGATCCACTTTGAGAAATCCGAGATTGCGCTTGCCCTGCCGCGTGGCGCGGATACCCGCCACCTCGTCGGGCGCGCAGGCCGGAAAATTCACATTGATCACCGTGTTCTTCGGAATGCCCGCTTCGATCACCTTGCGAATGATCGGCGGGCCGAATTTCAGCGCGGTATCCCAGAGCGGCTTCTCGCGCGTCTCCATCGAAAATTCCTGCGACAGCGCAAATGACGGCAGGCCCAGGATAGTGCCTTCGAGCGCGCCGGCGATGGTGCCGGAATAGACGACATCCTCGGCGACATTGCGTCCCTTGTTGACGCCGGAGAGCACCACGTCCGGCATGGTCGGCCCGAGGATGTGGCGCGCGCCCATGATGACGCAATCGGTCGGCGTGCCGCGCACGGCAAAATGGCGCGGGCCAACTTCGCGCAATCGCAAGGGATCGTTCAGTGACAGCGAATGCGACACGCCGGACTGGTCGAGCTCGGGGGCCACGATCCAGACGTCGTCGGAGAGCGCACGCGCGATCTCCTCGACGACCTTCAGGCCCGGCGCATGGATGCCGTCATCATTGGTGCAGAGAACCCGCATCCCGCCAAAACCCTTTTTGACCGATTCCTTCAAGCTTTTAGGGCGCCGTCTTAACCGCTGAGGGCGGCGGAGGCAAACCGGGCGGAAGGGGGTAAAAAAGGGGCTTTTGACCTACGAATTGTGAAGCCAGCCCTTGCTTTTGCCGGGCTTGCGGAGCCAGTAACATGGAGAATAGCGTTTGAACCCTACTTTGGATGGCGACGGGGTTTCTCCATGACCCGCATTTCAGCCGCTGCCGCGATTTTTATCTGTTCGGCTTTTTTCATTTCGTCGCCTGCGCATGCGCAGTCGAACCGGACGCTGGCCACCGACAATGGCTGTTTCCCCTGGCAGGATTTCAAGAACGGCCAATGCGTCGCAAAACCTGCGCAGACGCCGCCGCCCGCTCTGCCCGCGCCCGAACCGGCCGTCGCGCCACCCCCACCACCTCCTCCGCCCGTCGTGGCTGCGCCGCAGCCGCCTGCAGCTCCGTCGCCTGTCGTGGCCAATCCCGTCACACGCGCTTCCCCTCAACTTGCCATCGTCTGCGACGGCGGCACGGTGACGAACGGGACCTGCGCCTGCCCTGCCGGCTTCAACCTGATGCCCGCAGCCGGCAATGCCGGCGGCGGAACGTGTGTGCGCACCAATGCGGAGAACTGCCTCGGCGGCGAACTGACCGTGAACGGCAAATGCATGTGCTCCGGGCAGGTCACGATGGATGGCGAGACCTATCTGCTCGAATATTCCAACGGCAAGTGCCTGCCGATGCGCTGCCCGGCCACGGCGCTGTTGCGGGATGGCCGCTGCGTGGCAAGTCGATCGCCGCAGCTAAGCTCCGAGCCTGAACCGAAGCCTCGGCCGGCGAAGGAAACCAAGGAAGCCAAGGACACTCCCGACGATTCCGAGCCGCGCCACCATTGTGAACGCGGCATGGTCCACGCCCGCTCGGGCTGCGTGCCGGCACGCCGGCGCATACAGGACATCAACGAGTCACGCCTGCGCCAATATTATCGGAACTATCAATTCCCGGGCATGATCGGGCCGAACTGACCGGAAATTCCCGTCAGCGCTTGACCCGCCACTGCGGCAGGAATTTTGCCGTGGCGCGCTCCATTCGCAATGCCAGCAGCGGAATGTTCGGCTTCGGCAGCTCGACCGGCGCGATGTCGCTCGCCCGCAAGCTGCTCTCCGTCGGCGACGACGCGATCGTCTTCGCCGGTGCCGCCGGTGCCGGCTGAATCAATTCCAGCACGCTCTCGACCAGAGGCAGACTTTTCCGCGGCGGCGCCGGAAAGCGCGCATGCGCGACCTCAAGCGCCTTGTTGAAGTCATCGATATTGATCCAGGCGAGGCCGCGCATGCGTTGCGGCAGGTCGTCGTCCCACAATCGGGCGACTTCAATGTCGAATGCGCCCTTCAGGCGCTGATCGACGGCCTGCACGCCGACACCGGTCACGGCCCACTGTCTGCCCACCCAATAGATGTCGCGATGCAGGGCCATCGGTTACACATTCTCATCACGCTTTTGCCGCGAGCGACGGGAAGATAGCGGGCCGCCC
The DNA here is from genome assembly GCA_035568535.1 of Bradyrhizobium sp. Lineage (GTDB taxonomy): Bacteria > Pseudomonadota > Alphaproteobacteria > Rhizobiales > Xanthobacteraceae > Bradyrhizobium. The sequence continues at coordinate 51,581 of DATMNV010000129.1, forward strand.
GCCGTTCGCAACATCGAACGTTCGCGCGCATAAAAAATTCGCAAGTGAAGGAATTATTTCTATTTCCCGGGTTCGATGGTCTTGAGCCCGCCCATGTAGGGCTGCAGCACGTCGGGAACGGCGATCGAGCCACCTTGCTGCTGATAGGTCTCCATGATCGCGATCAGCGCACGCCCCACCGCGGTACCGGAGCCGTTCAGCGTGTGCACGAAGCGCGGCTTGCCATCAGGCCCGCGCGAACGCGCATCCATGCGGCGTGCCTGGAAATCGCCACAAACCGAGCAGCTCGAAATTTCCCGAAATGCGCCGCCATCGCCCTGGCCGGGCATCCACACCTCGATGTCATAGGTCTTCTGTGACGAGAAACCCATGTCGCCGGCGCACAATGTCATCACGCGGTAATGCAGATCGAGCTGCTTCAAAACTTCCTCGGCGCAGGCGAGCATGCGCTCGTGCTCGTCCTTGCTGGTCTCGGGCGTCGTGATCGAGACCAGTTCGACCTTGATGAACTGATGCTGCCGGATCATGCCGCGGGTGTCGCGGCCGGCGGCGCCGGCTTCGGCGCGAAAGCACGGCGTCAGCGCCGTGAGCCGCATCGGCAATTCTTTCTCGTCGACGATGGATTCGCGGACGAGATTGGTAAGTGGGACTTCAGCGGTCGGGATCAGGCCAAGGCGTTCGGTCTTCAATCGATCATCGGGAGCGATCGTCAATTCGCCTCTGACCGCCCAGAATTGATCGTCCTCGAACTTCGGCAATTGACCGGTGCCGAACATCACGTCGTTGCGAACCAGCAGCGGCGGATTGATCTCGCTATAGCCGTGTTCATTGGTGTGGAGGTCAAGCATGAACTGCCCGATCGCGCGTTCCAGCCGCGCGAGCTGCTTCTTCAGCACGACAAAGCGCGCGCCCGAGAGCTTCGCCGCCGTCTCAAAATCCATGTAACCGAGCGCGGCGCCGAGGTCATCGTGCGGCTTCGGTGCAAAGCCGTAGTCGCGCGCCTTGCCGAACACGTGACGCTGCACATTGCCGTGCTCGTCGGCGCCGTCAGGCACCTCCGGCGCGGGCAGCGGCAGGTTGGGGATCGCGGCGAGTTCTTTGGCGAGTTCCTCGTCGGCAGCTTTGGCAGCCTGCTCGAGCTCGGGCATGCGCGTTTTCAATTCGCCGACCTCGGCCATCAGCCTGGCGGCGCGCGGCTCGTCCTTGACCTTCTTGGCGTCGCCGATTTCCTTCGAGGCCGCGTTGCGGCGCGCCTGCGCCTGCTCCGAGGCGAGGATCGCCGCGCGGCGTTTCTCGTCGATCGCCAGCAGCGACGCGGACATCGGTGCCAGCCCGCGCCGTTTCAGCGCCGCATCGAAGGCCTGGGGGTTGTCGCGGATCGATTTGATGTCATGCATGGCTGCAAGCCCTTGAATCACGGCGTCCGGGAAGGCGCCTTCCAGTAACCTGAATGGATTGGATTTGGAACAGGCCGGAGCCGCGAATGGCTCAGCGGTACCTGCAGGCCGAGGGGCGCCCTATTCGGCGGGATTGGCCGCCGGCGGAGCGCCGGTGGTAGAGCTTTGCGCGGCCGCCTTCTTCTCGACGATGCTCACCGCGATGATCGACCCCTCATAGAGCGCGAGCAGCGGCAGCGCGAGCGAGGCCTGGCTCAGCACATCGGGCGGGGTCAGGACGGCCGCGATGATGAAGGCGACCACGATGAAATAGCGCCGTTTTTCGCGCAGCATCTTCGAGGTGACGATCCCGATCCGGCCGAGCAGCGTCAGGATTACCGGAAGCTGGAACGCGATGCCGAAGGCAAAGATCAGCGACATCATCAGCGACAGATATTCGCCGACCTTGGGCAACAATGCGATCTGCGCCGTCTCCGCGCTGCCTGCCTGCTGCATGCCGAGCGAGAAGCGGACCAACATCGGCAGCACCACGAAATAGACCAGCATTGCGCCCATCCAGAAGAAGACGGGCGTCGCGATCAGGTAGGGCAGGAACGCGTTGCGCTCATGCTTGTAGAGGCCGGGCGCCACGAATTTGTAGATCTGCATGGCAACGATCGGAAACGAGATGAACCCGGCACCAAACAACGCGAGCTTCAGCTGGGTGATGAAATATTCAAGCAGCGCCGTATAGATGAATTTCGAATTCTCGGCGCCCGCGACCCACACGAACGGCCACACTAGGTAATTGTAGATATGTTTGGCGAAGAAGAAGCAGAAGATGAAGGCGACGCCGAAGCCGAGCAGCGCCTTGATCAGCCGCGAGCGCAGCTCGATCAAATGATCGAGCAGCGGCGCCTTGCTGGCCTCGATATCGGCATCGGTCATGACGCTTTGGCGTCCTTGAGGGCGTCGGTCGCGGCCGGCGCGTTGTCCTGCGGCGCAGTCTCTGCCTGACCCTCACGCGTGATCGCCAGCGGCTCAGTGCTTTCGTGGGTGGAGGCCTCCACAAAGGTTTCCGGCGTCGGCAGCTCCAGTGTAGTCGGAGCGGCCGGCGGCTCGATTGCCGGCGTCTCGGCGGGCTTATCGATGTCGTCGACGCGAAGGGCCTCGGAAACATCCTTCTGCAGCGAGGTCATCAGGCCGCCACCGGAGGTGATGCCGGAGGCCGCCTCCCTCACCTCGTCAAAGCTCTTCTTGAGGTCGGCCATTTCGGCCTCGCGCATGGCTTCCTGGAACTGGCCCTGGAATTCGGCGGCCATCTTGCGCGCCTTGCCCATCCATTGCCCGATCATGCGCAGCACGCCCGGCAGTTCCTTCGGGCCGATGACAATCAGCGCGACAACCGCGATGACGACCAGTTCACTCCACCCGATGTCGAACATGAATGATTCCGCTCACGCGGGCCCCTGCCCCAATGTGTTAAACAATTTGGGGCCGCCCGCGTCTTCAAAAAATCGTCCGGCTTCAGACGGCCTTGCTGCCCACGTCCGTCCGCGCCGGCGTGGATGACGCGCTGTTGTGATCGAGCGACTTGACGGGATCGAGCGGCTTATTGTCGAGCGCGGTGTCGTCGTCCTTCATTCCCTTCTTGAAGGCCTTGATGCCCTGCGCGACATCGCCCATCAGATCGGAAATCTTACCGCGACCGAACAGCAGCAGGACGACTGCGATCACCACGATCCAGTGCCAAATGCTAAGCGAACCCATCCTGCAATCCTCCAACACGAATGGCCGGTGACCCAGCCTGATCTTGTCGGAAAGTAGGCTTGGGAGGTGTCAAAAACAAGGACTTACGCTACGTCAAATCGCCGTTGACGTAACCGTAATATTGCTACCGTTAACCGGGTTGGACAGCCGCGCACAGCCTACCAAAGGCTTAGCTTTCGCCTTCGTTACTGTCGCCCTCGGGCTCCACGCGCGGCGCCAGCGTCAGTTCCAGATCGCCGGGCTCGAGCGGATCCTCGTCTTCGCGCAGTTGCGGATCGTCGGATGGTGTCGGAACACTGAAACCGGTCGGCAGGCGAGAATCCAGCAGCCCCGTGCCCTTCAGCTCGTCCAGGCCCGGCAGGTCGCCGAGCGCCTCCAGGCTGAACTGCGACAAAAAGGTCTCGGTGGTTCCGAAGGTCAACGGCCTGCCCGGCGTCTTGCGGCGGCCACGCGGCCTGATCCAGCCGGTCTCCAGCAGCACGTCGAGCGTGCCCTTGGAGGTCACGACGCCGCGGATTTCCTCGATCTCGGCGCGTGTCACGGGCTGGTGATAGGCGATGATCGCGAGCACCTCGATCGCCGCGCGCGAAAGCCGGCGCGTCTCCGTGCTTTCCCGCGTCATCAGCCAGGCGAGATCGCCGGCCGTACGAAAAGTCCATTTGTTGGCGATACGAACCAGATTGACGCCACGCGGGGCATATTCCGCCTGCAATTGAGCGAGCGCAGCCTTGATATCGACGCCATCGGGCATGCGCTTGGCCAGCGTCGCCTGGTCGAGCGGTTCGGTCGAGGCAAACAGCAGTGCTTCGAGCAACCTCAGTTCTTCCGGCCGCGCTTCGGGATTGACGGGAGCGTCCTCGGCTTCATCCATGCGTTTTTCCGCCAGGCTTGCCATGGCACGGTCTCCTTCTTGCACTTACAAATCCGGGGCCGTCGCCGAGCCAGGGGCTTGCGGCGGACGCTTCCGGAAATAGAGCGGCGCGAACGCCTGTTTCTGATTCAGTTCCATCTCGCCTTCGCGCACCAACTCCAGTGCCGCGGCAAAACTGGAGGCAAACACGGTCGCGCGCTGTGAGGGGTCAACGACATAAGTCAGAAGGAATTCGTCGAGGCAGCCCCAATCCTCGGACTCGGTCATGCCGATCAGGCGCTCCAGCGAGGCGCGCGCCTCCGCCAGCGACCACACGGTGCGCTTGGCGAGATGCACGCTGGCGAGCACGCGCTGCTGGCGTTGCACGGCATAAGCGGTGAGCAGGTCGAACAGGGTGGCGGTGTATTTCGGATGGCGGATCTCGGCGATCTGTTCGGGATCACCGCGCGGAAACACTTCGCGTTGCAACTGCGGCCGGTTCATCAGCCGGTTGGCGGCCTCTCGGATCGCTTCGAGACGTCGCAGACGATTGGCAAGTGCAGTCGCCATCTCTTCCGCACTAGGACCGTCCGCAGTTGCCGGCTCCGGCAGCAGCAGCCGCGACTTCAGGAAGGCGAGCCACGCCGCCATCACCAGATAGTCGGCGGCAAGCTCAAGCCGGATTTTTCGCGCGGCTTCGATGAACTGCAGATATTGGTCGGCGAGCGCCAGGATTGAGATCTTGGAAAGGTCGACCTTCTGCTGCCGCGCGAGCGCGAGCAACAGGTCGAGCGGGCCTTCATAGCCCTCGACATCGACGACGAGGGATGGCTCGCCTTCGGCCAACTCAGCCGGCCGGCCGGTCTCAAACGACAATATCTCCGCGGTCATGCGCTCGCCGCTCCCAGACAACCGATCAGCCCATCCAGCTCCGCCCGCGCCGTTTCCCGATCGAACGGCTTTGCGGCTTTACGCGACGCAAGCGCCGCCTTGGCGCGCTGCAGCGCTCTGCCCGACAATTCGGGCGTCTCACGGGCAACCTGATGCATTTCTTCGGGCTCGCCGCTGCAAGCGAGCACCATGTCGCAGCCGGCGGCCAACAAGGCCTTGGTCCGCTCGGCGATCGACCCCGCCAAAGCGTTCATGCCGACATCATCACTCATCAACAAACCCTGGAATCCGATCAAGCCGCGAATCACCCGTTCGATTATTGTCGCAGATGTCGTCGCCGGTTGGGCGGGGTCATATGCGCTAAACACAACATGTGCGGTCATCGCCATGGGCAGGTCGGCCAGGGGCCTGAAGGCGGCAAAATCGATGCTTTCCAGCTCGGCTTTGGGCGTATCCACCACCGGAAGGCTCAGATGGCTGTCCGCCATGGCCCGCCCGTGGCCGGGGATATGTTTCAGGATCGGTAAAATACCACCTTCTTCCAATCCTTCCGTAACTGCCCGCGCAATCGCAGCGACGGTCTTGGGGTCATTGCCGTAGGCACGGTCCCCGATAACGTCGTTGGCACCGGGGATCGGCACGTCGGCCAGCGGCAGACAGTCTACCGTCACGCCGACACCGGCCAAATCATCGGCGATCAGCCGGGCGCTCAGCCGCGCCGCCCTCAGCCCAAGCGCGGGATCGAGAGCGTAGAGCTGACCGAACGCGGCGCCTGCCGGATAAAGCGGCCAGTTCGGCGGCCGGAACCGCTGCACCTGCCCGCCTTCCTGGTCGACCAGGATCGGGGCATCGGCCTCACCCAGGACGCTCCGGAGTTCGACCGTCAGGGCAGCAACTTGCTCGGGCGTCTCGATGTTTCGCCTGAACAGGATGAAACCCCACGGCCGTTCTGCGCGGATGAAGTCGCGCTCGGCCGCGTTCAGCTTGGTCCCGGACAGGCCGGTGATGAATGCCTTGGTCATGCCGCCGAATAGCCCGCGGCGCGCAACACGGTCAAGGAAACCGCGATTCTTTCCTCTGGACGGCGGTTACGGGACGAAGCACTGGCCGCCGGCAGACTTGTAACTCATGCAGAACCGCGCAGCCTCGTCGCGGGAAGCGAACGGGCCGACCATGGCGCGGTAGCGGATACCCTTGTCGCCGAGATCGGCGCGCTTGATGACTGGCGATTGCGAGCCGAGCTGATCCGGGAATTTCTTCTGCAGCGAGCGGAAAGAAGACTGCGCCTCGGCTTCGCTGGGCTGCGATGACAGCTGTACTAGGAACCGGCCTTCGCCCGCGGGCGCAGCATCGCTGGCGGGCGCAGCCGCCGTTGGCGTGGTCGCGACCATGCGGGTCCGCGGCTCGGCCGGAGCCGGCGGCAGCGAGGCCTGGGCGGAATCCGGCGAGAGCGACATCGGCCCGTTACCGGTCGGCGCCAACGGCTGGTTACGCTGCGCAGCGGCGGGCGGTGGCACCTGCCGCGTAGCAACGGTTGGCTTGGGCGCAGCCTGCGGCGTTGCGGGTGCCGCCGTCACGGGAGCTGCGGCCGTATCAGGCTGGTCGCCATGAACCGAGAAGGTCCTGATCTTGCGCGGCTCACCGTTCGGCATGGTACCGTTGGACGAGGACGTCACACCGGGAGCCGCGTTGGCGGCCTGCGGCATCGTGTTCGTCGATACGCTCGAAGGCGACGGCGGACTGGCGTTCTGGTTCAGCGGCGGAAACACCACGCGCGGACCGGCAGTCCGGGCGTTGACGTCAACAGGAGCCTCCTCGCGCGGCACGATCTTCTCGGTGCCGTCGCCGGTCGGCATCCGATCCGGATTCTTGCCCGAACTGTCCGAGGGTGCCGGCATGACTTTGGTTGGCGTGTTGTCGGCCTTGATGATCGGCGGCTCGCCGGTACGGGCCGAGCCGACATAGTTGCGATAGGCAAACGCCGCGCCGGTGCCGACCACCGCCAGCGCGACCACGGCAACAACGGTAAGCAAGCCGCCACGGCGCCGCGGCTTCTCCTCCGGCTCTTCTTCGTCACCGTCCTGGTAGGCGTAGGGATCGTCGGGGTAGGCCGGGTCGCGCTGGAAATCCTGCGCGCCGGACTCAAGCTGGCCATAGAGCGCGTCGTCATAGCGCGACGGATCAGGCTGCTCTTCCACCGCCGCCTCGTCGTACGACGGCTCGCGATAATCCTGCTGGTAGGCTGGCGCTTGCGGAGGAGCAGGTGGCTGCTGATAAGCAGCAGGTTGCTGATAGGCCGGCTGCGGCGCGGCGTAACGGTGCAACGGATGCACCGCGCTCGGATATTCCTCCGCCGGCTCTTCGTAAGGGATTTCGTGGTGAACTTCGCGCGGCAGCTCCGGCGGAAGCTCGCGCCGGATATCACGTTGCACTTCCCTCGGCCCTGCCTGCTCGGCCTGCCGCTGAATATTGGCGCGCTGGATCCACTGCGGAGGACCTGACGGAGCGGACGGCTCGTCGTCTTCGATCGGCGCCTGATGTTGTGGCTGGTAAGTCGGCCGAACGGACTCGCGCCGAACGGCCGCGCGTGGTGGCGGTGGAGCGGGATTGGCACGGCCCGTGCCTCCAAACGGATCGGTCTGGCCGATCAGGCGCGCGAGTTCGGCGAGCGGATCGCTTTCGCCCCCTCCAGACCCGAGCTGATCGCCGCGACCATAGTCGTCGGCTGGAAAAGGTCTGTTCGGATATCGATCAGCCATCGTGATGATGCGTTCCCTTCGGGAAAGGTGCCCCCACCAAACTTAAGAACGATCCGGCCCCCACCGGACGGCCCTACAAGGTCCCACATGGCGGCGCTGCTCGTCCCCGACAGGGGCCAGACTACCGCATTTCGTCCGGAGCGTGGACGCCCAAAATACCTAGCCCCGACGCCAAAACCAAGGCAACGCCTTGAACCATCGCCAGTCGCGCCCTAGTCATTTCTGCATCTTTATCGCTAATGAAGCGTAAATAGGGCAATTCATTCCCTTTGCTCCAAAGCGCGTGGAATTCACTGGCGAGATCATACAGATAAAAGGCGATTCGGTGCGGCTCATGTGCCCCCGCCGCGCCCTCGATCATCCGGGGGTAGAGCGCCAGCCGCTTCAGGAGGTCGAGTTCCGCCGGGTCGGTCAGCCGCTCGACCGGGGCGGCTGCAAGATAGGCCACCCGCGCGCCCTCCTCCTCCGGCAGATCGTGCAGCACCTGCTGCCGGGCATTGCGGAAGATCGAGTGGCCGCGGGCGTGGCCGTACTGCACATAGAAAACCGGGTTCTCGTTCGTCTGCTTGATCACCTTGGCAAGGTCGAAATCGAGCACCGCATCATTCTTGCGGTAGAGCATCATGAAGCGGACGGCATCCCTGCCGACCTCATCGACCACTTCGCGCAACGTGACGAAGTCGCCTGACCGCTTCGACATTTTCACCGGCTCGCCATTGCGCAGCAGCTTGACGAGCTGGACGATCTTCACGTCGAGCGCTGCCTTGTCCGCGGTAACCGCCTTCACCGCGGCCTGCATGCGCTTGATATAGCCGCCATGGTCGGCGCCCCAGACGTCGACGAGATCGCGGAAGCCGCGGTCGAACTTGTTCTTGTGATAGGCGATGTCGGAAGCGAAATAGGTGTAGCTGCCGTCTGACTTCAGCAGCGGACGATCGACGTCGTCGCCATAGGCAGTGGCGCGGAACAGCGTCTGCTCACGATCTTCCCAATCCTCGACCGGCGCGCCTTTGGGCGGCGGCAGCCGGCCTTCATAGACGTCGCCCTTGCTGCGCAGGAAATCAATGGTCTCGGCGACCCGGTTGTTGCCGCCCTCGATCAGCGAACGTTCCGAGAAGAAGACATCGTGCTTGATGTTGAGCGCAGCGAGATCGCCTTTGATCTCGTCCATCATCATGGCGATGGCCTTGCGGCGCACGATCGGCAGCCATTGAGGCTCACTCATGCCACGCAGTTTTTCGCCATGTTCGGCGGCAAGCGCCTGCCCCACCGGCTTCAGATAATCGCCGGGGTAAAGTCCGTCCGGGATCGCGCCGATGTCCTCGCCGAGCGCTTCGCGATAGCGCAAATAGGCCGAACGTGCGAGCACGTCGACCTGGGCGCCGGCATCGTTGATGTAGTATTCGCGCGTCACGTCATGCCCGGCAAAATCCAGCAGACTCGCCAGCGCATCGCCGAACACCGCGCCGCGACAATGGCCGACATGCATCGGCCCGGTCGGATTGGCAGAGACATATTCGACATTGACCTTCGGCGTCGATGAAGGCGCCGCACGTCCAAACCTCTCGCCTTCGCGCAACACAGTGCGCAGAGCATCGATCCAGGCCGAGATTTTCAGCGTGAGATTGATAAAGCCGGGACCGGCGATGTCCACTTTCTCGATCAGCGGGTCGGCGCGCAGCCGCGCCGCGATCGCTTCGGCGAGATCGCGTGGCTTGGCCTTGGCCTCCTTGGCCAGCACCATCGCCGCATTGGTCGCCATGTCGCCGTGGCTGGCGTCGCGCGGCGGCTCGACCACGACGCGCGAGAAATCGATGCCGGCGGGCCAATTGCTTTCGGTCGCAAGCGCGGCACAAATCGCGTGCACGCGTGCAAGCACGTCGGCAAAAAGATGGAGCGATTTCGGGTCGTCGGCCATGGGCGCCGCCTAACGCAATTCCGGGGTCGAGTCAAAAAGCCTCTGGTGCTCGGTCAGCGCGAAGCGGTCGGTCATCCCGGCGATGAAATTGCCGATCCGCCGGGCACGCGCGGTTTCGCTTTCATGCTCTGCGCCGTCGAGCCATTCGGGTGGCAGGTCGGACGGGCTTCGCTGGTAGCGCGTGAACAGGTCGAACACGATCTGCTCGGCCTCGCCCATCACGCGCATCACCCAGTGATGCCGGTACATGTGCTGCTTCAGGAACGCCTTGATGCCAGCTTCGGCCTCGGCGACGCCGGGCGAAAACACCACCATCTGCTCGCCATGGTTACGGATATCATCCACCGATTGGGGCTGCGCGAGGTCGAGCCGCCTGCGCGCTTCCGAGACCACCGATCCGATCAGATAGGAAATCAGCTCGCGCACGAGCTCGGCGCCGCGCCGATCCTGGTCGAGTCCGGGATAGTGCCGGTCAATCTCCCTGATCATGTCGGCGGTCAACGGCATCATCTTGAGATCGTCGACGCCGAACAGGCCGGCGCGCAGACCATCGTCGATGTCATGGGCATCATAGGCGATGTCGTCGGCGACGGCCGCAACCTGCGCCTCCAGCGAGGCGCAGCTCCATAGCTCGAGATCATAGGCCTTGACGAAATCGGCGACGACGAACGGGATACCGCCGCCGTCATGATATTTGCCAAGCGGCGCGCCGGCCCGGTCGGTCAGCGGGCCGTTGTGCTTGACGATGCCCTCAAGCGATTCCCAGGTCAGGTTCAGCCCGTCGAATTCGGGATAGCGATGTTCCAGCGAGGTGACGACGCGCAGCGACTGGGCGTTGTGGTCGAAGCCGCCATGGGCCTTCATGCAGGCGTCCAGCGCGCGCTCGCCGGCATGCCCGAACGGGGGATGGCCGAGGTCATGCGCCAGCGCCAGCGTCTCGGTCAGATCCTCGTCGAGCCCGAGTTGCCGCGCCAGCGCCCGGGCGATCTGCGCGACCTCCAGCGAGTGGGTCAGCCGGGTGCGGTAATGGTCGCCCTCGTGGAACACGAAAACCTGGGTCTTGTGCTTCAGGCGCCGAAAGGCGGTGGAATGGATCACCCGGTCGCAATCCCTTCGAAACGGGCTGCGGGTCTTGCTCGGCGGCTCCTGGAAGAGCCTGCCCCGGCTGTGGTCGGGGTCACAGGCATAAAGCGCTGGCGGGGCTCCCATTCCGACCGACACGGTGATCCCTTCAAGTTGATTCCGCCCTCCGGGGCACTTAACTATGGGGGTGGCCGCATACCAAATGAAATGGGTATGACGGTCGAACGGAGAGACCAGCGCATGACCACAGCCGTCACCATCAGTGAGCGGGCCGCCCGCCGCATCGGCGAAATCCTCAAAGTCGAAGGCAGTGGCGCCATGCTGCGCATCTCCGTCGAGGGCGGTGGCTGCTCCGGCTTCCAGTACAAATTCGACGTCGACCACGCCAAGGCGGAGGACGACCTGGTGATCGAGCGCGATTCGGCGGTCGTGCTGGTCGATCCCGCTTCGGTGCCGTTCCTTGCGGGATCGGAGGTCGATTTTGTCGACGATCTGATCGGCGCCTCTTTCCGTGTGCATAATCCCAATGCCACGGCGTCTTGCGGTTGCGGCACCAGCTTCTCGATCTAGACTTCGGCGATGCGCATCGCGACCTGGAACGTCAATTCGATCAGGCAGCGGCTTGAGCTGCTGCTTGCCTGGCTGAAGGAAACTTCGCCCGACGTCGTCTGCCTGCAGGAAATCAAATGCACGGACGATGCGTTTCGGCGGCTCGAGATCGAGGAGCTCGGCTATAACGTCGTCACCCACGGCCAGAAGACGTTCAACGGCGTGGCGCTGCTCTCGAAGCTGCCGTTCGACGAGACCAAATCCGGCCTGGCCGGCGACGACGAGGACGCCCACGCCCGCTTCCTCGAAGGCGTGGTGCCGTTGAAGCAAGGCGTGCTGCGTATCGCCTGCCTGTATCTGCCCAACGGCAATCCCGCGGACAGCGACAAATATCCCTACAAGCTCAACTGGATGTCGCGGCTTCTTGAGTACTCGAAGGCGCGGCTTAAGGCGGAAGAGCCTCTGATCCTCGCGGGCGACTTCAACGTCATCCCTGCGGCCGAGGACGTCTATAACCCGCCGGCCTGGGTCAATGACGCCCTGTTCCGCCCGACCACGCGCGAGAGCTTTCAGGCGCTGCTCGGCCTGGGGCTGACGGATGCGCTGCGAGCGGTGACCGACGCGCCGGGGCAGTACACGTTCTGGGATTACCAGGCCGGCGCCTGGCAGAAGAATTGGGGCCTGCGTATCGATCATCTCCTGATGTCGCCGCAGGCGAGCGACCGGCTGATCGATGTCGGCGTCGATTCCTATGTGCGCGCCTGGGAGAAGCCATCGGACCATGTGCCGGTCTGGGCGGACCTCGATCTGGAAGCAGCCTAGGCGACACCCTTCCCCAGCCGCTGCTCTACCGCGCGCCGTCTTCCGATCGGCGCCGTTGACAGAATAGCTGATGTTCCTATTATGTTCTCAACTGGAACTGCGGGCGTGAGGGGCCGATGTCGGGCAAAGTGCGATGCACCACGCATGGCGAGCAGGATGCGACTTATGTCTGCCGCCACATCGTCGAGACGCTCGACAGCGGAAAGGCCGTCGGCTTTATCTCGCCCGCTGACACCGATCTTCCGCGTCCCGACGCCTGGTGTTCCGAATGCGAGCAGGTGCGGTGTTCCGAGGGCGGGGAATGGACGGACGCCGCCATGCAATTCGTCGACATAAGTGTCTTGTGCGGTGGCTGCTATGACCGCGCCAAGGCCATCTGGCTCGGAGCCGGAGCTTCGTGAAAATCCGCGACGCGACAAAGGCCGATGCAGCGGCTGCCTGTGAAGTGTTGCGGGCATCAATTTCCGAACTCTGCGTTGCCGACCATCACAATGACCCTGCGATCCTCGGCCGATGGCTTGCCAACAAGACTCCGGAAAACGTGGTGGCATGGTCAGCCCATCCCGATGCTTCGCTGCTGCTCGCGGTGGATGACAACGCGATTCTGGCGGTGGGCGCGGTCAGGAACGATGGTGAGATCACGATGAATTACGTTTCGCCTTCGGCGCGATTCCGCGGCGTGAGCTCGGCGTTGCTTGAGGCGCTGGAGGTACGGGCAAAGGAACGGGGAAATAAAAACTGCAATCTGCTGTCGACGGAAACCGCGCATCGATTCTATCTGGCGCGCGGTTATGTGGGTGTGGGTACGCCGCAGGGCAAGTTCGGCACGAGCTCGTCGTACCCGATGTCGAAGCAGATCTGATCAGCGCCGCCCTTGGCGGCGCTGTCCTCGTCAGCGCTGGCCCTGCAGCCAGTACTTCAGCATCTGTGCCGCCATCGCGCGGTCGTCCTCGGTGGCACGGGTGATCGCCTGGTTGTAGCTCTCCTTGATCCAGGCCTCATCAGGCGTGGCACCGTCGCTCGCAAGCGCCATCCACATCAGCCCGCGCGCCTTCTGCGGCGGCAGGCGATCGCCGTTGAACAGCATCTGGCCGAGCATGGCCTGCGCCTGGTGCTGCCCCTTTTGCGCGGCGAGCCCGAGCCAGCGCGCGCCATAGGTGAAGTCGTTCGGCGATGCTGGGGTGGCCTTCAGATAGAGCCGGGCCAGATCGTATTGCGCGTCCGCACTGCCGAAATAGGACGCGGCATAGTACAGCATCTCGCGCGCGCGATCCGGATCGGACTTCACGTCGGTGTTCGGAATACCGCTCAGGTAATAGCGCGCCAGCGCCACAAAGGCGTTGGCCACGATCGCCGACTGCGGCGACGACGGGCTGTCCTGCGCATGGTCCTTGGCGATCCGGCTGAAATAGTTGAAAGCTCGCAGATCGTCGCGCGCAAGTCCGCCATCGCCGGACGCGTACATGCGGCCAAGCTTCCACTGCGCGACGGCATAGCCGTCGATATCGGCTGCGTATTGCAGCGCCTTCACCGACTCCGGGATGGGCGCCGGGGCGACCGCCTGCTTGCTGACCGTGGCAGGCGGTCCTGACAGCACGGGAATTGCGGTATCGCGCTGATTGACGGGTGCGCCATCGAACGCGAACGCGGGCGCGGCGACCAGCGCGGTCCCCAGCATCAATGCAACAATGGTACGGTCAAATGTCCGCATAGCACTGTTTCTCGTGCGCGCCGCCCGGGTGCGTTACGGCCCCACCCACTGCCGGCCCAACCTGTTGGGCGTATTTCCAGAGAGCTCCCGACGTGTGATTCGTCTCGCGCGGACGCCACTTGGTTTTGCGTTCCGCAAGCTCTTTTTCAGTCAATTTTACGTTAAGTATGCCGTCGACGGCGTCGATCTCGATGATGTCGCCGTCCTCAAGCAGCCCGATCGGTCCGCCGATGGCCGCTTCCGGCCCGACATGGCCGATGCAGAAGCCGCGGGTGGCACCGGAAAACCGGCCGTCCGTGATCAGCGCGATCTTGCCGGAGGTACCCTGCCCGGTTAGCGCCGCCGTGGTCTGGAGCATCTCGCGCATGCCCGGGCCGCCGCGCGGTCCCTCGTAGCGGATGACAATGACCTCGCCTTCCTTGTAGGTGCGCTTCTGGACGGCCTCGAAGGCGTCCTCTTCGCAGTCGAAGCAGCGGGCCGGCCCGGTAAACCTCAGATTGGACATGCCCGCGACTTTCACGATCGCCCCTTCTGGTGCAAGATTACCCTTCAACCCGACCACACCGCCGGTGACGGTGATCGGATTGTCGGCTGGCCGCACCACATCCTGGTGCGGATTCCATTTCACGCTTTTGAGGTTTTCTGCGATCGTGCGTCCGGTGACGGTCAAACAATCACCATGCAAATAGCCATGATCAAGCAGGGTCTTCATCAGCAGTGGAATGCCGCCAGCTTCAAACATGTCTTTGGCGACATAACGGCCACCTGGCTTCAAATCGGCGATATACGGTGTCTTTTTGAAGATTTCCGCCACATCAAATAGATCAAATTTGATGCCGCACTCGTTGGCGATCGCCGGCAGGTGCAAGCCGGCGTTGGTCGACCCGCCCGAGGCGGCGACCACGGCGGCGGCGTTCTCCAGCGACTTGCGGGTGACGATGTCGCGCGGCCGGATATTGGCGCGGATCAGGTCCATGACCCGCTCGCCCGCGGTCATGCAGAAGGCATCGCGGATCTCGTACGGAGCGGGAGCGCCGGCCGAGTAGGGCAACGCAAGCCCGATCGCTTCCGAGACAGTCGCCATGGTGTTGGCGGTGAATTGTGCGCCGCACGCGCCGGCTGACGGACACGCCACCCGCTCGATCTCGTCGAGATCTTCGTCCGACATCGCGCCGACGGAATGCTTGCCGACGGCCTCGAACATGTCCTGCACCGTGACCTGCTGGCCACGGAAATTGCCGGGCAGAATCGAGCCGCCATAGATGAAGATCGACGGCACGTTGAGGCGGAGCATCGCCATCATCATGCCCGGCAGCGACTTGTCGCAACCGGCGAGACCTACGAGCGCGTCATAGGCGTGGCCGCGAACGGTGAGCTCGACCGAATCGGCGATGCATTCGCGCGACGGCAGCGAGGAGCGCATGCCGTCATGGCCCATGGCCATGCCGTCGGTGACGGTGATGGTGCAGAATTCGCGCGGCGTGCCGCCGCCGGCCGCCACGCCCTTCTTGACCGCCTGGGCCTGGCGCATCAGCGCGATGTTGCAGGGCGCGGCTTCGTTCCAGCAGGAGGCAACTCCAACCAGCGGCTGGTGAATCTGCTGGGTGGTCAGTCCCATGGCGTACAGATACGAGCGATGGGGAGCCCGCGCGGGACCCTCCGTCACGTGACGGCTTGGAAGCCTGTGCTTGAGATTGGTCTTGGCGTCCATCGCTAACCTGTTTCTCCAGCCCTTCTCGTTGTTAAGATTCAAGGACCGAAAAGTTCCCCGAGCCTTATCCGAGTGCTGAAAAGTCTTTGCGAAACATCATTTCATAGAGGGGTGTGGCTAAATAGCGGCGCAAGCAAGAGCTAGCCGCGGCGGACGCCAAATGTTCACTCGCTGTTGCGGCCACGACACAATCGTTGCACTGCGGCAACCATTTTGACCGAGGCATTCCGTAAATGCTCAACCTCTCGTCGAGCAGAACGTGTCGTGCCCGTTCTTCCGGACACACGGCTTCGGCTCCCGCGGCGCAGACCGCGCCCGGGTTGGACCAAAGCCTTCTCCCTCCGAAAACGGAGGGCGCAGAAGGCCGGGTGCCGGTTGCACCCGCGGCCTCGTGTGCAAGGGTAGAAGCACACGAGTTAGTCACCACAGGTTCAACCGGAGCGACCCGGCCTTCCCTGCGCAATGGTGTTGCGGCTTATACGTGATCTCCCCGGTGTCCGGGCTTGATAGCCACCGTCGCTTCGCGGGAAACGCCCCTCGAAACTTGATCCCAGCGTCGGGGGATCAGGACCACACGATTTTGCCGTCCGCCTGCGGCATCATTCGTCATGTGATGCCGTGGCGTCCATCGCATCCCGCGCCAACGTTCGTGACGACGCGTACGCCCCTCCTGGAGGGCACGGGACGCGCGAACAATACACCCGATTTTAATTTCGGAAAAAGAGAAATATTTCGACCTCGCCTCTTGAACTGGCCGATCAAATTGAAAGGGCTCACGAAATTAGTTTTTTGGCGCAGGCGATTTCGCGGGCAAAACGCCCGGTGCGAGGCCTTCTTGCGGGGCGGCCGGAGCCCGTCTCCTCGAAATAGAGGCGTATCCCGTCATCCGTCTTTGTGTAAGGCATTCAGGCCTACCCTCCGCTCTTGCCCGGAAAATTGTTGGCGCGCGGCAGCACGATGATGAATTCGGTGAAATGCCCGGGCTCGGTCTCGACGTCGATCCTCCCGCCGTGCTGCTTCACGACGATGTCGTGGCTCATGGAGAGGCCAAGGCCGGTGCCCTCGCCTGCGGGCTTGGTGGTGAAGAACGGATTGAACATCTTGTCCTTCACCTCGGGCGGGATGCCGGTGCCGTTGTCGCGAATGCGGATTTCGACGCGGTCGGAAAGCCCCTTCGTTGCGGCCTGAAGCGTCGGCTCAAACCCGTTGCCGGCTTCGCCCGCACGCTTGGTCACCGCATAAAATCCGTTGGAGATCATGTTGAGCAGCACGCGCGTGATCTCCTGCGGATAGAGCTCGATCGTGCCGGCGTCAGGATCGAGATCGTGCTTGAGCGTGACCTGGAAGCCCGGACGTTCGGCGCGCGCGCCGTGATAGGCGAGATTGAGACTTTCCTCGACCAGGGCGTTGAGGTCGACGCTCCGCCGCTCGCCCGATCCCTCGCGCGAATGCAGGAGCATGTTCTTGACAATGGAGTCGGCGCGCTTGCCGTGCTGCACGACCTTTTCGAGGTTGGATTTCAGCATCTGCGTCAATTCGCCGATGTCGCTCTTCGTCTTCTGATCGAGCGTGACCGGCGCCAGGGCCGCGTCGAGCTCGTCGATCAGCTCGGCGGAAAGCGCCGAGAAATTGTTGACGAAATTGAGCGGGTTCTTGATCTCGTGCGCGATGCCCGCGGTGAGCTGGCCGAGTGACGCCAGCTTCTCGGTCTGCACCAGCCGGTCCTGGGCTGTGCGGAGATCGTCGAGGGATTGCGACAACTCGCGGGTAGGTGCCTGCACCTGCTGGAACAGCTCGACATTCGAGATCGCAATGACGGCCTGATCGGCGAAGGTTCGCAGCAATTGAACGTGGTGGTCGGCGAACGAGCCGGGGTCGACACGCGTGACGCTGATCGCGCCAATGGGCCTTCCGTCGCTGAGAAGCGGTAGGTAAACCACGCTGCGCCAGCCACGGATCCGGCCCATGTCCCGCATCCGCTGCGGCACTGACGCCTCTTCAGTATCGGTGACCCGAAGAAACTCTCCCCTGGAGATCGGCTCGCCCCATATCAGCTCCGACAGTGGAATCGGGAAACTGGCCTTGAGATGAGCATCGGCGGCCGGATTGACTGGCGTAGATGACATCAAGTGAGCCACGTCGCCCGTTAGGCTGTACACTGCAGTTGAAAGGCCGTTGAGCAAACGGTTCGATTGATCGGCTATGGCATCGAACACCGGCTGCACGTCGTCGGGCGAACTGGCAATCACCTTGAGAATGTCGGCCGTCGCCGTCTGCCGCTCCAGCGCCTCCCTGATCTCGTTGATCAGCCGCGCGTTCTCGATCGCAATCGCCGCCTGATCCGCGAAGGTCGAAACCAATTCGATTTGCTTGTCGGTGAATGCGCGGACTTCAGATCGGGTCAGCGACAGCACGCCCATTGGAACGCCCTCACGCAGAATCGGAACAGCGAGGACGGTGCGAAAGCCCCCCAGCTTCTGTGCTTCCGCATAAGCAAATTCTGCGTCCGCCTGGACATCCAAAATATGAATCGCTCTCCCTTCGAGCAAGGCACGCCCACTGGCTGAGCCTCGTTCCGGCACGACGGGAATATTCCTAACGTGATTCCTGTATTCGGTTGAGAAGCCGTAGGCTTCCGCTCGATAGAAAACCTCGCCGATTTGTCGGGTAATAACGGTTTTGTCGGCCTCGCAAAGGTGGGCGGCCGATCCGACCAGGGTTTGCAGAACGGACGTCAGATCGAACGCCGAGCGGCTGATGACCTTGAGCACGTCGGCGGTGGCCGTTTGCTGCCTCAGCGCCTCGCTCAGATCGTTGGTGCGATCCTGGACTTCCCTGAACAGCCGGGTGTTCTGGATTGCGATCACGGGCTGATCGGCGAAAGTCTTGAGAAGCGCGAGCTCCTTTTCGGAAAACGGGTCGGGCGGCTGTCTCATTACCGATATCGAGCCGATGCCGCCCTGCTCCCCAAGCATTGGCGCCCACGCCATCGAAACGTCGCCGATCCTGTCCTTCATCGCCCTGACCGTCAGCGGCATGTCCAGTTCGGCTGCGGTGTTCGGGATATGGAGGACGGCTCCAGTCCGGACCACGAGCCCCGTCGCAGTCTGTTCAAGCGGCCTGGGAAGGGTATCGAGCACGGTTTCGAAGGCCGCGCCGCGCCAGGCTGCGACCTGCGTCTGGCCATCGGGCTGCACCAGAAAGATGCCCAATTGTTCCGTGGCAAAGAGCCTTTCGCAACTATCGAGAATTTTTTCGAAGACGGGCGCGGTGTCGGCGACCGAGTTGCTGATGACGCGCAGGATTTCGGCGGAGGCCTTCTGCTGCTCCAGCGCCTCCCGGGTCTCGTTGAACAGCCGCGCGTTCTCGATGGCGATCACGGCCTGGCTCGCAAAATTCTTCAGAAGGTCGATCTGCCTCTCGCTGAACGGACGGACCTCCTGGCGATAAATCGATATCACTCCGATCGGCTTTGCGTCCCTCAGCATCGGCACGATGACGAGTGTCCGCGCTCGCGCGACTTCAACCATGGCAACCATCGCGGGATGGCGAGCAAGATAACTCTCGCTCTCGCGAAGATCGTCGATCCGCAAGACTTGCCCCGTCCGGAGGACGCGGCCGATCGGGCCTTCAGGTCCCGGACGCCACTCCTTCGGCGCGGCGGTGTCAAAGGCCGGCGGCACGTTGTACAGCGCAACCCGCCGATACGCCTCGCCGTCAAACAGACCCATGGCTCCGAATTCCGCGCCGCAAACGCGCGTGGCGTTCTCAATCATCTTCCCGAAGACCGGTTCGATGTCGCCCGTCGACGACGAGATGACCTGGAGCACTTCGGAGGTCGCGGTCTGCTGCGCCAGCGCCTCGCTTAGTTCGCGGGAGAGCCTGGCTATTTCCGCCCTGGCAGCGGTTGCCTCGGAGGCGCGACGGCGCAGGGGCTTGGCTGCGCTCGTATTGGCACTCTTTTCCTGCGCGCTCTTCTGCGCACGTTTGGGCGCGCTACGGGTCTTTGGGGCGCTCTTCTTCTTGCCGCGCCGCCCTTTGCTCGTTGAGCCCCCTTTTCGAGGATCGCGCGCCATGTCCGCTCCCTGGGCCGACGGCAGTGTATCGGCCCGCTCCGGGAAGCAAAAGGGGCGGAACCGGGTGCGATTGGCTCAATTCGACCTTTCGCGATTATTCGTTAGGCGTTGGACCGTAAGCGGCGTAGCTTGCAACAGTGTTGTCCGAGTGCAGCCCAAAAACGGCGACGCACCAACATTTCCGAATCAATCGAAAGGGCCGCTCGGTGGAGCCCACATGATCGCGTTTCCAAATCAAAGCCGCTCCTATGATCCGGCGCGGCGTGCCGTACGATTTTGGGGACATGACAGTGTCATCGAGGCCTCATTCTTCGTCAACGAAGATGCGTTGAGGCGGATTGATCCAGATGTCCACGCCGACGAGTTGGGCTTCCTCAGGGCGTTCGATTCCAACCGTGATTTGATCTGTGCCGCGGCAGCCAGGGTCTATGTTCGCGGGGGCAAGAACTCCTACGATCTGAACGCCTCTAATTTTTGAAACGAATTCAGTCTGCCGGCAAAAGGTTAGTAGCTCAATCCACCTTGACGTTGGCGGCCTTGATCATCGGCCACCATTTCGCGATTTCGGCCTTTTGCCAGGCGCCCAGCGCCTCCGGGGTCGACTGGTCGGCGGGCGGCATCTGCAGGCCCAGATTCTCGAGCTGCTTCTTCACCTGCGGATCAGCCAGTGCCTCGAGCGCGGCCTTGTTGAGTTTCTCCACGATCTCCCTCGGCGTGCCCTTGGGCACCCACAGGCCCGACCACAGCGTCATGTGAAAGTTCGGCAGGCCTGATTCATCGACGGTCGGAATGTCCGGCGCCTGATCGACGCGCCTGGAATCGGTCACCGCGTAGGCGCGGATGGTCCCTGCCCTGATCTGGTTGATGGAGTTGGAGGTCTGGTCGACGATGATGTCGATCTGGCCGGCGACGAGATCGTTCAGCGCAGGTCCCGTACCGCGATAGGGCACATATTGCAGCTTGATGCCGGCGGCGCTTTCGAGCGCGAGGCCCGCGATGTGGCTGCCAGAGCCTGCGCCCGCGGTGCCGGCGGTGGCGGGCTGCGGCCGCGACTTCAACCACGCGATCAGTTCCGGCAGCGTCTTGGCGGCGACAGCGTTCTTGCTGACGATCACCATGGGATTGCTCGGCAGCAGCACCACCGGCTCGAGATCGGCGACGAGGTCGTAGTTGAGCTTGTAGATCGCGCCGTTGGCGACATGGGTGCCGAGGTGGCCGAAGCCGACCGTGTAGCCATCGGGCGGCGAATGCACCACGCGGCCGACGCCTATTGATCCTCCCGCACCCGTTGTGTTCTCCACCAGGATCGCTTCGCCAAGCGAAAGCTTCATGCGTTCGCCGAGGATGCGCATCATGGCATCCGATGGCCCGCCGGCGGAGAACGGCACCACGACCGTGATCGGATGCGAGGGATAGTTTTCTGCTGATACAGGAGCTGTCAGTGCAAACGTTGCGATCAGCGCGGCCAAAAGAGTCTTTCGCATCGTCATCCTCCAGCCCCGCCCCTCATGGTGAGGAGCTTGCGCAGCAAGCGTCTCGAACCATGAGGCCAAACCGCCGGCCTCATCCTTCGAGACGCGGCGAAGACGCCGCTCCTCAGGATGAGGAGTTTACAGTTTCGCATAGTCGATCGGCTTGAAGCGATCGAGCGTGCGCGTGACTGGCGGCAGCGGGTATTTAAGGCCCGTGGCGCAATTGAAAAGCATCACGCGGTCGGTTTTCGCAACACGACCTTCGGCGAGGCTCTGCTGATAGGCGGCGTAGGTTGCGGCGCCCTCGGGGCAGAGCAGCAGGCCCTCCTCGCGCGCGACCTCGTTCAAGGCGGAGGAAATTTTCTCGTCGGTCACCGCGGTGGCAAATCCTTTGCTCTCGCGCACCGCGCGCAGGATAAGGAAATCGCCGACCGCCTGCGGCACGCGGATGCCGGAGGCGATGGTATGCGCGTCCTCCCAGCGCGGCGCATGCTCGGTGCCTGCTTCAAAAGCGCGCACCATCGGCGCGCAGCCGGCCGCCTGCACCGCGACCATGCGCGGGCGCTTGGAGCCGATGAAGCCAATGGCTTCCAGCTCGGCGAACGCCTTCCACATCCCGATCAGGCCGGTGCCGCCGCCGGTCGGATAGAAAATCACGTCGGGCACGTCCCAGCCGAGCTGTTCGGCAAGCTCGAGCCCCATCGTCTTCTTGCCTTCGATGCGATAGGGCTCTTTCAAGGTCGAGGTATCGAACCAGCCGGCCTTGGCCTTGCCTTCGCCGACGATTTTGCCGCAATCGTCAATGAGTCCGTTGACGCGATAGACGGTCGCGCCCTGCAGCTCGATCTCGCTGACGTTGACCTCCGGCGTGTCGGCGGGACAGAAGATCGTGGTCTTGATGCCGCAGCTCGTCGCGTAAGCCGCGAGCGCCGCCCCCGCATTGCCGTTGGTCGGCATCGCCATGTGCTTGATGCCAAGCGCCTTGCCCATCGACACCGCCATCACAAGCCCGCGCGCCTTGAACGAGCCGGTCGGCAGCCGGCCCTCGTCCTTCACGATGATCTCGCCGCCGCCGAGTTTTTTGGCGAGTTTCGGCAGCCGGATCAGCGGCGTCATGACTTCGCCGAGGCTGACGATGTCGGCGCATTTGCGCACCGGCAGCATCTCGCGATAGCGCCACATGTCGGCGGGGCGCTGTGAAAGTGCTTCTTTCGTCAGTGCCTTCTTCACGGCCGCGAGGTCGTAGCGCACCAGCAGCGGCTTGCCCGCCTTGGAGAGATTATGGATCTGGTCGGCGGGATAGTGGTCGCCTTCCATCGCGCATTCGAGATGGGTCACGAACGTCGGACGTTCGATGGTCAGGTTGTCGTTGTCGTGCACTGTTCTTTTCTTCCTTTTACGCCCATGGAGCGGCTGCCGATCTACTCAGATTGTCGTTGCCGGGCTTGACCCGCCTGCGGGGCCGAAGCCCCTTCGGCGCGGCGAAGGCCCGGCAATCCATCGCCTTTGAAAATGCGTCATTCTTTGGATGGATGCGCGGGTCAAGCCCGCGCATGACGAGTTAGGATTACGGCGGCCGGCATCAAATATTCAGCACCCGCCCATAGGCGTCGAGCACGGCTTCCTTCATCATCTCCGACAAGGTCGGATGCGGGAACACCGTGTGCATCAGCTCTTCTTCCGTCGTCTCCAGGTTCATCGCGACGACATAGCCCTGGATCAGCTCGGTCACCTCGGCGCCGATCATGTGCGCGCCCAGGAGCTGGCCGGTCTTCTTGTCGAAGACGACCTTGACCAGGCCCTGGTCCTCGCCGAGCGCGATCGCCTTGCCGTTGCCAACAAAGGGGAAGCGGCCGACGCGGATTTCGCGGCCGCCTTCTTTTGCTTTTGCCTCGGTAAGGCCGACGGAAGCCACCTGCGGGTTGCAATAGGTGCAGCCGGGAATGAGGTTCTTGTCCATGGCGTGCGGATGCAGGCCCTTGATCGCCTCGACGCAGACCACGCCCTCATGCTCGGCCTTGTGCGCCAGCATCGGGGGACCTGAGACATCGCCGATGGCGTAGATGCCGGGCACGTTGGTCTTGCACATGCCATCGACCACGATGATGCCGCGATCGGTCTTCACGCCGAGCTTTTCGAGCCCGAGATTCTCGATATTGCCGACCACGCCGACCGCGGAAATCACCCGCTCGAACTCGGTGGTCTGCTGGCTCTTGCCGTCATCGATGGTCGCGACCACGCTGTCGGCTTTCTTCTCCAGCTTGGTCACCTTGGTCGAGGTGAGGATCTTGATGCCCTGCTTCTCGAAGCGCTTGCGGGCGAGGCCCGCGATCTCCGCGTCCTCGACAGGAAGGATCTGCGGCAGCACCTCGACCACGGTCACTTCCGAGCCCATGGTATGGAAGAAGGACGCGAACTCGATGCCGATCGCGCCCGAGCCGACCACCAGCAGCGATTTCGGCATCCGCTCCGGCACCATCGCCTCGAAATAGGTCCAGATCAGCTTCGTGTCGGGCTCGAGCCCGGGCAGCACGCGCGGCCGCGCGCCGGTCGCGATGATGATGTGTTTGGCCTGGTAAGCACCCTCGCCGAGCGCGCCCTTCGGCCCCTCGACCACGGACTTCTTCACGCTGACCTTGCCGGGCGCATCGATGGTGGCTTCGCCCCAGATGACGGAAACCTTGTTCTTCTTCATCAGGAAGCCGACGCCGTCGTTGAGGCGTTTCGAGACCCCGCGCGAGCGCTGCACCACGGCCTTGGCGTCATAGCCGACCTTCTCGGCGGAAAGGCCGTAATCCTTGGCGTGCTGCATGTAGTGGTAGATTTCGGCCGAGCGCAAAAGCGCCTTGGTCGGGATGCAGCCCCAGTTCAGGCAGATGCCGCCGAGATAGGCCTTCTCCACGATCGCGGTCTTGAAGCCGAGCTGGGCCGCGCGGATCGCGGTGACATAGCCGCCAGGGCCGGAGCCGATGATGATGACGTCGAAGGATATATCGGCCATGGCTATGCGCTCGTTCTCATCGTGCGACCTTCAGCGATTTTTTCCGTCATTGCGAGGAGCTCTTGCGACGAAGCAATCCACCTTGTCGCGACATGGATTGCTTCGCTGCGCTCGCAATGACGGCGGTCCATCACACCATCATCATCACGGGGTTCTCGATCAGCTGCTTGAACGCGCCGATCAGCTCGGCGCCGAGCGCGCCGTCGATGGCGCGGTGGTCGCAGGACAAGGTCACGCTCATCATGTGCGCGATCTCGATCCGCCCAGCCCGGACCACCGGGCGCTCCTCGCTGGTGCCAACCGCGAGGATGGTCGCATGCGGCGGATTGATCACGGCGGTGAAGTGATTGATGCCGTACATGCCGAGGTTGGAGACCGCGGTGGTGCCGCCCTGGTATTCCTCGGGCTTGAGCTTGCGGGCGCGGGCGCGCGCGGCAAAATCCTTCATCTCGTTGGAGATGGTCGAGAGCGTCTTGGTCTCGGCCTTGCGGATGATGGGCGTGATCAGGCCGCCGGGCATGGCGACGGCCACGCCAATGTCGGAATGCTTGTGCTTGACCATGCCGCCTTCGGTCCAGCTCACATTGCAGTTCGGGATCTTCTGCAGCGCGACCGCCATCGCCTTGATGACGAAGTCGTTGACCGAGATCTTGTAGAGCGGCTTCTTTTCCTTGTCCTTTGGCGCGGCCGCGTTGATCTCCTCGCGCGCGACGAGCAGCTTTCCGATATCGCAGTCGATGGTGAGATAGAAATGCGGGACGTTCTGGATCGAGGCGGTCAGGCGCTGCGCGATGGTCCGCCGCATGCCGTCATGCGGCACGATCTCGTAGCTTCCCGGCTCGAACAGCGCGAGGATCTGCTTGTCCGACATCGAGGGTGCGATGGCGGGACCAGCGCCAGGCGCGGCCGCCGGCGCCTTCAGACCCTTGCCGGACTTCGCCTCCTCCACGTCGCGGGCGATGACACGGCCGTGCGGACCGGTGCCGTTGATGCGGCCGAGCTCGATGCCGGCCTCTTTCGCCAAACGGCGCGCGAGAGGTGACGAGAAGATGCGGCCATGGCCATTGGCTTGCGGCGCAGGCGAAGCGGCCTGCGGTGGCGGCGCCGCGGCAGGCTTTGGTGCCGGAGCAGCGGCTGCGGCCGGCTGCGGCGCAGGCGCTTCCGCCTTCGCGGGTGCAGGCGTTGGCGCGGCAGCGGGTCTTGCGGCGCCGGCCGATGCTCCGGCTGCCTTCACGTCCTCGCCGTCGCCGGCGAGCACCGCGATCACGTCATTGACCGGCACGTCCTGCGTGCCCTCGGGCACCACGATCTTCGCGATGGTGCCTTCGTCGACCGCCTCGACCTCCATGGTCGCCTTGTCGGTCTCGATCTCCGCGATCACGTCGCCGGACTTGACCTTGTCGCCTTCCTTTTTCAGCCATTTGGCAAGGTTGCCCTTTTCCATCGTGGGCGACAGCGCGGGCATCAGGATATTGATCGGCATTGTCAGTGACCTTGTTGCGAGCGCGGCGTGGTGTTGCCCATGTCGGTCGGCCGCTCGATTTCGGCTTCGAACATGTCGACGATGCTGGCCAGCGCGTCTTCCTCGGTGATGTCGCTCTCGCGGGCGTAGGCGCGCGCGGCGTGGCGGGCGATGTCGACCAGCAAGAGGCCCCACATCTCCGGCTCCTCGAACGCGCGCTGGAACGCGATGGACAGACCGCCATCCACGACAAACGCGCGCAATACCTCGACGGCGTCGTCGCGGCCCATCACGTCAGGCGGCAGCGGCTGCTCCTTGGGACCGGCCATGATTCACCGATAGGAAACGGCCTTGGCGGCTTCCACCACCTCGGCCACGGAGGGCAATGCGAGCTTTTCGAGGTTCGCGGCATAGGGCATCGGCACGTCCTTGCCGGAGACGCGCGCCACCGGCGCATCCAGGTAATCGAAGGCGTGCTCCATGATGCGGGCGGCAACTTCGGCGCCGACGCCGGATTGCTGCCAGCCCTCCTCCACGCAAACGGCGCGGCCGGTCTTTTTGACGGAAGCGACGATGGTTTCGGTGTCCATCGGCCGCAGCGTACGCAGGTCGATCACCTCGGCCTCGATGCCTTCCTTGGCGAGTTCATCGGCGGCCTTCAGCGCATAGGTCATGCCGTTCGACCAGGAGATGATGGTGACGTGTTTGCCGGATCGCACCACCCGCGCCTTGCCGATCGGGATCACATAATCGTCGAGCTTCGGCACCTCGCCGGAGTGGCCGTACAAGACTTCGTTCTCGAGGAAGATCACCGGATTGGGATCGCGGATCGCGGCCTTCAGCAGCCCCTTGTAATCGGCGGCCGAGAACGGCGCGATCACCTTGAGGCCCGGAATTTGCGAGTACCAGGCCGAATAATCCTGGCTGTGCTGGGCGGCGACGCGGGCGGCCGCGCCGTTCGGCCCGCGGAACACGATCGAGCAGCCCATCTGGCCGCCGGACATATAGAGCGTCTTGGCCGCGGAGTTGATGATCTGGTCGATCGCCTGCATGGCGAAGTTGAAGGTCATGAACTCGACGATCGGC